>JAEZKH010000345.1 GCA_023415515.1 Actinomycetes bacterium
ACGTCGCCGGTGAGACAAATCAATTGGAAGACAACCCAGCAGGGCGTCAGTCAGACCCTGAGTCATCACCGGCGGCGAACGAGCAAGACCATCCTCACCCGAACCTGCTTAACAACATCAATGTCAGACACCGCGGGCATAATCGAACCTGTGTTCGAAGAACTCGATGAGGCGGGCCTGGTGGCCACGATCTCGGAGGCGGCCCGTGCGGAGGCCGCGGCCGCGGCGTTGCGTTCGTCGGCGATCGGAGAACTGTTGAACCGCCGCGTCGGTAACGCCGACGATGACGGGCGGTCGATGTGGGCGTGTGACGGGTTCGATTCCACCGCCGCCGAAATCGCCGCGGCGATGAACATCTCCCACGGTAAGGCCTGCGGACAGTTGCGCATCGCCGAGTCGCTGCGCGACCGCCTCCCGAAGGTGGCATCGCTCTTCGCACTGGGCGCGATGAGTTCGCGGGTGGTCGCGACCATCACGTGGCGCACCCGTCTGATCGTCGAAGACACCGTCTGGGGCCGGATCGACGCGGCGCTCTCGGAGCGGGCGCGGACGTGGGGGCCGTTGCCCGACGACCGTCTCACCGCCGCGCTCGACGCGCTGATCTACGAATACGACCCCGCAGCGGTCATCACCGCCGAGCAACGCACGCGGCAACGCGACATCACCGTCGGCGCCCGAGAGGACGAAGCCGGGACGGTGTCGATCTTCGGGCGGCTGCTCGCCACCGACGGCGCACTGGTGGAGAAGAAGATCGCCGCAATCGCCGCGACGGTGTGCGAGCACGACCCGCGGTCTGTGGGTGAGCGCCGATCAGACGCTCTTGCGGCCATGGTCGACAAACACGATCACCTCGCCTGCCGCTGTCCCGACCCCAACTGCGCGAGAAAGACCCAACCCGCGCCGACACCCTCGGTCGTCATCACCGTCATCGCCGACCAAGACGCCGTCACGGCCGCGCGCGAACCCAACCACAACGAGAAGGTCGAACCCAGCCAAGGCGGAACCGCGGTCCTCGCGGATAAGGGTGTGCCGATCCCCACCCCGTTGTTGGCTGATCTGCTGGCCCGCGGGGTGCCCGTCAAACCTCTTGTGGCTCCATGCGACGCCGCGCCCGAACCGCGTTACCGCCCGTCTGCCAAGCTCGCGGCATTCGTGCGGGCCCGCGACCTGACATGCCGGTTCCCTGGTTGCCGAGTACCTGCCGAGCGGTGCGACATCGACCATGTCCTGCCTTACCCGATCGGGCACACCCACGGGTCGAACTTGATTTGTCTGTGCCGGAAACACCACCTGCTCAAGACGTTCTGGGTCGGTGACTGGTCAGTGACCCTTGCCGCTGACGGATCGGCGACGTGGACGGCACCGACGGGCAAGACCTACGTCACCCATCCCGGCAGCAGGGCGCTCTTCCCCCGATGGGACACGGCCACCGCGCCGCTGCCGCCCGCCCCGCGCGTGTCGGAACCGGCGCGAGGGCTGATGATGCCCAGCCGGACACAACCGAGGACCACTGCGCGCAACGCCCGGATCGAAGCGGAGCGCAAGCGCAACACCACGGACCCACCGTTCTGACTAGCCTGGCGATCATGGCCCTGACAAAGGATGAACGCGAACAGTTTCTCGCAGAACCTCGCATCGCTGCGCTGTCGGTGAGCGCGGGCGACAAGCGCGGCCCGCTGACCGTGCCGATTTGGTACCAGTACAGCCCCGGCGGGGAGCCGTGGGTCCACACCGGTGCAGGCTCGCGCAAGCACCGGCTCATCGAGACCCAGGGCGAATTCACGCTGATGGTCCAGCGCGAAGAGCCGTCGGTCCGGTATGTCGCCGTCGACGGGCCGGTCAGCCGCATCGAACCCGCCACCGACGAGCAACTGGTCGAGATGGTCAGGCGATACCTGCCGCCGGACAAGGTCGAGCCGTATCTCGAGTTCGCGCGCCGCGAGCACGGTGAAAGCGTGACGATATACATGAAGCCGCAACACTGGTTGTCCGCCGACCTCGGATCACTGTGACGTGAGCTCGCGGCAGCTGTTGTCGTCGGGCAGCGAGCCCGCGATGAACCGAAACGGATAAGGACGCCGGGCGGTACTACCCGCTTGCCCGGGCGTCGTAGAGCGCGGCGACCGCGGGGATGCTGACCTTCAGCGCCGGGTTGCGGGGCAGTTCGTCGACGACGGCGAACGCCACGGGCACGTTGTAGACCGGCAACGACTGCCGCACCAATTCCTTCAACTCCTCCTCGTCGGGCACCGGCTCACCAGGGATGGCTTCGACGGCCGCGAACGGCACCTGTCCGAGACGGACGTCGGGCACGCCCACTACGCAGGCGTCGCGGATCGCGGGGTGCGAAATCAGTACGGCGCGAACCGATTCCGGCAGAATCTTGAAGCCGCCGCGGTTGATGGCACCGTCGGCTCTCCCGTGCAGCGTGACGAACCCGTCTTCGTCGATCGAGGCTATGTCGGTGGTGCGGATCCAGTCCTCACTGATCGCGGCGATCTTCGCCTCCAGCAGGCCGCGCTCGCCTGCGGCCAACTCGGCACCGGTGTCCGGGTCGACGATGCGCAGATCGGTGTCGGGCAGCGCCCTGCCCACACTGTTGCGTTTGGTGGCCCCGAACTCGCGGTCCATATCCGCTGTCCACGCGCACAGCGAACCGGCGAACTCCGTTGCACCGTAAGCCAATTTGACGGGTATGCCATAGCGTGTCTCGAACTCGTCGCGGGTGTGCGGGTCGAGCGGGCCTGAGGCGCTGATCAGGAATTCCAGCGACGCCAGATCCTCTTTCGGAACGTCGGCGTCGAGCAGCATTCTGATCACCGCGGGCTGCACGCCTGAGCGTTTGATGCCGTGTGTCTTGACCGCGTTGACGAAAGCCTCGACGGTGAACCGCTCGAGGATGACGATCCGTCGCCGGTTGTAGGCGCCCGCGATCAACTGGCAGACCCCGATGCCGCCGAACTGCCAGTACGAGAATTCCGGCGGGGCGTCCGGCGGCGCCGCTTCGCCGCTGGTGACGCTGAAGACCGTCCGCTCCAGAACGCGGGTCTTGATCGACTGGCGCTTCGGCGGCCCGGTGGTGCCACTTGTCAGGATCTGCAGTGCCACACCGGGTTCGGCGTCGGCGTGCCGACGTGCGGGGTCGCGTCGCTCGAGGCCGCTGACCGGGACGACGGTCGGTGCCCGCAGTGACAGTGCGACACCGGCGCTGCCCGCCCGCTTGGCCGCGGCGACGACCTCGTCGGTCCAGTCCTGCTCGTCGGCAACGATCGCGGACAGTTCCAGCGTCTCGATGTCATGGCCGATCGCCTCTGCCGACTGGAACGAGTAGATCATCGACACGGTGCGGCCCGCTGCGATGAACCCGACGATCGCCGCGGCGTGCGGCAGGCGGTTACGGACGACGAGCCCCACCGGTGCGTCGTCGGCGACGCCGGCGCCGCGCAGCACCGCCGCGATCGCGTCGCCGTAAGCGGTCACGTCGTCACCCGAATACCACCGGCCGTCGTACTCGATGCAGGGCCCGTCGCCGTAGCCGGCCAGGGCCGCCGCGAACCGCTCGGTGAAGGTCTCGGTCACGCGTCGACCATAGCCAACACCGGCCCGCACCGACTCCAGCAAAACGCGGACCCGCCCGCTTCCGCCTGGTTAGAGTGCAATCCTCGGCGGTTGGGAGGGATTCGTTGTCAACGATTCGCAGGTCGACGATCTTCTGGTGGGTACGGCTGGCTGCGGCGGCATTCGTGCTGTGTGCGTGGATGACCGTCGCCGCAACGGCGGGAGTGGCCAACGCCGACGACTCCCCGCCGTCACATGACCAGACGAAGTCGGACACCGCGCAGGCAGCGCGCGAAACGAGTGCGGCGGGTGCCACGAAGTCCGATCCGCCGAGGCGACCTGGCGCGACGCTTCAGCGGTTGACCCGCCACCTCGGCTCCGAAATCCGCGACCTCATCACCGACCGCGTGAACGCGGGTCCGGCGGACCCGACCACACGATCACCCCGCAAGCCGAAATCCGTTCGGCAGCAACCGCAGTCGGAAACCGCGGACACCGCGCGCGGCAACCCGGTCGAGGCCACCGGCGACGCCGCAGACGACGCAGGCGCCTCCGCCGACGTAATCACGTTGCGCCCGTCGCGCCTCGGCGGCGTCCGGCACGGTGAGCGCGCGCTCGACGGTGTCAGGGCCGCCGTCCAGCCGACGAACATCTTTTCTCGACGCGCCACCGCAGGCACAGCGACGACCCCTCGCGAGCCCAACCCGGCGCCGCCGTCGGCGAACCTCACGCCCGCTGACCCACCCGCTCCGATCTCGCCGGGCATCGCTCCTCCCAGCCCGCAGCAGCTGGGCAGGGCGGCCACCGGATTCTTCTCCGACGCCGGCGTGGTGGCCGCCTCGGCGGTGTACACCGCCGCCCAGGCCGTAGCAACGGTCTTCGGCCCCAACGACTTCTCGGGTGTGCCCTATGCGCTTGCCACCGCCCTGGCGAACACCGCCGCCGCGGCGGGCAGATCGTTCATGGGTGCCGGATTCGATGTCCCCGAGTCGGGCCGGTTCACGGTGACCTACGGGGTCTTCAACGGGCTGGCGCTGTTCAATCCTCAACAGCCGCCGCCGGGCGCAAACGATGACACGGTGGTGGTCACGCACCCGACCCCGATCATTCTCCTGAACGGAACAGGTGTGACCCAGGGGGTGAACTGGTCGGTCGGCGCGCCGGTACTGGCCAATGCCGGCTACAAGGTCTACACGTTCAACTACGGCAATGTCACCGGCGACCCCAACTTCCCGATCCAGGCGACCGGCGACATCGCCAAGTCGGCCGAGGAACTCGACGTCGAGATCGACAGGGTGTTGCAGGAAACCGGCGCCGAGAAGGTGATCCTGATCGGCCATTCGCAGGGCGGCGGCATTCTGCCCGCCTACTACATCAACAACGTCGAAGGCGGCGCCGACAAGGTGTCCCAGGTCATCGGCATCGCACCGAGCAACCACGGCACCGACTTCAACGGCTTGGTGGCACTGTTCCAGCTCCCGGTCGTCGGGCCGCTCGCCCTCTCTCTCACCGGCCTGATCGGGCCCGCCGCCACCCAGCAACTGGTCGGTTCGGACTTTCAGCAGGTGGTGTACGGCAAGCAGGATTCCGACCCGAACGTCCTCTACACCAACATCATCACGATGAACGACGAGATCGTCACCCCGTATACGCAGCAACTCCTCACGGGGCCCAGCGTCACCAACGTCATTCTGCAACAACGGTTCCCGGGATATCCGGCCGGACATGCGGGCGTCGTCCTCGACCCGCGGGTGTGGTCGGTCGTGCTCGAGGCGTTGGCGGCCAACCCCGAAGCCAATCCGCAGCTTCACCCGCAGGACAGCGCGGAAATGGCGGCCTAGCCTGCGTCACATGTTCGTGTGCCCCGGCGGCGTCGACGGCATGGCGGCGACCGCGGCGGCGGATGCGAGTGCCACCACCAACACTCCGCCGAAGACCGCCGCCGTGCCCGACTGGATGGCCGCTGCGCCGAGAGTGTGTACGTCGCCCTCGCCGAAGATCGAGTTGGCGATCGCCCCGAAGACCGCGACGCCCAGCGCGCTGCCGAGCGAGCGAGCGAACATGTGCGCGCCGCTGGCCACTCCCCGCTCGCCCCACTCCACGCTCGACTGCGCGGCGACGAGGGCGGGCAACGCGAGCAGTCCGAGTCCGCAGCCGGTGACGAAGCACAGCGCTGCGATCACGCCGATGCTCGGTTGATGCACGACCGCCAGCAATCCGCCGGTGCCGAGAAGCGCCAGCGCGGCGCCGATCAGCCCTGTTCTCTTGAAGCCGATCCTGAGGTAGATCTTGCCTGCCAGGCCCGAGGTCAGCGGCCAGCCGATGGTCAGCGTGGTCAGTGCCAGACCCGCCTGGACCGGCGAAACGCCGAGCGATCCCTCCAGATACGTCGGCACGTAGGAGGTGAGCCCGATGAGGATGGCGCCGACGCCGAGCCCGACCAATGTCGTCGTCAGCAACAGGCGCCGTGTCAGCACGAAGCCGGGCAGGATCGGTTCGGCGGTCCGCCGGGCGGCGGCGACGAACGCCAGCAGCAGCGCTGCGCCCGTGCAGAACACCGCGATGCTCTGCGGCGAGACCCAGGCCCACGCCTGTCCGCCGCCGAGGGTCCCCAGCACGAGAAGCGTCAGCGCGGAGGTGAGCAGGACCGCACCGCGGACGTCGACGGACCGGTCGGTGCGATCGGTGTCCTCGTGGAAACGGCGGATCATCATCCAGGCCGCCAGCAGGCACAGCGGCACGTTGATCACGAACACCCAGCGCCAGATCCCCAACTGGGCGAACAGCCCGCCCAGTGTCGGTCCGATCACCGATGCGACGGCCCACACGCTCGCGAAGTACCCCTGCACCCGCGCTCGTTCGGCCAGCGTGTAGATGTCACCGGCGATGGTCACCGACATCGGTTGCACGGCACCGGCGCCCGCGCCCTGGATCGCGCGGGCGACGATGAGCGCGGGCATCGACCACGCGACCGCGCACAGCACCGAGCCCGTCATGAACAGGCCGATGCCGACGAGCATGACGGGTTTTCTGCCGAATACGTCGGAGAGCTTGGCGTAGAGCGGCGTCGTCACCGCCTGGGCAAGCAGGTATCCGGAGAACAGCCACGGGAACAGCGCGAAGTCGCCGAGTTCGCCGACGATCGTCGGGATAGCGGTGGCCAACACCGTGGCGTCCAGCGCGACGAGGCTGAGCGACAGCATGATCGAGACGAGGACGGGACCCCGCTCGGACCGAAACCCGACTCCTTCGACGGTTTCGGCACTCATTTCTCCCACGATACGAAAAGCCCCCGGAGGCACTTGTGGTGCCCCGGGGGCTTGTTCGTTCCCTGGCGCTAGCTGGTCAGCGACGCCGGCGGGTTGAACCGCTCGCCGTAACGGGCGGCCAATTCCTTGGCGCGGGCCACGAAGGCTTCCTTGCCGGTGCCGAGGGCTCCGGAGTAGCCGACGATGAACTGCGCGCTGCCGCCCGTGTAGGGCGGGTAGCCGATGCCCATGATCGAGCCGATGTTGGCGTCCGCGGTCGAGGTGAGCACGCCCTCGTCGAGGCACTTCTGGGTTTCCAGCGCCTCGGCGAACAGCATCCGGTCGATCATGTCCTGCAACGGTATGTCGCTGTTGTTGCCACCGAACGTCTCGGCGAGCCCCGACCACAGACCGGTGCGCTTACCGTCGACATAGGAGTAGAACCCGGCACCCTTCAGGCGGCTGGGCCTGCCGATCTCGATCATCTTCTCGACGACCGCCTCGGCCGGGTGCGGCTCATAGGCGGCGCCCGTGGCCTCGGCGGCCTTGCGGGTCTCGGTGGCGATCTTCTGCATCAGCTCGAGGTTGAGCTCGTCGGAGAGCTGCAGCGGCGGGGCCGGGTAGCCGGCCTGCGAACCCGCCTGCTCGATGGACGCGGCCGGGACACCCTCGCCCAGCATCGCCAGCGCCTCGTTGACGAAGGTGCCGATGACGCGGCTGGTGAAGAAGCCACGGCTGTCGTTGACCACGATCGGGGTCTTGCCGATCGCCAGCGTGTAGTCGAACACCCGGGCCAGCGCCTCGTCGGAGGTCTTCTCGCCCTTGATGATCTCGACCAGCGGCATCTTGTCAACCGGTGAGAAGAAGTGGATACCGATGAAGTCCTCCTGGCGCTTCACACCGGTCGCCAGACCGGTGATCGGCAGGGTGGAGGTGTTCGACCCGAGGACCGCGTTCGGCTCGACGATGTCCTCGATCTCCTGGAAAACCTTGTGCTTGAGTTCCTGGTTCTCGAAGACCGCCTCGATGACGAAGTCGACGCCCTTGAGGTCGGCGGCGTCGGCCGTCGGGGTGATGCGGTCCAACAGCGCCTTGGACTTCTCTTCGGTGGTCCTGCCCCGTTCGAGCGCCTTGGCCTCGAGCTTCTCGGAGTAGCCCTTGCCCTTCTGGGCGGCCTCGATGCTGACGTCCTTGAGCACGACGTCGAAGCCGGCCTTGGCCGAGACGTAGGCGATGCCCGCGCCCATCATGCCCGCGCCGAGCACGCCGATCTTGTTGATCTTGACCGGTTCGATGCCCTCGGGGCGGCTGCCGCCGCCGTTGATGTGCTGCAGGTCGAAGAAGAACGCCTGGATCATGTTCTTGGCGACCTGGCCGGTGGCCAGCGAGGTGAAGTAGCGGCTCTCGATGCGGCACGCGGTCTCGAAATCGACCTGTGCGCCCTCGACGGCCGCGTCCAGGATGGCCCGGGGGGCGGGCATCGGCGCGCCCTTGAGTTGCTTTTTCAGCAGCGCGGGGAAGGACGGCAGGATGGCCGCCAGCGCTGGGCTCGTCGGTGTGCCGCCGGGCATCTTGTAGCCCTTGGCGTCCCACGGCTGGGTGTGCGCGTCGGGGTTGGCCTTGATCCACGCCTTGGCGGCGGGCACCAGTTCGTCGACCGAACCGACGACCTCGTCGACCAGACCGATCTCGCGGGCCTTGCCCGGCTTGAACCGGGTGCCCTGGCTCAGCACGTTCATGAACGCGTTCTGGATGCCGAACATCCGGACCGAGCGGGCGACGCCGCCGGCGCCGGGCAGCAGACCCAGCGTCACCTCGGGGAAGCCGACGACGGCTCCGGGCACGTCGGCGATGATGCGGCGGTGGGTGGCGAGACAGATCTCGAGCCCGCCACCGAGCGCGGCGCCGTTGATCGCCGCTACCACCGGCTTGCCCAGCGTCTCGAGCGCGCGCAGGTCGCGCTTGATGCCCTCGACCTCGTCGAAGAAGTCGCCGGCGTTCTCCGGCTG
The DNA here is from genome assembly GCA_023415515.1 of Actinomycetes bacterium. Classification (GTDB taxonomy): domain Bacteria; phylum Actinomycetota; class Actinomycetes; order Mycobacteriales; family Mycobacteriaceae; genus Mycobacterium. The sequence goes on from JAEZKH010000345.1 coordinate 8,816, forward strand.
CGCCTGGATGATCGAGTTGAGGTCGCCGCCCGCGAAGAAGGTCTTCTTCGCGCTGGTGATGACCACACCGGTGATCGAATCCTTCTCGGCGACAAGGCGTTCGACCGCCTTGTGCATGGACTCGCGGTAGTGCTCGTTCATCACGTTGGCCGACCCGTTGGGGTCATTGATCGTCAGGGTGACGATGCCGTCGGCATCCTTGTCCCACTCAATGGTGTTCACAGTGCTCATTTTTGTGGTCCTACACCCTCTCGATGATGGTCGCGACACCCATGCCGCCGCCGATGCACAACGTGATCAGCGCGCGGCGCGCGTTGCGCCGCTCGAGCTCGTCGACCATGGTTCCGGTGATCATGGCGCCGGTGGCGCCCAGCGGGTGGCCCATCGCGATGGCGCCGCCGTTGACGTTGAGCTTCTCGTCGGGGATGTTGAGGTCCTTCTGGAACTTCAGCACCACCGAGGCGAATGCCTCGTTCAGCTCGAACAGGTCGATGTCGTCGACCGTCAGGCCTGCGCGGTCGAGCACCTTGCGGGTCGCGGGCGTCGGGCCGGTCAGCATGATGACCGGATCGGCGCCGCTGGTCGCGGTCGCGACGATGCGGGCGCGCGGGGTGAGTCCCTGCGACTGGCCCGCGCTTTCGCTGCCGACGAGCACGAGCGCAGCGCCGTCGACGATGCCGGAGCTGTTGCCGCCGGTGTGAACATGGTTGATCTTCTCGACCCAGTGGTACTTCTGCAGCGCCACGTCGTCGAAGCCGCCCATCGCGCCGACGCCGTCGAACGCGGTCTTCAGCTTGCCGAGTCCCTCGAGGGTGGTGTCGGCGCGCATGTGCTCGTCGTGGTCGAGGATCACCAGGCCGTTCTGGTCGCGCACCGGCACGACCGACTTGGCGAAGTAACCGCCCGACCATGCCGCGGCGGCCCTTTCCTGGCTGCGCAGCGCGTAGCGGTCCACGTCTTCACGGGAGAAGCCCTCGATCGTCGCGATCAGGTCCGCGCCGATGCCCTGCGGCACGAAGCCGATGCGGTAGTTGGTCTCGGGGTCGCTGGCCCATGCGCCGCCGTCGGAGCCCATCGGCACGCGGCTCATCGACTCGACGCCGCCGGCGAGCACGAGGTCGTCCCATCCGGAGCGCACCTTCTGCGCGGCGGTGTTGACGGCCTCGAGGCCGGAAGCGCAGAAGCGGTTGAGCTGGAAGCCGCCGGTCGTCTCGGGCAGTCCCGCCACCAGCGCGGCGGTGCGGGCGATGTCGCCGCCCTGGTCGCCGACCGGCGAGACGACGCCGAGGATGACGTCGCTGATCAAGTTCTCGTCGAGGTCGGGGTAGCGGACGCGCAGTTCGTCGATCAGCCCGACGACCAGGTTGACCGGCTTGACCTCGTTGAGGGCGCCACCCTTGTTCTTGCCGCGAGGCGTGCGAATGGCCTCGTAGATGAAGGCTTCTTCAGACATGAAGATGTTCCTGTTCAGATGGGGTTGGTTGGGAGACCTGCCCACATGGGCGGTCGTCCTCTGCATGCCAGCCTAACAGCCCCTCCCAACTCGTTGGTTGGGAGGTCCAATTGCCCGCGAACGTTCCGTACCAGTCGAAAAGTCGGCGAAATATCGACGGGTACGGAACGTTCGCGGGTGAAGTCAGACGGCGTCGAGCGCGTCCGGTTCGTTGAGTTCGGCGCCGCGGCGAAGGCGGTCGATCAGATCGGGGTTGGCGAGATACGGGCGCCCGACTGCGACGGCGCCGACGACAGCCCAGTCGACGAGGTTCTCGAGCTCGCAGAAGTTCGTCCCGACGCCTCCCAGGGAGTTGAGCACCAGCGTGCGCTCCCACAACGTGCGGACTACGGCGAACGCGGGCTGCGTCGGGTCGATCGACAGGTGTAGGTATGCCAGCGGCAGCGGTGCGGTGCGGTTCAGCAGCGCCTCGTAGGCCGACACGTCGTCGACCTCATGCTGTGTTGCTCCTCGCGTGCGCGGCAGCATATCGCCCGCACTGTTACCCGGCGAGATCCGCAGCCCCACCCGGCCCGCGCCGATCTCGTCGGCGACGGCTTCGACCACCTCTGCGGTGAACCGGGCCCGGTTCTGCGGGGAACCGCCGTAGATGTCGTCGCGCCGGTTGGTCACGTCGGAGAGGAACTGATGCAGCAGATAGCCGTTCGCCGAATGGATCTCGACTCCGTCCATTCCTGCGTCGACGGCACGGCGGGCTGCGGCGCGGAAGTCGGCGACGATGGCCGGTATCTCGTCGATGCGCAGCGCTCGCGGGACGGGCAGCGACTTCTCTCCCATCGGCGTGTGAGCGGTCAAGGTCGCGGCGACCGCCGACGGTGCAACGGTCTCGGCGCCGCTGATCTCCGGATGGCCCATGCGACCGACGTGCCAGAGCTGCACGAACATCCGGCCGCCCGCGGTGTGCACCGCCGAGGCGATGTCGGCCCAGCGGCGCTGGTGCCGATCGGTGTATATCCCCGGGGTGTTCGCGTACGCGCCGTTTGCCGCGGCGGAGACCGCCGTCGCCTCGCTGACGATCAGACCCGCCGAGGCCCGTTGTGCGTAGTAGAGCGCAGCCAACTCCGACGGCGTCCCATCGGGTTCGGCACGCGAGCGGGTCAGCGGGGCCATGAACAACCGGTTGGCGGTCGACACGTCGCCGATGATCGCGGGCCGAAGCAGGGCGGAGTCGTCGTCAAGGGTGAAGGCCATGTCGGCCACAGCGCGCGAACGGGGACTTTCATTCCTGGCCTACGCTCGTAAGCCATGACGGTGAAACGGCTGCAGCCCTATGCGGTGACGATTTTCGCCGAGATGTCGGCGCTGGCTGCACGCATCGGCGCGGTGAACCTGGGCCAGGGCTTTCCCGACGAAGACGGCCCCGCCGCGATGCTCAAGGTCGCCGAGAACGCGATCGCCGACGGCGTCAACCAGTACCCGCCGGGGATGGGCATCGCACCGCTGCGCGAAGCGATCGCCGCGCAACGCAAGCGGAACTTCGGCACCGAGTACGACCCCGACACCGAGGTGCTCGTCACCGTCGGCGCCACCGAGGCGATCGCCGCGTCGGTCATCGGGCTCCTCGAGCCCGGCAGCGAGGTGCTGCTCATCGAGCCCTTTTACGACTCCTACTCCCCCGTCATCGCGATGGCCGGCTGCGAGCGTCGCGTCGTGCCGATGGTGGCCGACGGCCGCGGCTTCGCCATCGACGTAGACGCGCTGCGCCGCGCGGTCACACCGAAAACCAAAGCGCTGATGCTCAATTCGCCGCACAACCCGACCGGAATGGTGGCCTCCGACGCTGAACTGGCCGCGATCGCCGACCTCGCGGTCGAGGCCGACCTGCTGGTGATCTCCGACGAGGTCTACGAGCATCTGGTGTTCGACGGTCGCCGCCACCTGCCGCTGGCCAACTACCCCGGTATGGCAGAGCGCACGATCACCATCTCCAGTGCGGCCAAGATGTTCAACGTCACCGGCTGGAAGATCGGATGGGCCTGCGGGGCACCGGAACTCATCATGGGCTTGCGTGCCGCCAAGCAGTACCTGAGCTATGTCGGAGGCGCGCCCTTCCAGCCTGCGGTCGCCGAGGCGCTCAACACCGAGGACGTCTGGGTGGCCGCACTACGGGACTCGCTGCAGGCCAAGCGCGACCGTCTCGGGTCTGCGCTCGCCGATCTCGGCTTCGAGGTGCACGACAGCTTCGGCACGTACTTCCTGTGCGCCGACCCGCGCCCACTCGGCTACGACGACAGCACCGCGTTCTGCGCAGGGCTACCCGAGAAGGCCGGGGTGGCCGCGATTCCGATGGCGGCGTTCTGCGAGTCGACAGACACAGAGTGGAATCACTTGGTGCGCTTCGCGTTCTGCAAGCGCGACGACACCCTTGATGAGGCGATCCGACGGCTGGCCGTGCTACGGCGATAGCTACAGCGAAGCGGCGACCGCCCACAGCGAATCGCGGTCGGCCGTGTCGGTCCTGTCGATCGGGCTGAGCACGACGTCCGTCGCGCCTGCGTCGAGATACTGCCGCAGTTGCTTCGCGACCGACTCCGCCGATCCGACGGCGGCGAGGTCGGCAGCATGGTCAACGCCTTCGCGGTCGAGCACCTTGCGGTACGACGGGATGGCCTCGTAGAAACCCAGCCGTTCGGCGGCCACCGCACGGCCCGCTTCGACGTCGTCGGTCACCAGAACCGGGACCGCGGCGATGATGTGTGGTCTCGGTCTGCCCGCGTCGGCCGCGGCCTTCGCGATGGTCGGTTCGATGAACTCGGCGATCGTGCGTGGCCCCGCAAGGTAGGGCAGGGTCCCGTCGGCCAGTTCGCCGGTCACCTGTAACGCCTTGGGGCCCATCGCCGCCACGTAAACCGGGATCGACGTCGCGCCGGGAACCGTGACCGGCCACTCCCCGGGGCTGGCGGTGACTTCCTCGCCGTGGAAGTCGACGGCGCCGGTGTCGAAGATGGACCGCAGCACCGTCAGGTGTTCGCGCAACCGCCCGATGGTGTTCGGGAACGGCGTGCCGAACGCCTGACGCTCGAGTTGATGGGCGCCGAGACCGAGGCCGAGGGTGAAGTTTCCCCGCGTCGCGGCCTGCGCGGTCTGCGCGAGCGACGACACGATCAGCGGGTGGCGCGGGTTGATGGGAACGACGAATGTTCCCACCTTCAGGCCCGGCACCAGGGCGCCGAGGATCCCGGCGAGCGCGATCGCGTCGTGGTCGAATCGCTGAGACAGCCAGACCTGTTCGACGCCCACTTCGTGTGCGCGTTTGGCCTGGGTGACGAAGTCGTCGACGATGTTGACAGCGCTCGGGTGTTCGGTGAGTACGACACTTGGCATATCGCGAGCAACTCCGCGGCGCCCGGCACAATTCCTCGCGCCGGCCATCAACTCCGGCTGATCTTCAGTGGGCGACCTGGGCGACGCGCCGGCGCAGGCTCTCCGTCGCGACGTCGAGAACCTGTTTCTTGGCCCGCTTGATCAGGAAGTTCGGCACCGGCGCGGCGAGCTCCAGGATGATGTCGAAGCGCACCCGCGTCCGGTCCTCGCCCTCGGGTGTGAGGTTGTATTCGCCGTGTAGGCCCCGCTGTTGGAAGGTCTCCGATGAGTCCCACACCATCCAGCGCTCGCCCCAGTGGTATTCGAGGATCTCCTTGTCGGTGACCCCCATGATCTTCAGCGTGGCCTTGACGTGATGCGGCCGACCGTCGGGATGCCGGTCGAGCACCTCGGCCGTCTTGTGCAGAGTCGACCACGCCGGCACCGCGTCGATGTCGGCGAGGACGTCGAGGATCGCGTCGACCGGGGCGTCGAAGACGACTTCCCGCGACGCTCGAACCGCCATGGTGGCAAATGTAAACCTCTTGTCGGGGCGCCGTCTGGCGACTCGCGTGTCACCACCCGATTTCGTCGAGCGCGGTGGTGCCCTTCGGTGGGGCGCCGACCGGGCCCGACGGTGTCCTCGAGAACCGCGGCGCAGGTGCCGCCTGCTCGACGCCTGCGTTGTCGATCACCGTCGAACGGGCTCTGAGGTGCTCGTTCTCAGCGGCTTCAGACCATGTCAAGACCGGCGTCACGCACGCATCGGTGCCCGCGAAGACATCGGTCCACTCGGCGCGGGTCTTGCTCGCGAACGTTTCGGTGAAGATCTCACGCATCGTCGGATAGGCGCCGATGTCGAATTGGTTCGGCACCTCATCGGCCGAAAGCCCGAGACCGGCCAGCAGCGCAGCGAAGAACTGGGGTTCGATCGCGCCGACGGCCATGTACTTTCCGTCGCTGGTCTCGTAGGTGCGGTAGAACGGCGCACCGCCGTCCAGCAGAAACGACTCTCGTTCGTCGCGCAAGCTGCCGGTCGCCTTCATCGTCCACATCATCTGCGACAGGATGGAAACACCGTCGACCATCGCGGCGTCGATCACCTGCCCCAGCCCGGAGCGCTCCCGCTCGTAGAGCGCCGCGACGATTCCGACGAGCACGAGCATCGAACCGCCGCCGAAGTCGGCGACGAGGTTCAGCGGCGCCACCGGCGGCCGGTCCCGGTAGCCGATCGCCGACAGCGCACCGGTCTGCGACAGGTAGTTGATGTCGTGGCCCGCTGTCGGCGCCAACGGTCCGTGCTGACCCCAGCCGGTGATCCGGGCGAAGATCAGCCTGGGATTGACTGCGGCGCACTCGTCGGGCCCGACGCCGAGGCGCTCGCACGTGCCCGGCCGGAAGCAGTCGAGCAGCACGTCGGCCTTGGCCGCGAGGTCCAAGAGCAACTGCGGCTGGTTCTTGACATCCAGGTCGACGATGCGCTTGCCGCGGTGCAGCAGGTCGACGTCCTCAGCGGGCATCGTCAGGCCGCCAGGGCGTCGCACCCGCACCACGTCTGCACCGAGATCGGCGAGCATCATCGCCGCGTGTGGCCCCGGGCCGATACCGCCGAGTTCGATCACTCTCACCCCCGCGAGGGGTCCCGTCGTCGTCATGCGGGCCGAGACTACTAGCGGTCCGCGAGGGTGGGCATCGCGGCCGAGGTCGTTGCTTCCGCAGTCGTCAATATGGTCGTTTCGACCCAACTCGGTCGATCCGAACCCCTACCCTGACGCCATCGAGCAGTACGTGGGCCCGCGGCATCAGCGGAGGACGACGGAGTGCCGTTCGTGTGGCACCGAGCCACGCGAAGGCAGCCGGTTCTGCGCGGAGTGCGGAACGCCGTTGACGAAGACCCCGGACGCGCCGGAGTACAAACAGGTGACGGCGTTGTTCGCCGACGTCGTGCGCTCCATGGACATCGCGGCGGTGCTCGACGCCGAGCGCCTGCGCGAGATCATCTCCGAGTTGACCGAGCGCGCTGCGGCGATCGTGCAGCGCTACGGCGGCGGCTCCGCGGAGTACACCGGCGACGGGGTGATGGCCCTCTTCGGCGCTCCGGTCGCGCTGGAGGACCACGCTTTTCGCGCGTGCCTCGCCGCACTCGAGATCCAGCGGATGACAGGTGAACTGGCCCGCGACGTTGCCAGCCGAGACCATCTGTCGCTGCAGCTGCGAGTGGGGCTGAACTCGGGCAGGGTGATCGCAGGAGAGCTCGGGTCCGGGACGCTGGGGTACACGGCGACGGGGGAAGCAGTCGGGTTCGCCGAACGGATGCAGTCGGCGGCGCCGCCAGGCGCAGTGATGCTATCGGAATCGACGGCTGCGTTGGTCGAGCACCGCGTCGCCCTGTCCGATCCCGAGTTGGTGCACATCAAGAACGCCCGCGATCCGGTGTCGGCGCGTCGCCTGCTCGGGATCACGCCGCGTGACGACGAACCGGGCCCGGCAGAGGTGGATCTGGTCGGCAGGCGCTGGGAGATGGCCATCCTCGACGCCATGGTGGACCGTGCGATCGGCGGCCGCGGAGGGATCGTCAGCGTGGTGGGGGCTCCCGGCATCGGGAAGAGTCGGGTCGCCCGCGAGGCCGCCGTGGTCGCGGCAGGACGCGGTGTCGAGGTGGTCTGGGTGTTCTGCGAGTCGCACACCCAGGACGTCCCGTTCTATGCGGCGACCCGGTTTCTGCGGGCAGGCAGCGGAATCGCCGACCTCGACGCAGCGACGGCCCGCGCGCGGTTGCGTGCCGTCATGCCGGAGGCCGACCCGCAGGATCTGTTGCTGCTCGACGACATTCTCGGCGTCGGTGATCCTGGTTCGCCGGGACCCCGGATCGACCCGGACGCCCGCAGGCGTCGGTTGACGGCGTTGGTCAACACCGCGTCGCTGGCGCGCACGCAACCTGCGTTGTACATCATCGAGGACGCGCACTGGATCGACTCCGTCAGCGAATCCATGCTCGCCGACTTCTTCGCCGTCGTCGCGCGCGTGCCGTCGATGGTGCTCATCACCGCGCGGCCGGAATACGGCGGCGTCCTCACACGGGTCCCCGGGGCACAGACGATAGCGCTTGCCCCGCTGGATGATTCGGATGTGTCAGCCCTGCTCGGAGAACTCCTCGGTGCACACCCATCCATCGGTGAACTCACAGCGATGATCACCGAGCGCGCGGCAGGCAACCCGTTCTTCGCCGAGCAGATGGCGCGCGAGTTGGTGCAACGCAGGGTGTTGACGGGCGAGCGCGGCGCATATGTCTGCACAGTCGATGTGGCCGACGTGACCGTGCCCGCCACCGTGCAGGCCGCCATCGAGGCCCGTGTCGACCGGCTTTCGGCACCGGCGAAGCGAACGCTGCACGCAGCTTCGGTCATCGGGGCCCGCTTCGACGCGGAACTGCTCGGCGCGCTGCAGGACGATCCGGTCATCGACGAACTACTCGACACGGAGTTGATCGACCAGGTGCGTTTCCTTCCGAACGCCGAATACGCGTTTCACCACCCCCTCATCCGCGCCGTCGCGTATGAGTCGCAGCTGACGTCCGATCGAGCCGTGTGGCACCGCCGTCTGGCGGAGGCGATTCAAACGCGCAAGCCGGGGGCGGTGGATGAGAATGCCGCGCTGATCGCCGAACATCTCTATGCTGCAAAGGAATTGCGTGCAGCTTACGATTGGCACATGCGGGCCGCGGGCTGGTCGGCCAACCGGGACCTCGGGGCGGCGAGGCTGAATTGGGAGAGGGCACGCCGAATCGCCGATGCGCTGCCCGCCGACGCCGCCGCCCGGCTCTCGCTGCGGATCGCCCCGCGCACCATGCTGCTGGCCACCGGCTGGCGGATCGATCCGAACATCGCTGTCCATTTCGAGCGATTCTCACAGCTGTGCGCGCAGAGCAAAGACAGCGTTTCACTTGCAATCGGGATGGCCGGGCTCGTCGGCAGTCACGTCATCCATGGCCGCGTCCGCGAGGCGTCGCAACTGGCGTCCGAGCAGATGGCCCTCGTCGAGTCGTCCGGCGACCCCACCCCGGCGCTCGGGCTGGCCTTCATCGTCTTCGCCAACTGGTTCGACGCCGGCCGGTTCGACGAGATCCTGCGCTGGGCGGAAGTGGTCATCGAGGCGACCGACGGCGATCCGACGAGGGGTGCAGGCTTCGGCATCGGCTCGCCGTTGGCCATGGCGCTCGTCTGGCGCGGCATCGCCCGGTGGTGGCTGAATCGTCGCGGCTGGCAACAGGATCTCCGCGATGCGGTGTCGATGGTGGCGCAGAGCCACGCGTCGAGCACCGTAGGTGTTCTGGGCTGGGGCTACGGTCTTGGCGTCTACTACGGTGTGCTCCGCGCCGACGACGCCATGGTGGATGCGATGGAGCAGGCGATGAACAACGCCGAAGGCCGCGGCGACGGTTTCATATACTCCGTGTCGAAATACGTGCTGGGAGCCGTACTGCTGCACCGAGACGCACTGAAGGACCGCGACCGCGGGCTGGAATTGCTGATGGCCGCACGAGACATGTTCGTCCGAGAGGACATCCCCTTCCTGATTCCGCTCATCGACCTGTGCGCAGCCAGGGAAAGGGCGGCGCGCGGCGACGTCGACGCGGCGTTGTCGACGATGCGCGACGCTGTCGGCGAACTGCGCGAAGCAGAACGAATCGGCTACGTCATCTGGGGCGCAGGCGTTTTCGTTGAGACGCTGCTGCGCCGCGGCGAGCCGGCAGACCTGCGCGAGGCCGACCAGCAGATGGCCTGGTTGTCGACCGTGGTAGCCGACGGTTTCGGGGCCCCGCAGATCACCCTGTTGAAGCTACGTTCGTTGGCAGCCCTTGCTCATGGTGATCACGCAGCCCATCGCGATCTCGTGAACCGGTACCGCGCGATGGCGGAGTTGCTCGGCTTCGAGGGCCATCGGGCCTGGGCCGAGGCGATGTGAGCACCCGGTCCTGACGAGGTGGTCAATTGTGGTGTTCGGCGCTGGTGAAGGCCCTATCCTGTGGGCGTGAAATGCGGCTCATGCGGCACCGACCTGCGTGAACACGCCAAGTTCTGCGACGAGTGCGCAGCGCCGACGAACGGGGCGGCCGTCGCGGCCCAGTACAAGCAGGTGACCGTGCTGTTTGCCGACGTGGTGCGATCGACCGACATCGCCGCCACCCTGGACGTGGAGCGGTTGCGCGAGATCATGACCGAATTGCTGGAACGCGCCGCGTCGGTCGTCGCGCGTTACGGCGGGACGGTTGAATACAACGGCGACGGCGTGATGGCGCTGTTCGGCGCCCCGATCGCGCTGGAGGACCACGCGTTTCGCGGTTGTCTTGCCGCGCTGGCCATTCAGGACGAGGTCGAACAGTTGGCCGGTGAGGTACGAAGCCGCGACGGCGTCGCCCTGCAGTTGCGGGTCGGCCTGAATTCGGGCCGGGTGATCGCGGGCGAACTCGGTTCCGGCGCACTGGGTTACGCCGCTACCGGGGAGCCGGTCGGCTTCGCGCAGCGAATGGAATCGGCCGCTCCGCCAGGCGGAGTGATGCTGTCGGAGTCGACGGCACGGCTCGTCGAACGCACAGTGCTGCTCGCCGATCCGGAGTTGGTGTACATCAAGGGATCCGACGAGCCGGTACCTGCCCGCCGCCTGCTGGCGATCTCGTCGCACGACGGCGTGATGGGCCGTGCGGAGGTGGCGCTGGTCGGCCGGCGGTGGGAGATCGCCGCACTCGACGCCATCATCGACCGCGCGGTCGCAGGCCGCGGATGTGTGGTGAATGTCGTCGGCTCGGCGGGAATCGGCAAGAGCCGGGTGGCCCGCGAGGCGGCGGCGCTGGCCGCCGATCGGGGGCTCGAGGTGATCTGGAGTTCGTGTGAGTCGCACGCGCACGACGTGCCGTTCAGCGCGGCGACGCGGTTGTTCCGAGCGGGCAGCGGGATCGCAGAACTCCACGGCGCCGCCGCCCGTGTCCAGTTGCGCGCGGCAGCCCCGCCGGGTGCCTCAGTCGAGGATCTGACGCTGCTCGACGATCTGCTCGGGGTCGGCGATCCCGATTCCGCGCCGCCGCAGATCGATCCGGACGCGCGACGGCGCCGATTGACCTCGCTCATCAACTCGATGACGATAGCCCGCTCGAAGCCGGCATTGGTCGTCATCGAGGACGCGCACTGGATCGATGTCATCAGCGAGTCGATGCTGGCCGAGTTCCTCAAGGTCATCCCCCGTACCCCGACCGTGGTGCTGGTGACCGCGCGCCCCGAGTACGACGGTGCGCTCGCGCACGTTCGCGGTGCACAGACCATCGCGCTTGGGTCACTTGGCGATTCGGACATCATGACACTGATCGAAAACCTGTTGGGGAACGACCCATCGGTAGCCGCGGTCGCGCGGATGATCACCGACCGGGCCGACGGGAACCCGTTCTTCGCCGGGGAGATGGTGCGCGAACTCGTGCAGCGTGGAGTTCTCACCGGCGACCACGGACGTTACACGTGTCGTGCCGATACCGCCGAGATCAGCGTGCCCGCAACGGTAGAGGCGGCCATCGAAGCGCGCATCGACCGTCTCCCCCCAGCCGCGAAGCGAACGGTGAACGCGGCGGCGGTGATCGGTTCACGGTTCACCGCAGACCTTTTGAGTCAGCTCGGAATCGATCCCGTCTTCGACGAACTGCTCGCAGCCGAGCTCATCGATCAGGTGCGGTTCAACCCCTTTTCGGAGTACACCTTCTGCCATCCGCTGATCCGCACGGTGGCATACGAGTCACAGCTGAAATCGGGCCGCGCGCAATCGCATCGGCAGTTGGCCGCAGCCATCCAGGCTCGCGAACCCGACTCGACGGAGGAGAATGCAGCACTGATCGCCGAGCACCTGCAGGCCGCTGGCGACCTGCAGGCGGCTTACGCGTGGCACATGCGGGCCGGCGCATGGGCGATGACCCGCGATGTCGATGCCGCGCGCGGGAGCTGGGAACGAGCCCGCCAGCTCGCCGATCAAATGGGCGGCGCACAGGAGAGCGACATCTCTCTGCGTATCGCCCCACGCACCATGCTCTGCGCCACCTCATATCGTGTGGTCGAAGAAAGCCGCGACCTGTTCGAGGACCTGCGGAAGCTTTGCGCTGCGACGGGTGACAAGCTCTCGCTGGCCATCGGAATGACCGCGCTGGCAAGCGACCTGCTCTATGCCGGTCGCTCCGCGGAGGGCGCTGAAGTGATAGCAGAGCAGACAGCGCTGCTGGATTCCATCGGCGATCCCAACCCCGCCGTCGGCTTGGCGTTTCTGGCATCGTGCGTCTATTTCGACTTCGGCGATTTCAGCGAACTCCTCACCCGCTCACAGATGGTCGTCGACACGGCAGCCGGCGACCCCACCGTTGGCGTCGGGCTTGGTGTCGGCTCACCGCTGGCCGCCGCGTACGCGTGGCGTTCGACCGCACGGCTGGTACTGGGCACACCGGGCTGGCGCGAAGACCGCCGTGAGGCGATTGCCCTTGCCGCGGAATGCGATCCCACGACCTATGCCGCAGCGACGACCTGGGCTAACGCGGCGTTTCATTATGGGGTGGCGAAGGTCAACGACACCGAACTCAGCGTGATGGAGGCCGCTCTGGAGGCGGCACGCGAATCCAGTAACGACACCATCCTCGCGATCGGCATGTATTCGCTTGCGGGCGCGCTGCTGCGATGCGATGACGACGGCAAGCGGCGACGCGGCCTCGAGCTCATGAAAGAAACCCGGGACCTGACCGAGCGCGAGCGCGCATTCTTCCTGCTTCCCGTCGCCGACGTGTGGATCGCCAGGGAGGCAGCACGCCGCGGTGACCGTGACGCCGCGATATCGGTGATGCGGGCCTCGGTCGACGAGCTTCGTGGGGCGCGAAGGCTCGGCTACGGTCTGCTGTGCACCGATCTCCTCGCAGTGACCCTGCTCGAGCGTGGCACCACGGACGACCTTGCCGAGGTTCGGTCGTTGATCGAGTGGTTGGCCGCGGCGATGCCGGGCCGGGATTGTGCGCTGCGCGACGTCATGGTGCTGCGGTCGAGCGCACTGCTGGCCGGTGCACGCGGCGACCACGACGCCGCCGAGGACTTCGCGCTCCGTTGCCGCATGATGGCGGAAACAGTTGACTACGAACCTGATTCGCCGCTGATCACGGCGCTCGATTCGGGTGTGTGAGAGCCGCCCCTTTTCTCTCGAACGGCGCTGTACTGGTCAACCGATTCGCGAATGCACTCGACAAGCACGGGCGTGGGACTGGTCTCGATGAATGTCCGGTAACCGTGTTCGCACACCCATCGAACGGCCTGCTCGAACAGCACGGTCTGGCGCAGATTGGCGAACCAGTAGTCGCCGTCGAGGATCGACGTGTCCAGTCCCGCACCGGTGACCGAGGAGACGAAGGAGATCTCAGCGCGTCGCGGCGCCAGATCCGACAACGATGTGCGCAACGCCGGAAGCAACTCATCGATCTGTCCGCAGTCTGCGGGGTAGTCGACTGGAAGCCGAAGAGCTGAAACGCCATTGCGTTCCAGCTCCGCCATCAAATCTTCCACCGCCGCGGGCGGCCCCGTCACGACGGTTGACGACGGGCCGTTGTGAGCTGTGACGGAGATCGGTGAGTGGCTTCGTTCGATGACGGCCAGCACCCGATCGACGGGCAACGGGACCGACACGATGTCACCGGATCCCGCTATCGCGCTGAGGCCGATGCTGCGCTGCGCTACCACCTTCGCCGCGTCCCGCAGGGAGAGGCCACCGGCGACGTAGGCGGCGGCGACCTCACCGTGCGAGTGTCCCAGGACGGCGTCGGGACGGATTTCCAGCGCCATCCACTGCGCGGCCAGCGACACCATCACCGCGAACGACACGGGCTGCGTGAAATGTGCCCCGCGCGGCGGCGACGGCCCCGCCCCGCCGAGCACCGCGTCGAGCAACGACCAGTCGAGGAACTCGGAGAAGGCCGCATCACATCTGGCCATCACGTCGGCGAACACCGGTGCCGAGCCCAGTAGTTCGGCGGCCATGTCGGTCCACTGCCACCCATAGCCGGGAAACACGAACACGGTCCCGCCTGCGGCCCCGTCGACGACCGCGCGGTGGTTGAACAGCGCGGCCAGCACCCATGGCGCAGGCAGCGGATCGGCCATGGGTGCTCCGTTCAGCTCGAGACAATCCCCGAAGACCGATCCTCTGGTGCCTGCGCTGCGCGGAGCGCAGTATTGCGCCACTGCACTCCCCGTATCCGGTGACAACTACGGCGTGGTGCGGCGGCGGGGCATCAGCGCGGCGAGTTCGTCGCGGCTGGTGGTGCCCGTCTTCGACATCGCGCGGTAGACGTAGCTCTCCACGGTGCGCACCGAAAGGGTCAGCCGCTCGGCGATGGCACGGTTGGACAATCCCTCCCCGATGAGCATCACGATCTCGGCTTCACGGTCGGTGAACGGCAGTGCCTCGGTCGCCTGGCGAAGCGCGGGTGTGGACGCACCGCACCGCGCGGCAAGCGCCTCGGCCCGCGTCGAGCAACTCAGCGCCGAACCGCGCTTGTCACGGCGGCGGTAGGCGATGGCGGCGTGGGCCGCGGCGTCGACGGCGGTGACGAGGTCGCCCATCCGCTCGAACTCGTCTGACAACGACGCCAGTTCGGCCCCGTCACCCTCGCGCAGCGCCGCGGCGAACCGCGCGGCCAGCCCGACCCGGGGCCCTTCGACGATCGAGTCCAGCTCCTGCAGGCGCGCTGCCCCCGAATGGTCACCGAACTGAGCCGCGGTCTGCAGGCACATCACCTCTTCCGCGAACCGGCCTGCGGCCCTGGCATTCTCCCCCAGTGCCAGCGCGATGCCGCTCGCCTCGCTGACGGCCCCCTGGTTGGCGGCGACCCACGACCTCGCCAACCCGCGTTCGACCTCGAGCCGGCGGAACTGGCGCGGCACCCCGTCGAGCTCACCGAGTGCGGCGGCGGCCTCGCCGGTCGAGCCGCAGAGGGCCAACGCGGCCGCGTGTGCCACCCGGTACCGGTAGCCCCAGCCACTCGCGTGCGACGCCGAAAGGCCCTGTGCGGCCTGCTGCAGCAGCAGGCATGCGGTCGGCAGGTCGCCCGCACCGAGCGCGGCGCGTCCCGCAATCGCCGCACCGAGCAGTCCGGCCGCGCCAGGCAGGTCGTCGGCCTGTCCGCGGATGCGCTGGGCCACCTCCAGCGCCTCGGCGACCCGGCCTGCGGACAGCAGAGCTCCGACGTGGGCGTCGGCGATGTTGAACCGCATGTGCGGCGCGTCGAGGGTGCGATTCGCCACGGCATATCCGGCGTCGGCGATGTCGACGGCCTCCGAGGTGCGCCCTGCATCCCCCGACATCTGCGCGAGAGCCCACGCGATCTCGGCCCCGACGACCGGGATATCTTCCAGCACAAGGCCTTCCGATGCGCGCATGGCCTCCTGCGGGCGGTCCATCGCGAACCAGTACACGGTGAGGAACGCGTCGATGTACATGCGCGCTTCCTGTGGCACGTCGCGCTGTGCCTCGTCGATGATCATCTTGGCCCGCATCAGGTCGCCGAGCGCCCACAGCGCATTGCTGGCGCGCAGGAAGGCGAACCTGGCTCGTGCCCGGTCCGCCAGTTCGTCGGCGCGGATACCCGCGAACACGACTTCGGCCTCCTCGCCGCGACCGAGCCACGACAATGCGTGTGCCCGGATGAGACTCGGTTCTTCTCCGCCGCCTGCCTTTGCCGCCGCCTCCGCGAGCCGTTCGGCCAACGCGAGGTCGGCCAGCCAGACCGCCCCGTGTGCGGCCCGGATCAGCAACTCGGCGTCGGGAGCGAGGTCGGAGTCGAGGGTCAGCGCCGCACGGCGGACGACGACCCGTAGGTCGTCGCGGTCGTCGCCGGCGGCGAGTTCCCTCGCGACCAGACCGCGCAGTCGCCGCAGCCGCAGCGGTGCCGCGCGCCGCCGCCGCACCTCTCCGTACATCGGATGCGCGACGCGCACCTCGATGCCGTCACCCGCCTTCTCTGCCGTGATGAGGCCGCGTACGTCGGCGTCTTCCACCGCGCCCGGCTCGGTCAGCCGCGACAACGTCGCGAGTTCGATCGGCTCGCCGACCGCCAGCAGGTCGACGACGTCGCCGACGGCCGCAGGCAGGTCGCCGATGCGGGACTCGATCAGCCCGGTCAGACCGGGCGGCAACTGCGGATCTCCCGTCCAACGCCAGCGGTCCCGCTGCGGAGCCAGCCTGCCGTCGGAGACCTCCTGCTCCACGATGTGCTGCAGGTACAGCGCGTTGCCCCGGGTGAGCTCGAACAGCCGGTGTGCGGCGTCGGGCGCCACCAACCCGCCCAACGCCGCCGAGAGCATTGCCGTCGTCTCGTCTGGCGCCAGAGGTGTGACGTCGAGTCGGTTGAATCGTCCTGCGGTCCAGATCTCCTGCAGCGCAGGGGCAAGCGGGGCGTCGTCACGGACGGTCAGGATCACCTTCGCCGCGCCGCGCGCGGCGATCTGGTGCACCACGAAGGTGGACAGCTCGTCGAGCAGATGCGCGTCGTCGACTCCGATGACGACGTCAACGCCGCGTGGTGCCGCGGTCAGCGATTCCACCACCCCGCGGAGCAGCGAAACGGTGTCGGTGATGCCCGACGGCGCCCATGCGGTGAACGCGCCCAGCGGAATGGACCGCGCCGACGAGGCACCGACCGTCCACCGGGTCGCGCGGCCCCGCGCTGCGGCAGCCGACAATGCCTCGCGAGCGAGTCTGCTTTTGCCGACGCCTGCTGCGCCGCAGATGAGCACGCCCCCGACATCGGGCGCATCGATCGCGGTCTTCACCGCCGCCATCTCGGCCGATCGACCGGTCAGCGGCCACGACAGGTGCACGCCGTGAGCCTAGGAGCCCGAATGGCCGCGTGCGCGTGGATATGACGACTTGAGGCCTATCGGCCCTTCTCGACCTTCATCACCCGCTTGCGCAGCCCGTCGGTGGCTGTCTCCATGAGACTCTTGGCACCTCGTTTCACCAGGAACCCGGGCAGTGGCACGACGGGATCGACGGTCAGTTCGAAGCGCACGTCGGTGACCTGCCCGTCGGGGATGAGGGTGTAGCGGCCCTCCTGTGCGCGTTGCTGTTTCGAGCTCACCAGTGTCCAGCTCACCCCGTCGTCGTGAACGGTGTAGGCGAGCACTTGTTCATCGCTCACACCGACGACCTTCACCACCTGTCGCGACTTCGTCGGGCGCCCCTGCTGGTCTCGTTCGAGAACTTCGACCTCGTGGTGGTTCGGCGACCACTCGGTGAGCGATTCGAGGTCGAGAAGGACGTTCATGATCTTCTCCGGTGTCGCCTCGATGGTGACGTCTCGGGTCTCGGTGATGGCCATGCAGGCACGATGCCCCGCGCCGTGACTGGCGAAACCTGCTCAGGAGCGGTTCTTGACCTTCATCACCTGTTTGCGCAGCCCGTCGGTGGCCGACTCGAGGCCGCCCTTCATCGCTCGCTTCAGCACAAAGCCCGGGATGGGCACCGCAGGATCGACGGTGATCTCGAACTTGACCCTGGTCTTGTCACCCTCGGGTGTCAGCGTGTACTTGGCGTCCTGCGCCTTCAGCTGGGTCGAACTCACCAGTGTCCAACCCGCGCCGTTGTCGGTCCACGTGTACTGGACCACCTGCTCGTCGGCGATGCCCATCGTTTTCAGCTTGAGCTTCACCTGCCCGGGCCTGCCGCTGTCGGTGGTGTCGAGGATCTCGGCGCCCTGGTGCTGTGACGACCAGTCCGGCGCGGACTCGACGTCGGCGATGACGTCGAGGATCTCCTCCGGAGTCGCTTCGATGACGACCTCACGCGAATCGCTTACTGCCATGGCGAGACCCTATGCCCACCTGACTGTCGGGCGGGCGGTATCGGAGACACCGGGTGGCCGGTCATGGCGGTAGTGTCCCAACAGTGAGCACCGATGTCGATCCCACTGTGCCGCCGAGCGGCACAGGTTGCGTCGAGTGTGACGCCGCCGGCGGGTGGTGGGTGCATCTTCGACGGTGCGCGGCGTGCGGCCATATCGGCTGCTGCGACGACTCCCTCGCACGCCATGCGTCAGCGCACTGGCGCGAAACGGGTCATCCGATCATCCGGTCCTTCGAACCGGGCGAGGACTGGTTCTGGAACTACAGGACCAACGAGTACTACGACGGCCCCGAACTCGCAGCGCCGGACTGCCGGCCGCGCGACGAGACCGTTCCCGGCCCCCGCGGCCGGGTGCCCACGGACTGGGCGAATCAGTTGCGTCAACGCAGCGTCTGACGCGCGGTTGGCGTGGGATGGGCGGCGGCGGGGTAACCGCTCGCCATGAACACAGACAAGCCCGAGACCGCCGAGTCCGGATCCGGCCCGAAGAACGCCGACGACGACGTGATCAGCGATCCCGCCAGGGATGCCGGGTCCGGCGGCGACTGGTCCGATGAAGGCGGCGCCACGCCGAGCGGGCCTGCCGACACCGGGGACCACACCCAGTAACTAGATCGACTCCGCCAGCGCGGACAGTGTCTCGGCCGCGGTGTGTTTCGGTGTCCAGCCCAATTGCGTCTTCGCCTTGCTGGTGTCCATCACCACCGGGGTGCGCACGGTGTGCAGCCATTCCAGCGCCGACGGCAGGAACGGCACGCGGGAAATCACCTCCGAGGCGACGGTGACGGTGACGTGTGGCACCCGCACCGGTCTGGCCCCGAGCGCTGCGACCACGTCCGATACCGACAACACGCCGTCCCCGGCGAGGTTGTAGGCACCCGGCGGCGCGGAAGTCGTTGCGGCCAAGACGATTGCGTCGGCGACGTCGTCGTGATGGACGAGCTGCAGCGGCCCGCCGGGATCGGGGATCGGCAACTTCAGCAGCGGCAGCGTCTCGGTCACCGTGCGCACCAGTCCTGGCAGCCGCGTCCACGGCATGGCGTCGGCCAGCGCGGGGGCGTTCGGACCCGCGACGATGCATGGCCGCAGGATGTACACCTCGAGCGGCGAGTCGGCGGTCACCTCGGCCAGCACCGCCTCGCACGCGGCTTTCTGCTCGGAGTAGTAGTGCTCGGGCGAACCACGGGGCGGGACGTCTTCGGTGATCGGCGACGGATTGTCGGAGTGGTAGCCATAGGCCGCCACCGACGAGGTGTAGACCAGCCGTCTGGCCCGCGCCGAAGCCACCGTCGCCTCGAACACGTTGCGGGTTCCGGCAAGGTTGATCCGCGCACTCTCCTCGCGCGAGCCCATGATGATGAACGCCAGGTGCACCACGATGTCGGCATCGGCGACCAGCGCGTCGACGGCCTCGCGGTCGAGGATGTCGCCCTGCCTGTACTCGGTCTTGGTCCAGCCACGCGCCTCTGGGGAGAAGGCTCTGCGGGCCATGCCCACGATGCGCTCCACCTCGGGGTGCCGCTCGAGAGCGTTCACCGCCGAGATCCCGATCTCACCTGTCGGACCCGTGACTGCCACCGTCCAGCCCATGGGAAGGGGGTTTCCCGCTCGACCCTGTGTGAAACTACGGATCAGACGTCGGCGAGCGCCTGCTTGGCGGCGTTGTAGCCCGGGATGAACGTGATGCCGGGTCCGCCGTGGCAGCCGGCACTGCCGAGGTAAAGACCCTCGATCGGAATCGGTTGGTCGACATAGCCTTTCGGACCAGGACGGTTCGGGCCGATCTGGTCGGGATGGATCAGGCCGTGGCAGTAGTCACCGCCCGGCGCGCCGAACATCGTGCCCATGTGCTTGGGCGTGAACGTGGTGTGCCTGATGATGAGCTTCCCGAAGTCGGGCGCCAGCCTGGTGATCTTCTCGATCACCCGCCTGCCCATCTCGGTCTTCATGTCGCCGTAGCTCGACTGGCCGTCCGCTCTCACCGAGTCGCTCCGCGCGTCCGAGATGGGGAACCACAGCGAGAACGCCGACGCTGCGTGCTTACCCGCAGGCGCGAGACCCGGATCGTTGACCGACGGGATCTGCAGCGCGATCGAGGGATCGGCGGGCACGATGCCGCGCCGCGCGTCCTCCCACTGCTGCTGCAGTTCTTCGGGAGTACTGAAGATGCCGATGTTCGACTGCATTTCAGGCTCGTTGAGCACCTCGTAGGGCGGTGCGAACTCGGGTATGCCGTCCAGCGCGAAATGCATCTGCAGATAGCTGCCGCGATGGTCGGACCGCGAGAACCGCTCCCGTACCTCGGCCGGCACGGCGCTGGAATCGACGAGGCCGTTGACCGTCACATCGGGCGCGATGCCGGAGATGACGATCGGCGCGGTGATCGTCGATCCGTCCTCGAGGCGCACGCCGGTGACCCGGCCGCCGGACACCGTGATCTCGTCGACCCTGCTGCGCAGCCGCAATTCGCCGCCGGCGGAGGTGAACAGGCTCTGCAGGTGCTCGGTGAGCGCACCGATGCCGCCCCGAAGTTTCTTGACCAGAAGGGCGTTCTCGTCGGGCACTGCGAAGCCATACGCCAGGGCCGCCGCGGTGCCGGGCGTGGCGGGACCCCGGTAGGTGGTGTTGCAGGCGAGCAGCGAAAGCATGCCGCGCAGCGCGCCGTTCTTCTCCTTGTCCGGCAGGTAGCGGTCGATCACGTCGCACACCGATCCGAACAACATGTCGGTGATCGCGGAGCGCTCGAATTCGTTTGTGGCACACGCATACATCTCGTCCAATGTCTTCGGCGGCCGCCCCGCGTCGAATCGGCCGAGCGCACGTGTCGGCGCCTGGCACCAGGCCATCAGACCGGCCATCCCGTTGACGGCCTCGGCTCCGTGTACCTCGTTGATGTGGGTGAGCAACTTCATCGGGTCGGTGTAGTAGATCAGCGGTTCGTCCCCGACGCCGCGCAGCGATACCGACATGACGTCGAGGTCCACCGTCGGCAGGGTGTCGAGCCCGAGTTCGCGGCTGACGACCGCAGATGTCGGGATCTGCACCGATCCGGCGATCTCGAACTTGTAGCCGTCGAAAAGTTCTACGGTGGAGGCCATTCCGCCGGCGTAAAGCTTGAAATCCAGGCACAGCGTGCGCAGCCCGGCCTTCTGCAAGAGTGCGGCAGCGGTCAGTCCGTTGTGACCCGCGCCGACGACGATCGCGTCAAAGTCCACCATTGGCTGAGGCTGACACGGGCGCAGAGTTTTGTCAATATTGACAAAACTCTGCGCTAGGCAGAGTCGCCGATCCCCTTCTGCAGAGTGTGCAGCGCCTCCCGGGTCAGGCGGCTCAGTTCGGGCAGCGACCGGTCCTCCCCCAGCATCCACACCTCCATCGCTCCGAAGACCGCGGCCGCGATGCACCGCGCGACCACGGTGATGCGCATCCGCTCGTCGGTACCCGGCTTCGGCGGATCGTCGCCGCACAGGTGTTCGTCGATGACTTCGGCGAACTCCGTTTCGACCTGACGGATGTGTCGCACGATGCGCCCTGCATCGAGTTCCTTGGCACGCAACGACGGAATCTCGGCGACGGCCCAGTCGTCGTAGGGACGGGCCAGGATCGCGGATTGAACGGCCTCGATGATGGATTCCTGCGGCGACCGGTCGGCCAGCGCGGAGCGGAACCAGTGCAGGCCGACGTCGTAGTCGGCGAACAACAGATCATGCTTGCTGGCGAAGTGCCGATAGAAGGTCCGCAGCGACACCCCCGCGTCAGCGGCGATCTGCTCGGCGGAGGTGTCCTCGACGCCCTGGGCGAGGAACCGGACGACGGCCGCCTGTCGCAGCGCCTCCCGCGTGCGCTCGCTCCGCGCCGTCTGGGCAGGTCGGGCCATGGCGGTAACGTACCGCACGCCGATTTCGACGTTTTGACAAATTTGTCAAAACTCTTCGCGAAGTGGCCCGACGCGCGCCCATTCCCCAGTAATCTGCCTGCCGTGGAACTGAAGCTGCAGCGCATCGGCGCGTGGTCCGGAATCGCCATGATCGTCTTGTTCAGCGTCTTCTTCTCGGTGATGGCCCGGCTGTTTCCACCGCTGTCGCCCACGGCATCAGCCGACGAGATCGCCGGATTCCTTGTCGAGCACAAGATTTGGATCCGGTTCGGCATCGCGGGAAGCCTGCTGGCGATCGTGGTCTCGTTTCCGTTCCTCGCCGCGATATGTCTTCGCATCCGTCGGGTCGAAGGCCGGTGGGGAATGCTCAGTGTCACCCAGTTGCTGGCGGCGGCAGTCTTCGTGCCCGCCTTCATCTTTGCGTTCATCATCCTCGCCGCCGCCGCGTTCCGGCCCGAGTCGCGACCCGCTGAGATCACCTTGGCGCTCGACGACCTGTTCTGGTTGTGGTTCGTGGGTATCGCCGGAACCATCATCGTGCAGAACCTCACGCTCGCCGTCGCGGCGTTTGTCGACACCACCGAGCCACCGACGTTCCCCCGCTGGTACGGCTATCTCAATCTCTGGGTGGCCACACTGTCGCTGCCCGGCGGGATGACCGTGGTGTTCAACGACGGTCCGCTGGCGTGGAACGGCGTGTTCTCGTTCTACGTACCCGGCGCCGCGTTGGTCATCTGGCTGTTCGCCACCGCGATCGTGATGGATCGCTCAGTCAAGGCGCAGGAGTCCGCCGAAGCCGCCCCCGTCGCCGCGTGACCGCCACGGTCATACGCCGGACCCCTGGTGAGTCCGGGACATGGGTGTTCCTGTTCGGCGACATGGTGGTGTTCGGGGTCTTCTTCGTCACCTTCATGGTCGAGCGGGCGAACGCGCCCGAGGTGTTCGACGTCGCCAGACGGACCCTGCACGTGGGTGTCGGTGTCACCAACACTTTGGTCCTGCTGACCAGCTCGCTGTGCGTGGTGATCGCGCTGGGCGCGATCCGCTCCGGCGTGAAAGCCGTTGCGGCCAAGGCGTTGTACGCGGCGATCGCGTGCGGTCTGATGTTCATCGGATTGAAGGTCTTCGAATACACGTCACTGGCCTCTGCCGGGCACGGCCCGGGTGCGAACCACTTCTACCTGTACTACTTCATCCTGACCGGTCTGCATCTGCTGCACGTGTGCATCGGTCTCGGGGTGCTGGCGCTGATGGTCACCCAGTCGCGCCGTGACGAACTGAGCGCGACTCGGTTGGCACTCGTCGAGGGCGGTGCCTGCTTCTGGCATCTGGTCGACCTGCTGTGGATCTTCTTGTTCGCACTCCTGTATCTGGTGAGTTGATCACGTGTGGCAATACGTTCGAAATCGCGCCGGGTTCTCCTGGCTGCTGCTGGTCGCGGCGACCCTCGTCTCCTGGGCGCTCGGCACCGACCACGGCACCGGGGCAACCGTCGTGGTCGTCGTACTGGCCATCGCGGCGTGGAAGGTCAGGCTCGTCGGCCTGGACTTCATGGAGTTGCGGCACGCCCCGATTGCGCTGCGTGCCGTGTTCGAGTTCTACTGCGGGGCGATCTGGGCCGTGCTCTCCGGACTGTACCTCTGGCTGTAGAACCGATTTCCGGCCTGAAGCGCGTAGTCGGCGGCTTAGAGTTGAACGATGATCGACGACGTTTCGCGTCAGCGCCGCCTCGACCTCATCCGTGAACACATGGATACCGAGGTGACCCATGAATTCGGCCGAACCCTTGCCACCTTCAACGGCCATCCCCGCTACGAGATCATGCCCACAGGGCAGGTCTTCGACGGCGCAGACGAGGTGATGAACTACTACCGGATGACCCGCACCGCGTTTCCGGACCAGCGTCACGACAACGCCCGCTTCCACGTCACCGCCGACGCCGTCATCGTCGAATTCGACCTGCTGGGAACCAATCTCGGCGAGTTCTACGGTCTCCCTCCGACTGGCAAGTCATTCCGGGTGCCGATCATCGCGGTGTTCTTCTTCGACGGTGACCGCATCCTCAACGAGCGGGTCTACTTCGACTCCGCAAGTCTGGTGACGCAGATCGGACGTGGTGAACTCCTCGCCGTGGTGGGAGAGCAGTGAAGGTCCACCACCTCAACTGCGGCACCATGCACCCGCCGAAAGGGCCGGTGTGTGTCTGCCACGTCCTGGTGGTGGAAACCGACAACGGCCTGGTTCTCGTCGACGCCGGTTTCGGCATCGACGACTGCGCCGACCCGAAGCGGCGGGTCGGGCCGGTGCGGTTCTTCACCCGCCCCGAGTTCCGCGCCGGCGAAGCGGCCGCGCATCAGATCGAGGCACTCGGTTTTCGCCGCGAGGACGTTCGGCACATCGTGCTGACGCACTTGGACACCGACCATGTCGGCGGCGCGGCGGACTTTCCGCATGCACAGCTTCACGTCACGTCGGCCGAAGCGACAGCGGCGTTCACCGCGCCGACGCGCGCCGAAAAAGTCAGATACGGCCGACAACAGTGGATGAAAAGCCACGACATCGTCGAACACACGCCCAACGGCGAAGTGTGGCGCGGGTTTTCGGCCGCCAAGGAGCTGACCGGGATCGCACCGGGAATCGTGCTGATCGCGCTGCCCGGCCACAGCCGCGGGCATGCTTGCATCGCCGTCGACGCGGGGCACCGCTGGGTGCTGCACTGCGGAGACGCCTTCTATCACTTCGGCACCCTCGACGGCTCCCGAGTGCCGCGGACGCTGTGGGCGATGGAGACGCTCGTGGCGTTCGACCGGAAGAAGATGTGGGACAACCACGATCGTCTCAGCGAGCTCTATCGCAAAGACGAGCCGGACCTGATCATCGCCTCCGCGCATGACATGGCGCTCTATGAGCGGGCGAAGGCGACCGCCTAAGGCACCAACACCACCTTGCCGATGTTCTCCCGGGCGGCCAGGATCCGATGCGCCTCAGCTGCATTGGCGAACGGTACGGCCTCGTGAACGACCGGGACAGCGACCCCGTCGGTCAGCGCGGCGGTCAACGGGCCGATCCACGGCTCCAGAGTGCCCCTGTCGTCCCACAGCTTCAGCATGTTCAGCCCGATGACGGTCTTGGAGTCCGACAGCTGGTTGACGAGGTTGAAGCCGCGCAGCATGGGAAGCAGTTGCGGCAACGCGGTGCGCAGCGAGCGCTTCTCCCCCCGCTGCATGGCCGAGAAGCCGTATGCGACGATGCGCCCGCCGGGCCGGATGAGGTCATAGGACCGCTTCAACGACTTTCCACCGATCGCGTCGAGCACGATGTCGTACGGCGGCAACCCCTTCCACCATCCGTCCGTCCGGTAGTCGATGGCGCGGTCGACGCCGTACTCGGCAAGCTTCGCGTGTTTCCCCGGCGAGGCCGTGCCGTGGATCTCGGCACCGGCGGCCTTCGCCAACTGGATGGCCGCGATGCCGACGCCGCCCGCCGCGGCGTGGATCAACACGCGTTCTCCTGCCCGCAGCGAACCGTAGCCGTGCAGCGCGGCCCACGCGGTGGCGTAGTTGACCGGGATGGCTGCACCTTGTTCAAAGCTCAGCCCTTCGGGCAGCGGGATCGCGTCGGCGGCAGGGATGTTCACGATCTCTGCGTAGCCGCCGAATCGTGTTCCGCCGAAGACACGTTCGCCGATGCGCGCTTGGTCGACGCCGTCGCCCACCGCCTCGATGACCCCGGACACCTCGTATCCGACGACGCAGGGCGGCTTGGGCGCGTCCGGGTAGAGACCGACGCGCGCGAGGTGATCGGCGAAGTTCACCCCCGCTGCGCAGACGGCGACGCGAACCTGGCCAGCCGACGGCGCAGGCGGGTCGGCCCGGTGCTGAACCTGGAGCACGGACAGGTCACCGTGCTTGGTGATGACGACGGCGCGCATGGTCAGTTCACCCCGTCGCGGACGCCGTCTGCGCTGCGCGGCTTCGCGCCCGCCCCACGACCGCCCCGATCAGGTCGTAGTAGTGGGTCGGCGCCACCCGGGTCAGGATGTCGAAAAGGTAGGCGTCGGGACCGACGAGGATGCGGGCCTTGCCGCGCTCGACGCCCTTGTGGATGACCTCGG
This sequence comes from Actinomycetes bacterium, assembly GCA_023415515.1. Lineage (GTDB taxonomy): Bacteria > Actinomycetota > Actinomycetes > Mycobacteriales > Mycobacteriaceae > Mycobacterium. The sequence continues at coordinate 34,529 of JAEZKH010000345.1, forward strand.
CGGCTTTGTCCGGCTGGGTCATGGTGATCGCGGCGAACTCCTGGGCCATCTGTTCGTGGGTGCGGCCCCGCCCTTCCGGATCCTTGCGGAACCGGGCGTTGCGCACGATGTTGGTGTCGATCCCGCCGGGATGGACGTTGATCGCCGTCACCCCGGTGCCACGCAGTTCCTGCCGAAGCGAGTCGGTGAAGCCACGGACTGCGAACTTCGCCGAGCAGTACGCACTCTGGTTCGGCATACCTGCGAGTCCGAACACGCTCGATGTGTTCACGATCGCGCCGGAATCCTGCTCGACCAGCATCGGCAGGAATGCCCGCGTGCCGTTGACGACACCGTGGAAGTTGATGTCCCACAGCCAGTTGTCGTCATCGGCGTCGGAATCGAGAACGCTGGAGGCGACCGCGACACCGGCATTGTTGAACACCGCCCCGACCGGGGCGGGCGCCCAGTTGCGCACCTCTGCGGCGAAGTCGTGCTGCGCCTCCGCGTCGCGGACGTCGAGCACCCGGGTCAGGCTCGGACCGGACAGGCCTGCTGCGGTCTCCTTGAGTCCCACCTCGTCGATGTCAGAGAGTGCGACCGGGCAGCCGTGGGCCGAAAGCCGTTGCGCCAGCGCACGACCGATGCCCGAGGCCGCTCCCGAAATGACGGCGGTGCGGCCGGTGATCCTGCGGCGTGTCTTGCTCATCGATGCTGCTCCCTCAGTTCGGTGTCCTCGATGGCGGAGATGTGATCGGCGATCAGGTTCATCACCCGGTTCCACACCCCACAGGGCAGGTCGTGCCCCATCCCCGCGATGGTTTCGAGCCGGGCTCCGGGTATGGCGCGTGCGGTCGCGGCGCCTCCGGTGGGGTTGACCATGCGGTCGCGGTCGCCGTGGATCACCAGCGTCGGCACGTCGATCGCACCGAGTTCGGCGGTGCGGTCGCCGGAGCGGAAGATCGCCGCGAGCTGACGCGGCGTGCCCGCGCTCGACGTGTCGCGGTCCCATCCAAGCGCCGCCCGTTCGCGCACGCGCGCTTCGTCGAAGGGAAAGCCGTGGGATCTGATGTGGCGGAAGATCACCAGGTCGCGCTGGATCGCCTCGTCGCGGCTGCGGGGCGGCCGCGAGGTCGCCAACCGCCACCACGTCGACAGCGCCGGCCTGCCGATCCGCGGTGCGCCGGTGGTGGACATGATCGATGTCAGCGTGCGGACCCGGCCCGGATAGTGCGCGGCGACGGTCTGAGCGATCATGCCGCCCATCGAGATTCCGGCCAGATGCACGTCGTGGTAGCCGAGCACATCGAGCAGTCCGACGGTGTCCCGTGCCATGTCGCCGACGTGGTACTGCCGCGGGTGGTTCCCGCCGCGCAGGATCGACAGCGGCTTCGGCGGCGGAAAGTCCATGTGCGTCGACCGCCCGACGTCGCGGTTGTCGAAGCGGGTCACACAGTAGCCGCGGGCGGCCAGCGTAGTTGCGAAGTCGGTCGGCCATGAGCCGTGCAGTTGTTGTCCGAGTCCGGCGACGAGCACGATCGGCGGATCGCCCGGGTCGCCGATCTGCTCATAGCACAACTCGATGCCGCGGCCGACATCGACGACCGTCTGGTCGCGGGTCACGCCGGCATCCGTTCCGTGATCCTCTGTGTGCTCGATGTCGATTCCGCCTTCCGTCGGTAGACAATTGCGCGGCCGCCGCGGCTCGGAGCCGTGGCCACTCCGCGCGAGTGGACGCGTTCTCCCGCGGCATACGTGCTGCCGAACTCGAATTCGCGCAGCAGCGTCCGCAGCGTCACGTTCATCTCCATGTTGGCGAACGCGGCGCCGATGCAGCGGCGGATCCCCCCTCCGTAGGGGATCCAGGTGTGGGTGTCGGGGCCGGCGCCGAGGAACCGGTCCGGGTCGAAGGCCTTCGGGTCGGTGAAGTTCCGTTCCATCGAGTGCGACATCGTGATGGCTGCGATGACTGCGCGCTCCGCGGGTATGACCCACTGGCCCAGGCGGATCCGTTTCCGCGTGACTCTGACGGTGGCCTCCACCACGGGACGCGTGCGCTGCACCTCCCAGATCGTCGCCTGCAGCAGATCCCTACCGCCCGCGTCGACCTCGGCGGTGAGCCGCGTCAGCAGCCGAGGATGGCGGCGCAACCGCTCCACTGCCCACGCGAGCGTCGTGGCCGTGGTCTCGTGACCTGCCGAAAGCAGCGTGAGCAGCTCGTCGGCGATGTGGTCGTCGGAGATCGGTGAGCCGTCTTCGTAGCGGGCCGTCAGCATCAGGGCGAGGACGTCGTTGCGGTCGGCGAACGCGGGATCGCTGCGCGCTTCGGCGATGAGGCCGGCGATGATCTCGTTGTACCGCTCGCGGTAGCGCTGGACCCTCCGCCACGGACTCCACGGTCCGAAATCGCGCCTGACGACCGCAGGCAGCACTGCCAGTCGCGACGCGAGCGGGATCATCGGCGGGAAAAGCTCACGCAGTTCGTCGAATGCGCTTCCTTGCGCGCCGAACACGGCGCGAAGAATGGCGTTGAGAGTGATGCGCATCATCGGGCCGAGCGTCTCGAATTCCCGGCCCTCGGGCCAGCTTTCGATCTCACGCATGACCTCTTCTTCGACGATCGCTTCATAGTCGGCCATCCGCTTGCCGTGAAACGCAGGCACCAGCAGCTTGCGCCGGGCGCGGTGCTCGTCGCCGTTCAGGCTGAACGTCGAACCGGGGCCCAGCACGCTGCCGAGGTTCGGCGCCCGGCCGACGAGGTCGCCGCTGGTGGCGAACAGGTCTTTGATCAGGGCCGCGTCGCTGACGACGACCGTTTCGCCGAAGATCGGCAACTTCACGGTGAACGCGTCGCCGTGGCGCCTGCCGATCGAGGCGAGCGCGCGGTGGCGGGCGGTGAGAAACGCGACGCCCACGAGGGGTTTGGGTATCGCGGGCCCGGGCGGCAGCCGGATCGGGTCCGTCGTCGCCTCGCCCATGCCGTCCTCCGTTGGTACTCCCAGGTACCAGCCCACGGTACGCGACCGTACCGCCGGCGACAAGCCCTCTTCGACAAGCGCCCAACAGAACCGGTGTCGCGCACCCGCGCCGATGCGGCATGCTGTTCTGCTGTGACCCGCTGGTATGTACTCGAGCCCACCGACGCAGACGTCTTCGAGACGGCCCCGCATGTCTTCACCTACCAGAAACGATTCGCCGCGCCACCGGCGCAGGTGTGGGAACAACTCACCTCCGACGTCTCGCTTGCCGCGTGGGGACCCGCGGTCAAGAAGATCACCTGGACGTCGCCGCGGCCCTTCGGTGTCGGCACCACCCGTGACGTCGTCGCACCGGGTGGTGCAATGGTGCGCGAACGCTTCTTCCGGTGGGAAGACGGACACCGCAAGTCCTTCGGCGTCTACGAGTCGACGTTTCCGCTGTTCAAGCGCTTCGCCGAGGACTACGTCGTCGAACCCGACGGCAACGACACCCTGTTCACGTGGGTTCTGGCAATAGAACCCAAGGACGCTCTGGCGCTGCCGGTCAGATTGCTGGCGCCCGTGCTAAGGGCCCTCTTCGGACGACTTCCCAGCGATGGACAACGCTATTGGGCCAAGCATTCTAGGCAGGCGTAGGCCGAACCGCATTCGTTCTCCCGCGAAGTCAGCCGCCCGCGCGCTGTGATCTTGTCGGCGCGCCGCTCCTGTTGCCACGGTGTGACGCCGATTACATAATCGCCCGGTGGCTGCACTGAAGTTCTTGGTCCGGAAGCCCTTTCGCGTTCTGGCGCTCGCATTCCTGGTGGTCATCCCGTTGACGCTCGCGTCACCAGTAGCCGCAGAGCCCACCGGGGCGTCGATCACGGGCATCGAGCAGATCAACGACCGATGGGTGAAGATCTCGGTGTTCTCGCCTGCGATGAACAAGGTCATCGTCAACGACGTCTACAAGTCGCCGAAGACCAACGCGCCGACGCTGTATCTGCTGCCCGGCATCGACGGCGGCGACAATCTCGATCCCGGCGTGTATTTCGCTCCGGGCTCCAAGAGCTGGTTCGGGATGACCGACATCCAGGGCTTCTTCGCCGACAAGAACGTCAACGTCGTCTCGCCGCTGGGCGGTCAGTTCAGTTGGTACACAGACTGGATCGGCGACGCCAGCAAGCAATACCAGACCTATATGACCAAGGAACTGCCACCGCTGATCAACAAGGAACTCAAAACCAATGGCCGCAACGCGGTCGGCGGTTTGTCGAGTACCGGTGGAACCGCGATCGACTACGCCATTCAGGCACCGGGGCTCTACAAGGCCGTCGGCTCCTACAGCGGGTTCCCCGCACCGTCGGATCCGGAGGCTGCACAACAGGTTTCGCTGACACTGATGGGTGGCGGCGCAAGCGCCGAGGCGATGTGGGGTCCGCTCGGCGGGCCTGACTGGGTGGCCCATGATCCGTCGAAGAACGTCACGAAGCTCAAGGGCGTCGGGGTGTACGCCGCCGCGTCCGGCGGCGCGCAGGGCGACGTCGACCGGTTGGCGCCGGGAACGGCGAACTTCACCGGCGGGCTCATCGAGGGCATCGTGCTGAGCAACACCCAGAAGTTCGCCGACGCCGCCGCGGCCGCCGGCGTCCCGATCACGTTCATCGTCCGCCAGGAGGGCAGCCACACCTGGGGTCTGTTCGAGTCGGAGATGCAGGAGTCCTGGAACACCGTGATCGGACCGGCGCTTGGATCCTAGGAGTCGTACGGAATTCAAGCGTATATTGCTCTCGGGTGACTGATGATTCGTCTCCGGAGAGCACCGCAGCCAGGGCAGCAGCCGACCCGGGCGGTATCGAACGTTTCGGCTACACGCAGGAGCTCAGCCGCTCGCTGAGCACCGCCGATCTGGTCATCTACGGCCTGATCTTCATGGTGCCGATCGCGCCCTTCGCGATCTTCGGCAGCGTCTTCTCGCTGTCGGGCGGCATGGTCGCGCTGGCCTACTGCATCGGGCTGGTCGCGATGCTGTTCACCGCGAACTCGTATGCGCAGATGGCGCGCGCCTTCCCGATCGCCGGATCGGTCTACTCCTATGCGGGCCGGGGCATCGGAAAGCCCGTCGGCTTCCTGTCGGGCTGGGCGATGCTGTTGGACTACATTTTCGTGCCGGCGTTGCTCTACCTGGCCAGTTCGCTGGCGATGCATGCGACGATCCCGGCAGTCCCCGCCTGGGCCTGGCTGATCGGCTTCGTCGTGCTCAACACCGTCATCAACTACCTCGGCATCAGACTCACCGCGCGCATCAACCAAGTCATGATCGTGCTCGAGTTGATCGTGCTGGCCATCTTCCTGGTGATCGGCCTGGCCGCCGTCGCGCAGGGCAAGGGACGCGGCTTCAACTTCTCGGCGTTCTTCGACTCCGGATCCTTTTCGATGACCATGGTGCTGTCGGCGGTGTCGGTGGCGGCGCTGTCATTCCTCGGATTCGATGCCATCTCCACCCTCGCCGAGGAACACAAGGGCACCGCGCACCAGCTCGGCCGGTCGATGTTGCTGGCTCTGGTACTGGTCGGCGTGTTGTTCGTGGTGCAGACGTGGGTGGCGTCGATGCTGGTGGAGAACCCCGAAAGGCTTATCGCCGAAGGCGATACGGAAGGCGTCGCCTTCTACAACGCGGCCGGCTTGGCGGGCGGACACTGGCTGTATGTGCTGACCGCGGTGGCCACCGCGATCGCGTGGGGTTTCGCCGACGCCATGGTTGCCCAGGCCGCGACGTCACGGCTGCTGTTCGCGATGGCGCGCGATCGGCAACTGCCCGCGTTCCTGCGGCGCATCGACCCGAGACACAACGTCCCTGTCGCGGCGACACTGCTGGTGGCCGCCATCTCGCTGGGCTTCGGCATCTATCTCACGCTGCTGCCGAACGGCCTGACCGTGATCTCGTCGCTGGTGAACTTCGGCGCACTGACGGCGTTCGCGATCCTCAATGTGGCCGTCATCTGGTACTACATCGGCAAGCAGCACAGCAGACGATGGTTCGTGCACCTCATCTGCCCGGTGCTCGGGCTCGTCGTGCTCGTGTTCGTCCTTGTCAACGCGCGCAGCAGCGCACAGATCGTCGGCCTGGTGTGGCTCGCCATCGGTGTCGTGCTCGGAATCGTGCTGCGCCGCCGCGGAATCGACACCACAATTGCCTCACCAGACGAGGAGCTGTCAGCGACATGAACCTGATCGACTACACCCCCGGTCCCGATGAGTGGGCGCACCGCTTCGGTGGCTATCCCGCTCAGCTGTCCATCAAACCCGGCGACGTGCTGCGCGTCGGCACCGAGGACTGCTTCGGCGGCCAGGTGCAAAACCCCGGCGACATCCCGAGCGAGATCGTCAACTTCGAGGACATGAATCCGGTGTCGGGGCCCATTCACGTCGAGGGCGCCGAGCCGGGGGACATCCTGGCCGTGCACTTCATCGACATCGTCCCGGCGCGGAAGTACGCGATCTCCTCGCTGTTCCCGCACTTCGGGGCGCTGTCGGGGACACATGAGACGGCGCTGCTGCACGATGCGCTGCCGGAACTGGTGTGGTTCTACGACATCGACGTCGAGAAGTGGACCGCGACGTTCCGCGCTGTGCGGTCGGACTTCCATCTGACGCTGCCGCTGGACCCGATGCACGGCACGGTCGGGGTGGCACCCGCCTTCGGGGAGAGTCGGCTGGTGTTCGTCCCGTCGACCTACGGCGGCAACATGGATACACCGGAACTTCGGGCCGGCACAACGCTTTACCTGCCGGTGAACGTGGACGGCGCCCTGCTGGCGCTCGGCGACGGCCACGCCCGCCAGGGCGAGGGCGAGGTCACGGGGACCGGGCTCGAGTCGGCGATGCGCACCGCGATCACCGTCGACGTCGTCAAGGGGGCTGCGCCGCTGGACTGGCCGCGGCTGGAGAACAACGACTTCGTGATGAGCACCGGTTCGATCCGGCCGCTGGAAGACGCGTTCCGCATCAGCCAGAAGGACCTGCTCGGCTGGGTCAGCGATCTGCTCGGGCTCGACGTGATGGATGCCTATCAGCTGGTGAGCCAGCTGGGCGTCTCGCCGGTGGCCAACGTGTGCGACCCGAACTACACGTTCGTCGCCAAGTTCCCGAAGCGCTATCTCGAAACGACCGCCTACGGCGGGGTTCACGATCGGCTCAGCGGCATCGCCGACGAGTACCGAAAGAGCTTTTCCAGGCTGTGGTGATCCGGCGAGTGCGGCGGAACGGCGATGAATGGTGGCCAGGGCCGGGATCGAACCGGCGACCTTCCGCTTTTCAGGCGGACGCTCGTACCAACTGAGCTACCTGGCCCGACGGCACCGCTGCGTGCCTCGCCGCCGTGGCGACCCTGACGGGACTCGAACCCGCGACCTCCGCCGTGACAGGGCGGCGCGCTAACCAACTGCGCCACAGGGCCTTGCTACTACATCCTGCTCCGCGTTCCCGCCGAGCGTGTACCCCCTACGGGATTCGAACCCGCGCTACCGCCTTGAAAGGGCGGCGTCCTAGGCCGCTAGACGAAGGGGGCCTGCCGAATCTCTCCGGGGTACTCGCAACGCCGATGACGCTGGGAGCTTCGATAGCTTAGGGTACCGGGACCCGAATCCTCAAACGCGGTGCCGGCGGGGAAGGCAGTATCCTTTCTCTCGGTCCAGTACGACTACGCCCCTATAGCTCAGTTGGTAGAGCTACGGACTTTTAATCCGCAGGTCCCAGGTTCGAGCCCTGGTGGGGGCACCGGCACGAGCCTGATGGTTGACGTTTCTATGTCGGGTGATGGGCGACAGTGTTTCGGCTGATGCTTTACACCTACTCCGGTTGATCCTTGACGACCCCGCTCGAGTCGCCGTCCGCCGCGCTGACAGACACCGACCATCTGAACCCACGCGACCTGAGCGGACGCGAGGCTGTCGCAGGAGCCGCGGCGTTTCTCCACTGCCTCGGGGGCTGACCGTAGCGGCGGCGGAAGGCCCGACTGAAGGCGGCCTCGGATGAGTAGCCGACCTCGTTGGCGATGGCGGCTACGGGTGCGGTGCTGCTTCGAAGCAACTCGGCGGCGTGACTGAGCCGACGATCGGCGATGTAGGTCAACGGCGGCCGGCCGAGCAGTCGTGTGAACCGCTGGGCGAGCGCAGTCCTGGAGACGTTGGCGATGCCGGCGAGCTCGGCGACCGTCCATGGGTACCTGAGGTCGCGATGGATGGCCGTGAGGACGGTGCCCAGTGCGGGATCCATTGCCGCGGTGAGCCATCCAGCGGTGGTTGGTTGCTGCCGTGACCATTCGCGCAGGACGTGGATGAACAACAGGTCCAGCAGCCGCGAAATCATGACCGACGAGCCTGGGCTTGGCGACGTGACCTCGGCGAGCAACAGCTGCAGGGTCACCGGCAACCATTCTTGGCCGTGCGGCTGGGCACTCACGACGATCGCGGAGGGGAGTACTGAAAAGACGGGATCGGCGATGGTGTCGTTGGCGATGAACGTGCCGGTCAGCCATCGCGGCGCCGCGACGTCGCCGAGTAAAGAGGTATCGGGTCGGCCATCATCGCAGGCCGGGAGTGTCCGCGCGATTGTCGGCTTTCCGGCTTGCAGGTGATGACCATCCCCGCGGGCACACAGTACGAGATCGCCGGTGTTCAAAGCCTGGGTTGCGGGCGAACCTGGAGCCCGTATCCGCATCGGGCCCTGCTCGACTATGTGGAACCGGCGGGTCCCGGCTGACAAGGCGATGTCGAAGGGTGCACTCGAGGCGTAGCGGGCGACGGACTGACCGCGAAGCTGCACGACGTGCAGAAGTTCCGAGAGCGCGTCCTCGGCTGCAGAGGGGGCCGGCCAGACCGACGGAGGAAGCGTTTCGGCAAAGTAATCCGACTTTTCAGTCATTGTTCTTCGCCGATCGTACACATAGCATCGGACCAGACCCGGCAAATGCCGGTGACCGACATTTCCGATCGAATTCAGCACCGTCTGACCGCGGGATCGTGTGCGCCGCAAAAGGACGCACTACAGGCGCGACGCACGCGTGCCGATCGTTCGGGACCAGCACAGAGGAAGTCACCAATGCCCCACATCACCACGTCGGACGGCGTCGAGATCTTCTACAAGGACTGGGGCTCTGGGCAGCCGATCGTTTTCAGTCATGGCTGGCCGCTGACGGCCGACGACTGGGACGCCCAGATGATGTTCTTCCTGCGACAGGGCTATCGGGTGATCGCTCACGACCGGCGGGGGCACGGCCGGTCCGAGCAGGTCGGGGCGGGCAACGACATCGACCACTGGGTAGCCGACCTGGCCGCGTTGACCGAGCGGCTCGACCTGCACGAGGCCGTCCATATCGGGCACTCCACCGGTGGCGCCGAGGTGGCCCGTTATGTGGCGCGCCACCAGGAGCGGGTGGCAAAGGCCGTACTGGTGTCCTCCCCGACCCCGACCATGGTGCAGACCGAGGACAATCCTGGCGGGCAACCCCAAGAGTGGTTCCACGCAGTGCAGGCGGGTGTCTTGGGAAATCGTTCGGAGTTCTTCCGCGCAGTGCCTGAGGGTCCGTTCTACGGATTCAACCGATCGGGAGCGGAGCCGTCGGAGGCAATCATTGCGAACTGGTGGCGACAGGGCATGTCCGGCAGTGCCCACGCGCACTATGAGACCGTGCTTTCCTGGCTGCAGGATTACAGCGAAGATCTGCGTGCGATCACTGTTCCCGTCCTGGTGATGCACGGTGACGACGATCAGATCGTTCCGTTCACCAGCTCGGTGCCGCGGGCGGTCGATCTGCTTCCGAACGGCGCCTTGAAGACCTACGCCGGCTATCCCCACGGCATGCTGACCACACACGCCGACGTCCTCAACGCGGATCTGCTCGCGTTCATCTCATCCTGACGGGCGGCGCCGTCGGTCTCGATGTCTAGGACAAGACGTGCTCGACGCGATTGCCGCCTTTCCGCTTGGCGGCGTACATCGCCGAATCGGCCGCCTGGACGAGGCGCTCGATGAGATCGGCCGACGGCGTCTGGGTGTGCGGCGCATCCGCCGTCGCCACACCGATGCTCGCCGTGATGGCGCCGCCGCAGTCTTCGATCGCCGCGCACAGCCGCCCGGCGACGTCACACGCCTCCGCCGCTGCCGACGCGAATGCCGCCAAGAACTCCTCCCCGCCGGCGCGGCAGACCGCAGCCCCCGCCGGCAGATGCTGCCGAAGCAGATCGGCGACGCGAAGCAGTGCCCGGTCGCCGGCCACATGCCCGTGGGTGTCGTTGACCCGCTTGAAGTCGTCGAGGTCCAGCATGAGCAGAGAGAACGGTCGTCCAGGACCGCCCGCCGGAAACTGGCCGCTGAGGGTTTCCTCGAAGCCCCGCCGGTTCAGCAATCCGGTCAGGGCATCTTGCTCGGCCCGCATGGCGTAGTCAGCCATCGACCGTGACATGCCGCGGATGGCCAGCGGCACGGCCAGATTGAGCAGCCAGACGATCCAGAACGCCGCCGCCGCCGTCGACCAGTCGGCGACTTCAGCCAGCCGATACACCGCGATGGCCGTAATCCCCAGGGCCAGAAGCATATTGAACATCAAAACGCGCGTGTTGTGGAATAGCGCGATGTAGCTTCCTGTGATGGCAAGCGCTGTGCACGCCAGCGCCGCGATGGCAGGTCGCGGCTGGACGAGGCTCCAGCCGGCCACGCAGAGCGTCCCCACGACGGTCGCCGTCAGCGATTGGCCGCGGCTCGGCCAACGGGTGAGCCAGAAGTACGTCATCAATACCGATACGCCCACCCCGGCGGCGCCGACAGCCAACACGGCGGCCGAGGGGTCGTGCAGCCGAGCGAGCGCGGAGACCGGCGTGAGCGCCGACGAGGCTGTGACGATGGCCATCAACACACCGGCAGGGCGCACCAAACCGCGCTGACGCAGGAACTTCGTCACCCACTCGAACTGATCCGGCTGGCGCAGCCAGATTCCGAATCTCCCCCCGGCGTTTCTCACCGCTGGCCGACGCCCGCCCTCGCAGCATGCCCCATAGCGAGCAGAAACTAGCACGACGAAAGGTGTCGATATCAACGAATCAGCTAATTAGAAGCACGGAAATATTCCCTTTTCAATATCAACCCAGTTGCCGCCCAGCCACGGTGAATCGGCCGCGCGTTCGTCAGCTGTTCCATATGCCGAACGGCGGTGGAGCAAATAACTGTTCCGGACGCTGTAGCGGAGTGCCCAGAGATCATGTCGCTGGGTTGTCCCGGATCTCGGCAGATCGGCGGACCCGTACACCGCATACCGGCCGGCCGCGCTCAGCCAGGACAATGGCTGGGTGTCGCAGTGGGGTGTGGTTCTGCTCGGCGTCGCGGGCGGCCTCGTTCTGATCTGGGCCGCCTTGATCACCGTCCTGTGGGTGTCCAAGCCTGACGAGGTCGGCCTGCGCGACGCCATGCGACTGCTCCCCGACGTGCTGCGGCTGCTGAAACGAATGGCGAGCGACCGCACCCTGCCGTCCGGCGTCCGCGTGCGGCTGGTAGCGCTGCTCGCCTACCTGGCGCTGCCGATCGACCTGATTCCCGACTTCATCCCCGTGCTGGGATACGCCGACGACGCCGTCGTGGTGCTGCTCGTCCTGCGGTCGACAGCGCGCCGTGCAGTGTCGACGCGCTGTCGAAGCACTGGCCGGGCACACCGGACGGGCTGCACGCCGTCATACGACTCTGCGGACTGACATGACAGTCCCGGAGGATCTACGCGGGCAACGTCACCGGCGGCACATCGTCGAGGGTCGAACTCGCCATTGCGCTTCAGCCCGACGGTGACGAATCGACCGAGTCGGCGTCGCACCCCACCTCTCGTCCCTGCTCGCCCGCGAAATCGGCCCCTCAGACACGCTAAGCTGGCAGAGTTCGCAGGAAAATAGGGTGTTTCCCTATCGGTTCCGTTCCGCGGACCTGTGACGCCCGGGATCGCGCGCTATCGTCTTCCCACCAACCCGCCGATTGGAGAGCCACCGATGTTTCGCCGCATGATCGTCCGAGCCGCCGTCGCGGCGGCCTCGACTGTCGCAGTAGCGGGCGCGTTCGCATCCGGGACGGCAAGCGCCGACGTGTCAGCGGAGGATCAGCAGTTCACCGAGGTCGTCAAGGCCCTCAACATCCCCGTCGAGTCTCCAGAGCAGACCGTCAAGCTCGGCCGTGACATCTGCGTGATGCTCACCCAGAACGGCGCAGGCGGCCCGAACCCCGTCCCCGCGGTGCGCGGTACGGTGACCGCGCTCACCAAGGCAGGCATGGACAAGGGACAGAGCGTCAACGTGATGCGCGCGGCCGTCCGCTTCTACTGCCCTCAGTACGGCTCGATCACCGGGCGATAGCGCCGGCGTCGTCGGGCGCCGGATCGCCCCATCGGTCGCGGATCCGCCCCCACGGGTCGGCGTATCTGCCTGGCTGGTTGAAGTACGGCGCGCGCTTTCGCATGCGACGGGCCATCAGCGGCGCCGCGCTACGCAGCGCCCTCCCCTTCCAACCGGCCCTTGCCCCGATCTCCTCGATCGAATCCGACCAGGTATACCGCTGATATCTCAGCACCTGCTGGGACCGCGAGGTGTCCATCCAATCCAGCGGGTACCAGTCGACATCCGAATCGGGATCGCCCGGACGGCCGGGAAAAACGAGCGCGCCCGTCCCGATCGCCTCGTTGCTTTCGGCAGAGTCGGACACGACCCGCCTATTGGATTCGTCGCCGCCGATGACGAAGATCTCCCGGACCGCATCGGTGGTGACTGCGGCGGCGAACGCGGCGGCGGCGTCGCGGGCATCGACGTAGTGACACCGGTTGTCCTCCGGCATCACCGCACCGAAGTAGAGCCAATCCAGATCGCAGTAGTCGATCAGCGGTTCCAGAGTGTTCACGCCCGAAAGCCGAAGGATCGACCACTCCAAACCCGATGCACGGACGATGTTTTCGGATTCAAGCTTGTGACAGCCATAGAGATCTGATGCCAGCGGCGGAGTGTCGGGGGAAAGTAAGTCCTTGTGCCGGTGAGGGTTACGGCTGCCGTAGACCGCCATGCTGGATGCGTGCACGAACCGCGGGGGCGACAGCATCCCCTCACCCGCGCGGACCAGTGCGGCAGTGGCCTCGACGTTGATCGCCCTGGCAAGCGACCGGTTGGCGTAACACATCGGCGGAATGCACGCCGCGAGATGCACAATGGCCGACGGTCTCACATCGGCCAACAACGCAGCGACCTGCGCAGGCTGGGTCAGGTCGACCCGACGCACATCGACTGCGGCAGGTAGCGCAGGCTTGGCGGTGCGGTGCGATGTGGCCACCACATCGAATCCGTCCGCGATGAGTTGTCGCACCGTTGGCCTACCGACCAAGCCGTAGGCGCCGGTGACCAGGACACGATCGCCACCGGCCATGATCAGCCCCCTCGAGAGCAGGTGGACGGGAATCTAGCCGACCCTCGGTGCATCGATGGGTAGTTGGACCAAATCGTCGGCAGCGCTACTCCGCTACTCGTTGCCTCTACCGGGCTTCTTGTGGCCGGGACCGTTGTCCTTCTTCTTCCCGGGAGGTACGTGTTCGCGCTGGGCAGGCGGCGGTGGCGGCGGCGGCATCGAGGAAGGCGTCGGCGGGAGGACCGAGGCCGGCGTCGTCAACGAGGTGTCGGTGGTCGCCGGCTTCGGCGTCGACGGCGACGAAGCCGACTCGATGACGACCAGCACGGCTGCGAGAGCGACGGCGAACAGCGCCGCCACGATGAACAGGACTGTGCGGTTCCGATTCCCGCCCGCGGGTGCGGCGACTGCCACAGTGGCGGGCGGGGGCAACGGTTCGGGCAGGACACGGGTCGGGGGTCGCGCTGAAACGGTATGCGGCGCAGCGGACAACGCGGCCCGCATCGCCTCAGCGGTCGGGAAGCGCCAGTGCGGGTCGCGGGCCATCGCGCGCTCGATCGCGGCAGCCATCGCCTGCTCCACGTCGGGACGCAACATCGGCAGCGGAGGCGGGGCGGTTTCACAGATGGCCCGTGCCAGCGCGGCCATGTTCTCCTGCGGGTATGGCTTGCACCCCGACAGCGCCTCGTAGCCGAGCGCACCGACCGCATAGATGTCGTCTGCCACCGTCGCCGGTCGCCCCGCGATCCGCTCGGGGCTGAGGTAGGCCATCGTTCCGACGATCTGCCCGGTCATCGTGGCGGGCGTATCGGCACTTTTCGCGATGCCGAAATCGGCCACCTTCACCCCGCCGGTCGGGGTGAACAGGATGTTGGCCGGCTTGATGTCGCGGTGCAGGATCCCAGCCGCATGCGCGGTGGTCAGCGCCGACAGCACGGCGTCGAGGATCGTGCGCACCTCGTCGTTCGGCAGCGGTCCGCGCTCCAACGCGTCGGCCAGCGTATGCCCGGACAGCCTTTCCATCACGATGTAGGGCAACCCGGCGTGCTCGCCGCTGTCGTGCACGGCCACGATGTGGGGGTGATTCAGGCCCGCGGCGGCGCGCGCCTCGATCTCGAAGCGCCGCCGACTGTCGGGCGCGACGCTGAACGCGGGATGCAACAGTTTGATCGCGACCGGACGGTCCAACCGTCTGTCCCACCCGTCGCGAACCTCAGCCATCCCGCCGCGGCCCAGAATCCCCCGCAATTCGTAGCGGCCGCCAAGAATCTCCGGCGCCTGCACACCCCTACGCTAGCGCCACCCTCGCCGGGCCGAGTCGGTCGGCACCAGGCAGGCCGCCCAGTACGATCACAGTGATGCTGTTGCAGCCGACACGCCCGAACCTGTGGCAACGACATCCGGTGCTGACCATCGCCGGCGTCGTCCTTGCGGCCTGGCTGGTGTACAGCGGCGCCGGGATTTTCGTGGCCGTGATCGGGGTGGCGTGGCTCGCGCTCGCGCTTCGGCGGCGACGGCGCCACAACGCCCGACGAGATGCCGGACTGCGCGCACGCGCCGAATACGAGCACCGACTCAACCAGACCGGCGATCCGCGAGGGATCTACGGCAGGTACCCGCCGGTGCAACCGGGCTGGTTCCCGGATCCGCGGAATCGCTTGCAGCTGAGGTATTTCGACGGTGGCGTATGGACCGCCTACACGGCTTCGAACTTCGGGCAGTAGTGGTGTCCGCTGTCCCGGTATTCCACCGGCGGTAGGTGGCGCGCAGGCGTCTCCACCAGCGGGGCGTCGGCCGGGAGTCGGCCGGTGGCCCGGTCGAATGCGCTGCGCTTGCGCGGATGCATCATGCGGCGCTTGGGTGTCAGCTTCGTGACGAGGTGCACCAGTTCTCCGAAACGCCGGTGCAGGAACTCCTGACGCGGCGACCACGTATAGCCCATCAATCGCCGCACGGGCGGGTCATAGAGGCCAACGGTGACGAAGAGGAAAAAGCGCTCCATCACCTTCAGGTTGATCCGCCACAACCAGTCCGGGATCCACTCCAGCGAAGGATGTTTGGTCATCGTCGACAGATCCAGCACTTCGCGCGCCGCCCAGTTGTTCTCCAACACGTTGTTGCACATGTGGTCCCAGTACTCCTGGAATTCCTCCCACGATTCGGGCACCGGCCGCATGCTCATCCCGTACATCCGGTACCAGGTGACGTGTTCGTCGAACAGCTGGCGCCTCTGGTCGTCGGTCAGGCCGCCCCGGAACCGTTCCGCGGTCAGCAGCACCGATTTGAAGAACGTTGCGTGCGCCCAGTAGAAGACGTCGGGATTGAGCGCGCTGTACCGACGGCCCTGCTCGTCGACGCCCTTGATGCCGATGTGGTAATCGCGCACCTGCGCACCGGTCTTCGGCGCACGATCACCGTCGAACACGACACCGCCGATCGGATAGACCGAGCGATAGAGCCTCGGCATCCGCTCCATGAAGAAGATGGAGTGATCCTTCACGGCGGCGCCCAACTGGGGATGCATGTTCTGCATCGATCCGGCCCACGGGCCCTGCAGCATTCCGGTCCACTGCCCGAAGTACTTCCAGGTCAGCGAGTCAGGCCCGAGCGGAGCCGGCATCGAATCGTAGCCGCCGCCCGAAACGGGGCACCCCGCCGCGAGCGGCGTGGTTTCGGTGTCCGCCGGGCATGTCTGCGACGTATCTTGAGTCACTGATGAGCTTCCGATCCGGGTGAGAAGTGATTTTGACTACATCCGTTGTCAAAACGATTCTAGGAGCGATGTGACGAACGGTCAACGACGGGGCCGATGGTCGGGTGTTCCGCTCGAGGACCGCCAGGCGCTGCGCCGTGGGGAGTTGGTCGCCGCGGGCGTCGGACTTCTCGGCGGCGAAGGCGGTCCTGTGCTCACGGTTCGCGCCGTGTGCAGGGCGGCCGGGCTGACCGAACGCTACTTCTATGAAAGCTTCACCGACCGCGACGAGTTCGTGCGGGCCGTCTACGACGACGTCTGCGCGAGCGCGATGTCGGCGCTGTCGTCGTCGACGACCGCGCGTGATGCGGTGGAGCGCTTCGTCGCATTGATGGTCGACGACCCGACGCGCGGACGGGTGCTGCTGCTCGCCCCCGCCGTCGAGCCGGTTCTCACCCGGTCGGGTGCCGACTGGATGCCGAGATTCATCGACCTCGTTCAGCGCAAGCTGGTGCAGATCACCGAACCCGCGGTGCAGGCCATGGTCGCCACCGGCTTGATCGGCGCGCTGACGGCGCTGTTCACCGCGTATCTGAACGGCCGGCTGGCCGCCAGCCGCGAACAGTTCATCGACTACTGCGTCGACATGCTTCTCAGCAGGGCGTCGACGCAGTAGCCGCTATCGCACTCGACTATCCGGTCGGGATCTCGGGCTCGGCGTCACCGGGGGTCTCGCCGGCCATCGCGAGCTCGTCCTGCTCGTTCTGGGCGGCGGCCGCCGCTTCTTCGGCCTTGGCCTGGAAGTCGCGGCCTGCCGGGCTGGCAGCCGACAAGCCGGGCACCGTGGCCGTCGCGACGCCGCGGTTGCAGTTGAGGGCGAGCAACACCTCGCCGTCGGCGTGACCGAACTCGCCGCCGACGTCACGCATGAACGGGGCATCGGTGGCATTGGTGACGAGGCAATCGCCCATGGCGTCCTGACGGTCGCCGACCGTGACCGCGATCTTGGCGGTGCCGCCACCGCTCTCGATCTCAGAAACCGCGTCGCCGTAGGTCATTCCCACCACATCGGGTGCTGCGGAGGCGACACCGGCGCCGAACAGCCCGAACACACCCAATGCAACGCCAGCGGCGCCGACGGTGCCGGCCGAAACGATGATCTTCTTCAACATGCCCACCTATGTCCGAGGTCCTACGGTTGCCACGATCGAGGCGTCCTTCATTGCCTGCGGAAACAATACCGTCGAGCGGCGCGCCCCGCGACCAGTACCGGCGGGTACGTCGCGCGAATTGTGGGCACGCGCTCCGAGGCGCAAACGTGACCTGTTCGACACCCCGCCGCGGGGTGCGAAACTTGATGTCACCGGGTTACACAGATATATTGACTGCAACCAACAGGTACAGATAAATCCGAGTCTGCACACCAGACGTCGTCACACGACGACGCACGGTCCAATCCCCGAGGAGACCCAGGGCTGATGCACGAGAACCTGACCGACCTGCACCTGCTGCACGAGCTCGAGCCCGTTGTCGAGAAGTACCTCAACCGGCACCTGTCGATGCGCAAGGACTGGAACCCGCACGACTACATCCCGTGGTCGGACGGCAAGAACTACTACGCCCTGGGCGGTCAGGACTGGGAGCCGGGGCAGTCGGTGCTGTCCGAAGTCGCCCAGACGGCCATGATCCAGAACCTGCTCACCGAGGACAACCTGCCGTCCTATCACCGCGAGATCGCGATGAACTTCGGCATGGATGGCGCGTGGGGCCAGTGGGTCAACCGGTGGACCGCCGAGGAGAACCGGCATGGCATCGCGCTGCGCGACTACCTCGTCGTCACCCGCGCCGTGGACCCCGTCGCGCTGGAGACGCTGCGCCTCGAGCAGGTCACCCGCGGCTTCAGCCCTGGCCAGAACCAGCAGGGCGACCTGTTCGCCGAGAGCCTGTTCGACTCCGTCATCTATGTGACCTTCCAGGAGTTGGCCACCCGGGTATCGCACCGCAACACCGGCAAGGCGTGCGACGAGACCATCGCAGACCAACTGCTGCAACGTGTCTCGGCCGATGAGAACCTGCACATGATCTTCTATCGCGACGTCAGCGAGGCCGGCTTCGACATCGCGCCGGACCAGGCCATGCATTCCCTGCACCGCGTGCTGCGCAACTTCAAGATGCCCGGGTTCACCGTGCCCGAGTTCCGGCGCAAGGCCGTGATCATCGCCGTCGGCGGCGTGTATGACCCCCGCATCCACCTCGACGACGTGGTCATGCCGGTGCTGAAGAAGTGGCGCATCTTCGACCGCGAGGACTTCACCGGCGAGGCCGCGCGGATGCGCGACGACCTCGGCGTTCTCATCGAGGAACTGCAGGAGGCCTGCGACAAGTTCGAGGTCGCCAAGCAGAAGCGGCTCGAGCGCGAGGCGAAGAAGGCCGAGCGCATGGCTGCCAAGAAGGTCCTGGCGTCATCGCCGTCCTGACCGAGAACCGCGCGCAGTTGGAGATCGGTTCCATCGCGCTGGCCAGCCCGGTCGTGCTGGCGCCGATGGCAGGCGTGACCAACGTCGCTTTCCGCACGCTGTGCCGCGAACTCGAGATCGCCCGGGCCGGCACGGTCAGCGGGCTGTACGTGTGCGAGATGGTCACCGCGCGCGCCCTCGTCGAGCGCCATCCGGTGACCATGCACATGACGACCTTCGGGCCCGACGAGTCGCCGCGGTCGCTGCAGCTTTACGCCGTCGACCCGGAGAACACCTACGCCGCGGCGAAGATGATCGTCGACGAGAACATGGCCGATCACATCGACATGAACTTCGGTTGTCCGGTGCCCAAGGTCACCCGCCGGGGCGGCGGCGCGGCGCTGCCGTACAAGCGCCGGTTGTTCGGGCAGATCGTCGCGGCAGCGGTGCGCGCGACAGAAGGCACCAGCGTGCCGGTGACCGTGAAGTTCCGGATCGGGATCGACGACGCCCACCACACCCATCTCGACGCCGGACGCATTGCGGCCGAGGAAGGTGCGGCGGCCGTCGCGCTGCATGCCCGCACCGCGGCGCAGCGGTACTCCGGAACCGCCGACTGGGAGCAGATCGCGGCCCTCAAAGCCCACGTCACAAGCATTCCGGTGCTCGGCAACGGCGACATCTTCGACGCGCAGGACGCCGTGACCATGATGGCCACGACAGGCTGCGACGGCGTCGTCATCGGCCGGGGCTGCCTGGGCAGGCCGTGGTTGTTCGCCGAGCTGTCGGACGCGTTCGCGGGCCGCCAGAGTGTGAGACCGCCCACACTGGGTGAGGTCGCGTCGATCATCCGCAGGCACGGAGAGCTGCTGTGCGCCCACTTCGGCGAGGACAAGGGCATGCGCGACATCCGCAAGCACGTCGCCTGGTATCTGCACGGCTTCCCGGCCGGGGCCGAACTGCGCCGGGCATTGGCGCTGGTCAAAACACGCGACGAACTGGACCAACTGCTGGCGAAGCTCGATCAGAACGTCGAATTCCCCAAGGCCGCGACGGGACCGCGGGGACGCCAGGGCTCGGCGGCGGCGGTTTCGCTGCCAGAAGGCTGGCTGGCCGACCCCGATGACTGCACTGTGCCCGCGGGCGCCGATGTGATGCATTCCGGTGGGTGAACCGAGACCATCTCGACATTACGTCTTTCAGGGTTTCTCAGTACGATATGAGTCTTGTCGTTATTGGCTCCAGACGCGGGGCCACGGAGAGGGCCGCCTAGATTCGGGCGGCAGTGCAGCGGATGATGCGCACCGACGCGCACGCTGCCCACACGGTCGGAGGCCAGTAGGGACATGAGTGACGGCGAGAACGCCACTCCTGGTCGCCGGCGCGCGTCCGATGTGAACGGCGCGGAGCGCGACAGTGCCGATGATTGGCTTACCCGCTCGGCGCTTCCGCCGCGAGCCGCCGCGCCGTGGGAGCGCCGTTCCTCAACCGATTCCGAGGGAAGCGACAACGCCGCCGCGACCGGCAGCCACACCGACGGTGTGACGGTGGCCGACCTCATCGCCAAAGTCACCGGTGTCCCGGCCGATCTGCCGAGCAGGCACTCAGCCGCCGAACCCGAACCCGAAATTGAACCCGAACATCCGGCTACGCCGCCGCGCGTCACGCCGTCGGCCGCGACGCCACCTGTGCCAGTCCCGCCGCGGCCGAGGCAGCCCAAACTGCTGCGCCCCAAAGCGCGCCCCGATGACGTGTTCGATCCCGATACCGAGGTCATCCCGAGGGTCTCCTACGCCGACGAGATCCCCGACCTGGCGGCGCTGCGGCAGGGCCGCCTCGAACGCGTCGCTCCAGAACGGGTCGGCGACACCGCAGACGATCCCGTCGGCCCGCCGAAGAAGCGTTCGCGGCGCCGGGTCATGGTGGCGGGCCGTGCGCTGGCCGCACTGTTCGCGGTGCTCGCGTTGGCGATGACCGGTGGCGCATGGCAGTGGCAGTCACAGAAGAACAACATGCTCAACCGGATCTCGGCGCTGGACCCGGGTTCGCGCGACATCGTCGACCCCAACGCTCAGTTCGGCGACGAGAACTTCCTCATCGTCGGTATCGACAGCCGCTTCGGCGAGAACGCCGAGATGGGTGCGGGCGACACCGAGGATGCCGGCGGCGCCCGCTCCGACACGATCATGCTGGTCAACATTCCGGCCAACCGCGAACGCGTTGTCGCGGTGTCCTTCCCGCGCGACCTCAACATCGAGCCGATGAAATGCGAGGCCTGGAACGCCGAAACCGGTGAGTACGGCCCGCTGTACGACGAGCAGAGCGGCAGCTACGGCCCCGACGAGGTCTACACCGAGACAAAGCTGAACTCCGCGTTCTCCTTCGGGGGCCCGAAATGTCTGGTGAAGGTCATCCAGAAGTTGTCCGGCCTGTCCATCAACCGCTTCATGGCCGTCGACTTCGCCGGGTTCTCCAAGATGGTCGACGCGCTCGGCGGCGGCGAGGTCTGCAGCACCACCCCACTGGAGGACTACGAACTCGGCACTGTGCTGGCCAACGCGGGCCGTCAAATGGTCGACGGCCACACCGCGCTGAACTATGTGCGCGCGCGCCAGGTGACCACCGAGACCAACGGAGACTACGGACGCATCAAGCGCCAGCAGTTGTTCCTGTCCTCGCTGCTGCGCTCGCTGATCTCCAAGGAGGTCTTCTTCTCGCTCAGCAAGCTCAACAACGTGGTCAACCAGTTCATCAGCGACAGCTACGTCGACAACATCGACACCAAGGACCTGGTCGCGCTCGGGCAGTCGCTGCAGAACGTCGCCGCCGGACGCATCACCTTCCTGACCGTTCCGACCACCGGCTACATGGACGAGTGGGGCAACGAGCACCTTCGCGAGGACGACACCCGGGCCATCTTCGACGCGATCATCAACGACGACCCGCTTCCCGAGGAGAAGAACGCCGACAACACGCCGGTTCCCGGCACTCCGGAATCGATGACGAACTCGACGTCCGAATCGCCGACCAGCGAGGCGCCGACGTCGGAGCCCCCGGCCGAAACCGCGGAAGTCGTCGACGCGGTGACCACCGACCCCACCTCGGTCACAGTGCAGGTGTCGAACTCCACCGGCCAGGACGGGCTGGGTGCCACCGCGGCGACGGAGTTGCAGCAGCACGGCTTCAATGTCGAGACGCCCGACGACTACCCGGGACCGTTGACGTCGACGACGGTGTTCTTCTCACCCGGTAATGAAGAGGCGGCCGCGACGGTGGCCTCGGCGTTCGTCGAGCCGACGATCGAGCGTGTCAACGGGAAAGGCAACACCGTCCAGGTGGTGCTCGGCTCGGACTTCTCCTCGGTCGGCCCGCCGAAACCGAGCGGCTCTTCGGTCCAGGTGCACGTCCTGCACGGCACCGGGAGCACGCCGACCCAGTTGCCGGAGGATCTCACGGTCACCAACGCGGCGGACACCTCCTGCAGTTGACCGCTCCGCCGCCGACGATCGGGCGGCCCGCATTCACCTTTCGTTCACCCCGCGCTTCATGACGATCCGTCGGACCAGCCTCTAAGCTGGGCATATGCGAACCGCGTATCACGAGCAGCTGGACGCCCTGACCACCCAGCTCGGCGACATGTGCGGGCTGGCCGGCGCGGCCATGGAGCGCGCCACCCAGGCCCTGCTGCAGGCCGATCTGGTGCTGGCCGAGCAGGTGATCACCGATCACGAACAGATCGCCGCGATGAGCGCCAAGGCCGAGGAGTCGGCATTCGTCCTGCTCGCACTGCAGGCTCCGGTGGCGGGCGATCTGCGGGCGATCGTCAGCTCCATCCAAATCGTCGCCGACGTCGACCGGATGGGCGCCCTCGCACTGCACGTCGCCAAGATCGCGCGTCGTCGCCACCCGCAGCATGCGCTGCCCGAAGAGGTCAACGGATACTTCGCCGAGATGGGCCGGGTCGCCGTCGAATTGGGCAACAGCGCGCAGGAAGTGCTGCTGACGAAGGATCCGGAGAAGGCTGCGCGCATCAGCGAGGAAGACGACGCGATGGATGACCTGCATCGCCATCTCTTCAGCGTCCTGATGGACAAGGAATGGAAGCACGGCGTCACCGCAGCCGTCGACGTGACGCTGCTGAGCCGGTTCTACGAGCGGTTCGCCGACCATGCCGTCGAGGTCGCGCGCCGGGTCATCTTCCAGGCGACCGGCAGGTTCCCCGAGGACGAGGAACTGTCCGCCCCGCGCTGATCGTCAATCGCCGGCCGTCGCGACCATGACGGAGCTGTTGGCAATGGCTGCGGCGATCTGTTGTCTGCCGTTCTCCAAATGATCCTGGAGCAGCCCTGCGCAGGCGTCCTCGCCATCACGCCAAGCGGCAAGAATCTCCTCGTGCTGCGCCCCGCCGAGTGGCGGGATCTCCGGAAGGTGGTACATCAGGATGAGGTAGCGCTGCACGTGCTGCCAGATCGGCTCGAGGATCTTGCGGGTCACCGGTGTGGCTGCCGGAACGATGAGCGAGGCGTGGAAGTCGCGATGGGCGTTCTGAAAGTCCACCGGATCAGATACCGGATCGAGGCCGGCCATCAGGTCCAGAGCGCGTTGAGCGGCCCGGACATCGGCGGGTGTCTTCACCCGGCACGATCGCAGGATCAAAGGCGGCTCCAAAAGGATCCGGACATCGTACAAACTGTCGATCTCGGTGGCGCTCAGGTTCGCGACATGCGTTCCGTGATTGGGCACGTGCGTGAGGAGCCCCTCGCCCTCGAGGATCCTCAGAGCTTCCCGCACCGGGATGTGGGAGACGTTGTACCGGTCGCAGAGGCTGTCGATCACAATGCGCGAGCCGGGCTCCATGTCACCGGACAGGATGCGTTCCCGCAGGGCATTGACCAGACGTTGGGATACGGTGACACCCCTGCCATCTGGCTGCCGGCGCCTGGACGGGCGAAGGTCCTCAGACACGCGCACGACCTCCACTATAATTGCCTTCGATCACTGTTCACCCGCAGTTCAGGAGTGCGAACGCCAGTGGATCAACCGCCTGTCGACGACATCCACCACGGTGTAGAGCGCCAGGCCCGCGAGCATCAGCGCGACGATCACCGCGAATGCCGAAGCCACGTCCAACTGGAAATTGAAGGTGGAGATCAGCACGCCCATTCCGTGTGATGCGCCGACGAATTCGGCCACGATCGCACCGATGAGCGCCAACGTCATCGCAGTCTTGAGACCAGCGAACAACAGCGGCATCGAGGACGGAAGAGACAACATTCGGTAGGTCTGCATCCTGGTGGCACCCAGCGACCGCATCAGCGTCCGCGCATCCCGATCGACGGTCTCCAGACCGACCACGACGTTGATGAACACCGGAAAGAAGCAAATGGTCGCGGCCATAACGATTTTGGAAGTGATACCGAACCCGAACCAGGTCAGGAAGACCGGAGCCAGCGCGACACGAGGCATGATCTGCACAGCAACCAGCAATGGGTACAGGGCCTTTCGCGCGAGGTCGACCATACCGACCCAGGTGCCGAGCGCCCAAGCCACCACCGATCCGATCAGGAATCCGAGCAGCGTCTCGGTCATGGTGGTCGCTGTCGCCTGCCAGAAGAACCCCTTACCGGCAAGCTCCACCAGCCGCACGACGACCTCGGAGGGAGGGGGAATGATCACCGGGTTCGCAACGCCGAGGCGCACCGCGCCCTCCCAGAACACCAGGGCTCCGACCAACACCAGCGTGGGAGCCAGCACAGCTGACAACCATTGGCTCTGAGGACTTTTCGACCGACCCCTGCGACGCGCACCAGAGTCGGTTTCCCGGCTCGTCGGTGGCACCGTTTCGATGTCAGACATACTTGCCGATCAACCTCCTGATCTCGGTGACGAGTCTGGGCGTGCGTTCGAGATCGAGCGTCTCCGCGGTTCGAGGCCGTGGGAGGTCGATGGGTACGATCTGCTCGATCTCACCGGGCCGAGGCCGCATCACGACCACCCGGTCGGCAAGAAAAACGGCCTCCTGGATGTTGTGGGTGACGAAAAGCGTCGTCCTCCCGCGCGCCGCGTGCATTCGCGCGACCTCCACGTTCAACCGTTCCCGGGTGAATTCATCGACGGCAGAGAACGGCTCGTCCATCAACAGGATCGCCGGATCAGTCACCAAAGCCTGCGCCAAACTGGCCCGTTGACGCATTCCGCCGGACAACTCCCAGACATGCTTGTCGGCGAACGCCTCGATACCCATCATCTCCAGCAGTTCCAATGCCCGCGTGCGCGCCTGCGCGCCGTCTTGGTGCTGGATTTGGGCGGGCATCAATACATTGGCGAGCACCGACCGCCAGGGCAGTAACACCGCGCGCTGCAACATGATTCCGACATCGTGTCGTCCCGGGCGCGCGGGCGCTCCGTACACGTCCACATCACCTGCCGACGCGTCGACAAGACCGGCCACGATGTGCAGTAGCGTGGATTTGCCGCACCCACTGGGACCGACGAAGGCAACGAACTCCCCGTCACTGACATCGCAGTCGATGCTTCGGATCGCTTCGACAGTGCCGCTGCGGGTTTCATAGGTCTTGCTCACTCCGCGAATTCGGACACTGCAGTCATCGAGACCCCGACCGTTGGCGGGCCTGGCCGCCACCGGTTCAACCGGCATAGTCTGCTGCCTGTTGCTTGACGGCGGCAACATCGAACGAGTCGGCCTCCTCGCGGATCGTCCGCACCAAGTCGTCGTCAGCCAATCGAGTCACATCGAGTCCGGGCGGGACGATGCCCGACTGCGCCAGCAGTTCGTCGGTGATCTGCCAATCCTCCAGCGGAACGTAACCGAATGCATGAGTGCCGTCCCCTTGCGACAGGCGCAAGAACTCCGTCACGTACGCGCGGGCGAATTCTGGATTCTCGCAATCGGCGGGATAGGCTTCGCATCCGATGCTCAGCGCAGCGTCGTAGTTGGCCAGCGCGAACGTTCCTCCCATTGTCCATCCCCGGGCGAATTGCACGAGCTGGTCCCGCTTTTCGGGTTTCTCCAGTACTGCCGTGGTGGTGATGAGACAGTCACCAGGGACACCCTTGTATTTTTCCGGTGTGATATTGCGCAGTTCGAGCCCGTCCACCTCCAGAGAGATGATGTCCGGATAGCTCGACGCGTAGGCGTCGACGGTGCCGTTCTGGATCGCAGCCAGCGTCTGTGGCCCGGCCGCTCCGATCGGCAGGATGGTGATGTCGGACGTGGAGGTGGGACTGATCCCCACATCCGAGAGCGCGGCGTTGACGATCGGTTCTTCACCCCCACCCTTCTCGGTGATCCCCAACTTACGCCCGCGCAGGTCACCGATCTGCTGGATGTCGGAGTCCGCCCTGGTGACGATCTGGAACAGCTCGCCCGGTGGCTGGCACATGAAGGCGCGCAGACTGTCGTCTTTGGAGAAGGCGACAATAGTGTCGGCGGCGCCGGCCCAACCGACGTCGACGTTGCCGGCCAAGATCTGCTGTGTGACGTAACCCGATCCGTTGGCCGTCTGTACATCGATTTTCAGGTCATCGCCGAAATAGCCGAGCTTTTTTGCCACCGGCAACGGTAACCAGCTCAGCCCTTCGTGAAACGACAACTGGACGCTGAGCGCTCCGGACTCGCCCTCGGCGGACGACGGCTCACTCGTACCGCACGACGTTATGGTGATCGCGGTGAGCAGTGCTGCAGTGATCGGAAGGAATTTCATTGCGCATCAATCCATCTCTTGAGGAACGACTAGTGATTCGCCAGCGGCTATGCGGGCGTCGTAGGTGTGGATCCAGCGGACGTCATCAGGGATGTTGGCAAAGGCAGTGTCACGCTCCTCGATATCGGCTCCGTCAGGGAAGTGCAGCAAATGGTTGGCCCGCCACGAAGCACGTTGCACCTTCTCGGTCCGCCGCTTACGCAACAGCTCGTACTGCTGCAACCGATCCTCGATCGCGTCGCCCCCCTCGGCGGTGAGCAACCGAGCCAGCACGTAAGCATCTTCGATCGACAGATTTGCCCCTTGTCCGTGGTGCGGAAGCATGGTGTGGGCTGCGTCTCCGAGCAGGACGACGCGTCCGCGCCGCCACGTCGGTATCGGCTCCATCCGGAACAATCCCCACCGCTCCGAATGGGGCACAGATCCAATGATCTCGGTAACAGCCGGATGCCACCCCTCGAAGTACGAAAGAGCCTCCTCCGTGGTGGTCGGTACGCGCCACGTGTCGTTGGACGACCATTGCGCGGGTTCCTCCACGGCGGCCAGGAAGGTGATCCGGCCGCCGCCGGGCGATATCGGGAAGTGCAGAAGGTGGGCGCGGCGCCCCACCCAGAATTGAAGGTCACCTGGATTCTTCAGCGAAGGTGCGGATCGGGCGTCGATGATTCCCCGAAACCCACTGTTGCCGGTATAGATTGCGCATTCGTCGCCGTACATCCACCGCCGCACGGTGGAGCGAGCTCCGTCGGCTCCGATCACCACGTCAAAGCGCGCCGCTCCACCATGTTCCCAGCGCAGTTCCACGTCCGTCTCGGTGAGATCCAGCCCGACCAAACGATGTTCGAGGTGGACGTGTCGACGATCGACTGCAGCCGCGAGCCGCTCCAGCAGCTCGGCTCGATGCACGCCGAGGTAGGAGAAACTCGTCTGAGCCCGGTACCAGCCCCCTTGCCCGAGTGGATGGCTGGCGATACCGGATCCACTCTGACCGTCGCGGATCACGACGTTGCTCGGCTCTCCCGCGATGTCCCCGAGACCATCGAGTACCCCGAGTTCATCGAGCACGCACTGGCCATTGGCGAACAGTGAAATGCCTGCGCCGATTTCAGTTAGCTCAGATGCTTGTTCGTAGACTTCCACCGCGGCCCCGCGCGAGAGCAGCGTGGCCGCCGCCGTAAGTCCACCGATTCCCGCGCCGATCACGGCAACGCGTAGGTTCACGACCGATTACCCTTGCTTCGAAGGAGTGGTCGGCACCAGGCGTGCCGCTTGCCGGGTTCGGGGCCTGCCGATTCCGCCATCGGTCAGCCACCTTCAGCGCTGTGCGACAGTGCGGTTCGCGCAGCCGCGCTCGGCGGGGACACAAAGCGTTGAACTATCTCTCCGACACCCTCGACTCGGCTCACCAAGGTGGCGCCCGGGTAGAGGTACCTCACCGGAACACGGCCCATGCCCACTCCTCCCGGTGTTCCGGTGAAGATCAGGTCGCCGGGAAGCAGCGTGGTCGTCGCAGAGATGTGAGAGATCAAGTCGGACACCGAGAACACCATGTCGGTGGTGGAAGCGCTCTGTACGGTTTCGCCGTCGAGTGTGCACTCGATATGGAGAGCATCCAGCGGCGGGAGCTCATCGAGTGTGACCAGGACCGGTCCGGTGGGAGCGAATTTGGGATGGGACTTCGCGAGGCTGAACTGCGGTGACTGCCCCTGCATTTGCGCCGTCCGCTCGGACAAATCCTGGCCGACCATGACCCCCGCGATGTGATCGGACGCGTCTTCAGTGGCGATGGAGTGCCCACCGACGCCGATGACGACCACTAGCTCGACCTCCCAATCCACGGTGGTGGTGGGCAGTTCGATGGTCTCGTCCGGTCCGCACACCGCCGACGGGAACTTCGCGAAGACGATCGGTTTCTCGGGTGCCACGAATCCCGACTCGGTGGCATGGTCGACATAGTTCAAACCGACGGCGAAGATCTGCCGCGGCTCGGGAACCGGCGCGCCCAGCTTTCCGTCGACGTCGGCTTCGGTGTCGGCGGGCGCGTGCGCCGCCGCCCAGCGCAGAAAGGGACGCCATTCGGCCAGTACGTCGGCCACAGCGGGGCCGAACCTGTACCCGCTGGCCCGATGGATATCGACTGTGCGACCGTCGAGGACCAGGGCAGCACGGCCCGCCACGTTTCCCAACCTCAAGTCAACCTCGCTTCGGCTGCGTTCTGACGTGCTGCGGTCATGAGCCGACGACCGCCACGGCATCGATCTCCACCAGCGCCTG
Organism: Actinomycetes bacterium; assembly: GCA_023415515.1. Lineage (GTDB taxonomy): Bacteria > Actinomycetota > Actinomycetes > Mycobacteriales > Mycobacteriaceae > Mycobacterium. The sequence continues at coordinate 63,033 of JAEZKH010000345.1, forward strand.
CGGAATCACGAGGGCGGAAATCTGGACCAGCGTGCTGGCAGGGCGGCGATCACCGAAGCGTCGCCGGCGGACCGAGTCGATGGCCTGGCGATGGTCGATGTCGGTCACATAGACCGTGACCTTGGCGATCTGGGCGAAAGAGCTGCCCACCGCGGAAAGCGCGAGCCCGAGATAGTCGTGCACGACCTCGGTCTGTCTGACGACGTCGCCTTCACCGATGATCTGCCCGTCGGGCCCCATCGCGATCATGCCCGAGACGAAGGTCAGGTTGCCCACCCTGACCGCGTCGGTGTAGTGGCTCACCGGCTCCGGCAATCCGTCCACCCGGTACTCCTGGCGTGTGAGGTTCGTTGTCATGCGTTCCTTCGTTGATCAGTTGTCGTGGTCACCGATGCTGCAGGCGCGGAGTCGAGAGGAAGTCCAGCAACGCCCGGTTGAAATGCGCGGGACACTCCAGGTAGGGAGCGTGGCCGGCATCGCTGATGATGTGTAGCCGGGCGCCGTCAGGCAGCAGCCGCAGTACCGCATCGGCCTGCGTGACAGGCACCAGTTCGTCATCGGCACCCCACACGAGCAAGCACGGGAGCTGGGGGGCCGCCGAGCGCAGAGCTGAGCCGATGGCGTCGTCGTTGTAATTGCCATCGAAGTAGTCGGCGAGGACAGCGAAGCTGTCCGCCGCTCCATCACTGTTGTTGATCGCCCACTCGTCGTCGATCCAACCGGGCGTCACCAGCGAGTCGTCGTACATCAACCGATGCAGCTTTCCCGTGATACCCGACCGCGTGACATCCGAGATCGCGCGGGCCAATCCGTCACGGACGGAGGTGCTTTCGGGTGTGATCCCGATGGGGCCGACCAGCGTGAGAGTCAACACGAACTCGGGCTCGGCGGCGGCTATGGCAGCACCGACATGACCACCGAGTGATGTGCCGACCAGGTGGACTCGGCGGGCTCCGAGCACTTCGCAAACCCGGCGCACGTAATCGGCGAACCCGGGCACCGAGAGATCTGGTGACCGTCCCTTTGTCGAGTACCCGTGCCCGGGAAAGTCGATCGCGACGGCCCAGCGCCCGGTGTCTGCGCACGCCAAGAGGTTGTTCGACCAGCGATCCGCGCGCGCCCCGACGCCGTGCAGGAAGACCACGGGTTCCCTGCTGCCGGCGCCGCCACCGGCCTGAATTAGCCGGATGGTGACGCCATCGGGGTCAAGATGAATTCTGTTCTGCGTCAGTGACATTGCCTGAGGCGGGCCGCTAGCCATCGTCACCCGCTCGCTCGCGGACCTGCACTGCGCGGACGAGATCCATCGCCTCATCCCGCTCCCAACGAAGTTCCGCGGACTTCTCCTGCGGCCGGTCCGAGTGGGCAGCGCCGTGGATGCGGTCATAGGTGAGATCGCTCACGGAGTATGTTTGCCCCCGATGATGCGGCCACCTGCGGGCGAGCGCGTCGTCATCGAACACCACGGGAACGCCATCCTGTATCACCGTGTGAATCCGCGTCTTGTCCTGAAGAACACGGATGTCCTTGAGCGGCTCACCGCCGACGATGAGGATGTCTGCGATGGCGCCCGGCTCCAGTGTGCCGATCAAACCTTCGAGATTGAGTGTGACAGCGGCATTCCTGGTTCCAGCCTGAATGGCCTCCATCGGGGTCAGGCCCGCGTACGTCATCAGGAGTTCGAGTTCGCGGGCATGCCACTCGCCGTAGGGGTTGACCGAGAAACCGCTGTCGGTCCCCATCACGAACGTGACTCCGGCCGCATGCGCGCGATGTAGTGAGTCGGCGGTCTTGTCCAGTGCCCGCGCCATGCCGTCCTGAAGCTCTTTGGGCGCGCCGACGGTGTCACCCCAGTCGACGATGTTAGCCAGCAGCAACAATGTCGGGACCAGCGGCGTGCCCCGTTCAGCCATACGGGCGATCACCTCGTCGGTCATCACATTTCCGTGCATGATCCAGTCAATGCCGGCCGAGATGGCGGCGCCGACCTCGGCCGAGCCCCTGGCATGAATGGTGACCCGCTTGCCGAGCTGATGTGCGAGATCGGTGACGGCTTTGAGTTCGTCGGTGGTGAACGCCTGATAATCCCCAAATGGGCTGTCGGCCAGCTTGATCAGGTCGACACCGTTCTTGACCTGATGGCGTACCTCGTTGATCATCTCCGGCAGGGTGTTCGCCAGGATGCCGATGGAACCAGCGGGCACCCCCACGGAGTCCGGATACCAGTCCGTGAGGCCGTTGCTGGTCGTGATGTATCTGCCCGCGGTCGTCATTCGAGGGCCCTGAACGATCTTGTCGGAGATAGCTTCCCGGAGCCCCACTCCGATGTAATAGCTCCCGCCGGGTTGTGAGATACCGGTCACGCCGGCGCGCAACACTTTCTGCGCATTGAATGCGGCCTTGAGGGTGCGCAGCTCCGCGCTGGTGTAAAGGTCGATCTCCTCCTCGGTGCGCGATTCCCCATACGTCATGTGGCAGTGCGCATCGATGAGGCCCGGCATGACGGTCTTGCCGGCGGCGTCGATGGTCACCACCGGTTCGCCGCGCGGGACCATGTCAGCGTCAACGTCCGGTCCTACCGAGTGAATAAGGTTGTCCCGTGCCAAAACAGAGTCACCGATGCGAACTGGTGCACCCGTCGCGTCGAGCACGTTCCCGTTCTTGATGAGCAGCCAGCGAGCCGTGCGGTGGGCCATCATAAGAATATATTATATGGATGCCTCGCGGCTTGGGAAGCCTTTCCGGACGTCTGATGACTAGCTGGCGTGACCTGACACGTCGTCGAGCAGGGTGCCGTCGACCGATATACCTCGGAAGGCCGGCGAGTGCTGGCTAGCCGAAGCGGCCCGAGATGTAATCCTCGGTCGCCTTCTTCGTGGGGTTGGAGAAGATCTTCTCGGTGTCGTCGATCTCGATGAGGCGGCCCGGCTTGCCCGTGGCCTCGAGGTTGAAGAATGCGGTCTGATCGCTGACACGCGCAGCCTGCTGCATGTTGTGCGTGACGATCACGATCGTGTACTCCTGCTTGAGCTCGGCGATCAGATCCTCGATCGCCAGCGTCGAAATCGGGTCCAGCGCCGAACAAGGTTCGTCCATCAGCAGTACGTCGGGTTGCACCGCGATGGCGCGCGCGATGCACAGCCGCTGCTGCTGTCCACCGGAAAGGCCGCCGCCTGGCTTGTCCAGCCGGTCCTTGACCTCCTGCCACAGGTTGGCGCCCTTGAGCGACTTCTCCGCGACGTCGTCGAGGGTCTTCTTGTTCCGGACGCCCTGCAGTTTGAGACCGGCCACCACGTTGTCGCGAATGGACATGGTGGGAAACGGATTCGGTCGCTGGAACACCATGCCGATGGTCTTGCGGACCCCGACCGGGTCGACGCCCGCACCGTAGACGTCCTCGCCGTCAAGCAGCACGGAGCCTTCGACGCGCGCCCCTGGAATGACTTCGTGCATCCGGTTCAACGTGCGAAGCACGGTCGACTTGCCGCACCCGGAAGGCCCGATGAACGCCGTCACATGCCGCGGCGGTATCGCCATCGACACCTCGGCAACGGCGTGGAACGACCCGTAGTAGATGTTGACGTCCTTGAGGTCGAGGCGCTTGGCCATCGCGGGTGACTCCTAAACCTTCTTGGGGGAGAAGAACTTGGCGAGGAACCGCGCGCCCACGTTGAGGACCGCGATCAGCACGATGAGGGTGAACGCCGCGCCCCAGAGCCGATCCGTCGGAACAGGATTGGCGCCTGCGCCTGCGGACGTCTGGTCGTACATCATCCCGGGCAGCGACCCCATGAAGCCGTCGAACATGTCGAAGTTGATCGCCTGGGCGTATCCGACGAGGATCAGCAGCGGCGCCGTCTCCCCCATCACCCTGGCCAGCGCGAGCAGGATGCCGGTGACGATGCCCGAGAGCGCGGTCGGCACGACGATGGACAAGATCGACCGCCACTTCGGCACGCCCAGTGCGTAACTCGCCTCGCGCAGATCCATCGGCACGATCCGCAGCATCTCCTCGGTGGAACGGACGATCACCGGGATCATCAGCAGCACAAGGGCAAGCGACACGGCAAACCCCGACCGTGGAAAGCCCAGCGTCGCCACCCACAGCGCGTAGATGAACAGCGCGGCGACGATCGAGGGAACGCCGGTGAGGATGTCGACCATGAACGTGGTGACCTTGCCCAGCTTCGTCCCGCCACCGTACTCCACCAGATAGATGCCGACGAACACTCCGATCGGAATCGAGATCAACGCACATACCAAACCCTGCAACAGGGTTCCTGCGATCGCGTGGTACGCGCCGCCGCCCGGTTGAAAGGCCGTCATCCCGGCCTGCGAGTTCAGCCACCACGTCGAGGACGTGACGACGCCGATGCCTTTGACGACGACGGTGTAGAGCACCCACACCAGCGGCACCATCGCAATGAGCACCGACAGCGTGACCAGCACCGTCGCGACGTTGTCGGCGATCTTGCGGCGCAAGCTGAGTCGTTGGAATGTCGGCGCCTTGACCGGCCGATCCAGGGTGGCCGTCATGACTTGCTCCTTCCGGCGACGGCCGCCCGTGCCAGCGAGTTGACGATGAACGTCAGGATGAACAGCACCAGGCCGGCGGCGATGTAGGCGCCCGCCTTGTACTGGTCGTTGAATTCCGAAGCGGCGGCGGCGATCTTGCTCGCGAACGTGTAGCCCGCGTCGAACAGCGACCAACCGAACGCCTGCTGGGTGCCGCGCAGGATGATCAGCAGCGCGACCGTCTCGCCGAGCGCGCGGCCGAGGCCGAGCATCGCGCCGCTGATATAACCGGACAGGCCGAACGGAAGCACCGTGGTCTTGACGACCTCCCACCGGGTGGCGCCGAGCGCGAGCGCTGCCTCGATCTGCCCGCGCGGTGTCTGAACGAACACCTCCCGCGTCACCGCGGTGATGATCGGCAGGATCATCACCGCCAGCACGATGCCCGCCGTGAAGATCGTCCCACCGCCTGCCACCGAAGCGTTGCCGGTCTGAAAGAGGAAGAGCCAGCCGAGGTTCTCGTTCAGCCACGTCGCGAACGGTTTGATCGCAGGCGCCAGCACATACAGACCCCATACGCCGTAGATGATCGAGGGCACCGCGGCGAGCAGATCGACGGTGTAGGCGAGCGGGCCGGCCACCCGGCGCGGCGCGTACTGCGTCAAGAAGATCGCGATGCCCAACGCCACCGGCATCGCCAGGAAGAGCGCGAACACCGACACGAAGACGGTGACCTGCAGCAGGTCGAGAATGCCGAAACTCATCGCCGACGTGTCAGTGGTGATCCAGTTGCCGCTGTAGAGGAAGAAGTTCTCGTCGTTGCGGGTCAGCGCGGGAACCGCGCGCCAGAGCAGAAACGCGCCGATCGCCGCGATGATCACGACGATGAGGACGCCCGAACCCTCGGCGAGGCCACGGAACACGCGGTCACCCAGCCGAACCTTGGCGTTCCTCGCGGGATCGGTCGGGGTGGGCGCGGGTTCGCCGAAGGGGGAAGCGATCACTTCACCCGACCCCGCATTCGTCGGATCGGGCAGCGCGTTCGGGTCGGTCACATCGAGCCTATCCGTCATCGGTCCGAGCCTTCCGTTCTCGCGCAAGTGCTCGTCGGCACCCATCCTCCCGCATCAGCGCTGACACGCCACATAACTAGGCAATTGCGTCGATGGACTTCTCGAGCCGCTCCTTGAACGCGTCGGGCAGCGGCACATAGCCCGCCGCGGACAGCCCTGCCTGCCCCTCGTTGGCGGCGACGGTCAGAAAGGACTTCAGCGCAGCCGTGGTGTCGGCGTCGTAACCCTTCGAGCACACGATCTCGTAGGTGGCGAGCACCAGCGGATAGGCACCGGCCTCCTTTGTGCCGTACAGCGAATTCAGGTCCAGCACAAGATCGTTGCCTTCTGCGGCGAACTTCGCGGCGTCGATCGCCTTCTTCGCCGAGTCGTCGGTCAGCCCGACCGCGCCTGCGCCGCTGTCGATCTGGGCGAACGGCAGACCTGCCTGCTGAGCGAAGCCCTTCTCGACATAGCCGATGGCGCCCGGGGTGGCCTGCACGGCCTGCACGACGCCTGCCGATTTCTGCGCGCCCTCGCCGGCACCACCCTGGAACTCGCTTCCGGTCTCCTTGGTCCAGGCCTCGGGAGCGGCGGCCTTCAGGTACTTCTGGAAGTTGTCGGTGGTACCTGAGGAATCCGAGCGGTAGACCGGCTTGATATCGGTATCGGGAAGCGTCGCACCGGAATTCAGCGCTGTGATCGCAGGATCGTTCCACTTCTTGATCTGGCCGCTGAAGATCTTGGCCAGCACATCGGCGTTGACGACGAGCTTGTCGACGCCGTCGAGGTTGTAGGCCATCGCCACCGGGCCGAACACCAGCGGCAGGTTCCACGCCGGGTTGCCGCCGCAGCGCCCGGCGGCCTTGGCGACCTGATCGTCCGAAAGTGCGGAGTCGGATCCGGCGAAGTCGACCTGCTTGGCGATGAACTGCTCACGCCCGGCACCCGAACCGGTCGGGTTGTAGGAGAGGTTCTTGCCCGCGCAGACCTGTCCCCAGGTCTTGTTGAACTCGGCGATCGCGTTCTGCTGAGCCGTCGAGCCCTCACCGGTGAGCGAGTTCTTGCCGCCGCACTCGGCCGACGACGAGGCGGTTCCCGACGCACCGGTGGACGTGCTCGTTCCGGCGTTGTTGTCGCTACCGCACGCAGACAGCGTCAACGCCGCGAGCGCCGCGGCGGACAGCGTCGTACCGAACGCCTTGCCAATGGTGTTGAGCTTCACTTATCCCACTTTCGATTGAGGGTCCCTGACGGCTTCTGGACTCTCCGGCAACGTATGCGGCCGCGGTGGACGCCCGTCGGATGGCGGATGAACGCCGAGTGAACAGGTCCGGCTGATTTCGGGCCTGGCGTGCTAGTTCGCGGCGTACGCGACGTCGCTGGAGAAAACCTCGAAACCGAGCCGCCGGTAGGTGTTCACCGCCGCCGAGTTATCTGCCTCGACGTAGAGCAGGACGACCGGCTGGGAAAATCCGGTGAAGCGATCCGCCAGGTGGTGCAGTCCGATCAGCGTCAGCGTCTGCCCGATCCCGCGGCCCTGCGCGGATGGATCGACGCCGACGACGTACACCTCGCCGAGGCCGTCGCTGTGCACCTTGGTCCAGTGGAATCCGAGCAACACGCCGCTGTGCTCGTCGAAGGCGAGGAACAACCCCTGCGGGTCGAACCACGGTTCGTTGCGTCGCTCGGCGAGGTCGGCCTCGGTCCAGCCGCCCTGCTCGGGATGCCAGGCGAAGGCGGCGTTGTTGACGCGCAACAGCTCGGCGTCGTCGTCGGTGCCGCGATAGGTGTCGATGCGGACGCCGTCGTGGGCCTGCACCGGAGGCAGGTCGGTGAGCGGGCGCCGCATCTGCAGGAGTTCGCGAGCGGCCCGCAGACCGAGCGATCTGGCCATCGCGCGGGCCTGCGGCAGGTCGCCGTGCGCCCAGATCCGGGTGCCCGGCCCGCCCGCGGCCAACGCAGTGCGGGCCATCGCCGATCCGATACCGCGCCTGCGGCTGCGCGGGTGGACCACGAGTTCGACCATCGCCGGGTCGTCGGCGGGGGCGAGATCGGCGTATCCGACGACGACGGCTCCGTCGCGGGCAAGCAGGTGACGGGTCCGGTCATGGGCCAGGTCGCGCAACACCTGGTCGCCGACGGGCGCGACGCCGTCAGCCCGCTTCGCCTCCTCGATCAGCGTCAAGACCGCGTGCCGGTCGTCATCGGTCAGACGGGTGTGCCACGCGATCGACGGTTGCGTCACTGGCTGTGCAGCGGGTCGGCCAATTCGTCGGGCAGACCGATGGGCGCGTCGAACTCGTCGTCGAGGGTGTCGTCCGGCGCGTCCGCGCCTGCGGGGGGCGTCCGCCGTCCGGCGGGCCGCACCGCCTTGTACCCCACGTTGCGCACGGTGCCGATCAGCGACTCGTATTCGGTCCCCAGCTTGGCGCGCAACCGGCGGACGTGGACGTCGACGGTGCGGGTGCCGCCGAAGAAGTCGTAGCCCCAGACTTCCTGCAGCAGCTGGGCCCTGGTGAACACCCGGCCCGCGTGCTGAGCCAGGTACTTCAACAGCTCGAACTCCTTGTAGGTGAGGTCGAGGGGCTTGCCGCGCAGGCGCGCGGTGTAGGTGCCCTCGTCGATGACGAGCTCGCCGAGACTGACCTTGCCTGCGTTCTCCTGGCTCGCCGCGCCGCCGCGGCGCCCGACCAGCAGGCGCAGCCGCGCATCGATTTCGGCGGGACCCGTGCTCGGCAGCAGGATTTCGTCGAGCCCCCATTCCATGTTGACCGCGACCAGACCGCCCTCGTTCACCACGGCGACGACGGGAACCGAAGTGCCGGTGGTGCCGAGCAGCCTGCACAGCCCGCGCGCGGCGGCGAGATCGGTGCGCGCGTCGACGATGGCGATGTCGGCGCTGCCTGCCTCCAGCAACGACGAGACCTCGGTGGGGGCGGTACGCACGTTGTGGGCCAGCAGCGACAACGACGGCAGAACCGCCTCAGGATGCGGATCGGCGGTTAAGAGCAATAGGTCCACGGGCCCTCCAGCATGCCGGGCAGATATTGACGGACATCGCTGTCGTCGGATACCTCCCAGATTCGTGCTCGACATCTGGGTGTTACCGGTAACCGAGGATAACCCGACACCTGCTGATTAGCCGCGCCGAGCAGGCACGCTCGCACCGATGGGCAACAATGTCGCTGTGCGCAGGGTGGTGATCGGGTTGATATCGGCGGTCGCCGCGGTGGCGGTCGCAGCGGTCGGCGTCGACTTCGGAGCGGCGATCTACGCCGAATATCGCCTGGCCAGAGCCGTCCGGGCGGAGGCGAAGCTCAACTTCGATCCCTGGGTGGGCATCATCGGCTTCCCCTTCATCTCGCAGGCGGCCAAGCGGCACTACACCCAGATCGAAATCCGTGCCAATGGCGTAAATCACCCTGTTGCGGGCAAGGTTTCCTACGAAGCGACCTTGTATTCCGTCGACGTCCCCGCCGATTCCTGGCTCATCGATGCGGAATCCGAACTTCCAGTGGCCAAGGTGGAGAGTCGCATCATCATCGACTCCACTCATCTCGGACGCTTCATGGGCATCCCCGACCTGCTCGTGGAGGCGCCGCCCAAGGAAACCAACGACGCCACCGGCGGCACCACCGAATCCGGCATCTCCAGCAACAAGGACCTGGTTTTCACCGGTACGCCGGAGGCCGCCGACTTCGACAAGAGGGTGAGCATCTCGGTCGATCTGTCTGTCGCGGGACCCGACCGGACGACGTTGGTGTTCACACCCACCGGCGTCCTCACCGGCGCGGGAACCGCTGATCAGGAGGTACCCGAAGACAAAACCGCTGCCGTGCTCGCCGCGTTCACCACCATGATGCCCGGACTCAAGCTCCCGTTCGGTCTCGGCCCGACCGCCGAGGGGGTACGCGGATCCGATGTGATCATCGAGGGCATCGCCGAGGGAGTAACGGTGTCCCTCGACGAGTTCACCCAGTCATGAGCCCTTCGGTTGCCGTGGTGATCGCGGTGCTGATTGCGGCGTTCGGGATCGCCTACGTCATCAACAGGCTGATCGCGCGGCGGGCCGGGTCGATGAAGGAGATTCCCGGCTCCGCGGCGGATCGCCTCGACGCCTCCGGTCTCGGATTGTCGAGCACCGGGCCGACGATTGTGCACTTCACCGCGGTGTGGTGCGGGCCGTGCGCAGGTGTGCGCCGCGTCGTCGACCAGGTGTGCGGCGAGTTGCCTGCGGTGTCGCACGTGGAGATCGACATGGACGAAAACCCCGACGCCGCACGCCGCCTTTCGGTCCTGTCGTTGCCGACCACATTCATCTTCGACGCAGGCGGGCGAAGCCGGTACCGGGCCTCCGGCGTCCCGACCGTCGCTGACCTGCGATCGGCGCTCGACCCGCTGTTGGCTTGATCACTATGTCATTGGGTAAGCTGTCCGGCGTGTCCGCCCGCCTCCAGGTGATGCTCACCAAGCGCCGCGCAGTCGACCTGTGCCGCGTTGCGGGTTCTTGCTGTTGTTGTTGTAGCTGCTGAGCGCGGCTGCGCGGGTTCGCGCGCTTCGCTCGGAGCGGCCCCGATGAGGCCTGCTCGCAACCGGCCCTATCCGACACAACAGGAACGTGACGTCCATGCCAGCCGAAGTCAGATCGCCCGCCGATGCCGGTGCCGCCGTCGATCAGGTCGACGTGCGCGGCCCGCGGTTCACCGCATGGGTCACCACCGCCGTGCTGGCCCTCGCGCTGTTCGTCTCCAGCGGCAGCCCGGCCGCTGCCGCGGCCATCCTCGGCGTGCAGGCGGTGGTATTCGCGATCGGTGCGCTGGGCGGCCCGCGTAGCCACCCGTACGGACTGGTCTTCGCCGGCCTGGTCGCTCCTCGCCTCGCGCCGGTGACCGAGAAGGAGCCGGTGCCGCCGCTGAAGTTCGCGCAGCTGGTCGGCTTCGTCTTCGCTGTCGTCGGCACGGCGGGCTTCGCAGCGGGGATCTCGACGCTTGGCCTCGTCGCGACCGGACTCGCGTTGGTCGCCGCATTCCTCAACGCCGCTTTCGCCATCTGTCTCGGCTGTCAGCTCTACCCCCTGATCGCGCGCCTGCGTCGATCGAGAATTTCCGCGTAACACCTCGAACACCTTGTAACCGAAAGGATCTCCTTCATGGCTCGCTCCGACGTCCTGGTCACCACCGACTGGGCCGAGAGCAATCTCGATGCACCGAACACAGTCTTCGTCGAGGTCGACGAAGACACCTCCGCCTACGAGGGCGGCCACATCGCAGGCGCCGTCCGCCTCGATTGGAAGACCGAGCTCCAAGACCAGGTCAAGCGCGACTTCGTCGACGCGCAGCAGTTCTCGAAGTTATTGTCGGACAAGGGCATAAGCAACGACGACACCGTCATCCTCTACGGCGGCAACAACAACTGGTTCGCGGCCTACGCCTACTGGTACTTCAAGCTCTACGGCCACGAGAACGTCAAGCTGCTCGACGGCGGCCGCAAGAAGTGGGAGCTCGACGGCCGCCCACTGGTCACCGAGGTGCCCGATCGCCCGTCGACCAGCTACACCGCGAAGGCGCCCGACAACAGCATCCGGGCCTTCCGCGACGAGGTCATCGCCGCGATCAACGAGAAGAACCTCGTCGACGTGCGCTCGCCCGACGAGTTCTCCGGCAAGATCCTCGCTCCCGCGCATCTGCCGCAGGAGCAGAGCCAGCGCCCGGGGCATATCCCCGGTGCCATCAACGTTCCGTGGAGCAAGGCGGCGAACGAGGACGGCACGTTCAAGTCGGACGAGGAGCTGAGAAAGATCTACGCCGAGGCGGGCCTGGACGGCGAGAAGGAGACGATCGCCTACTGCCGTATCGGGGAGCGCTCGTCGCACACCTGGTTCGTGCTGCAGTAACTGCTGGGACACCGCAACGTCAAGAACAACGACGGCAGTTGGACGGAATACGGCTCCCTGGTGGGCGCCCCGATTGAGTTGGGAAGTTGATATGTGCTCTGCACCCAAGCAAGGACAGACCCTGCCCGCAGGCGTCGACCTCGAGAAGGAAACGGTGATCACCGGTCGCGTCGTCGACGGTTCCGGTCAGACGGTCGGCGGCGCGTTCGTTCGGCTGCTGGACGCCTCTGACGAGTTCACCGCCGAGGTCGTCGCGTCGGCAACCGGAGACTTCCGGTTCTTTGCGGCACCGGGTACCTGGACACTGCGCGCGCTGTCGCCCGCGGGCAACGGCGACGCCAGCGTCGCGCCGTCGGGCGCGGGTATCCACGAAGTCGACGTCAAGGTCGCCTAGTAGCGATTTCGGCGTGATTTCCCGCGCTGGGCGCAGGTTTTCACGCCGAAATCACGCATGGGACTAGACTCGCGACCGTGGTGTTGTTCTTCGAACTCCTGCTGGTGGCGACCGTCGTGGTGATCACCTGGTTCGCGCTCTATGCGCTGTACCGGCTCATCACCGACGAATCGTGACGTCCGACAAGGGACCCTTGCCCGACGGTTCGGGTGATCGCGCGGTTGCCGCCGCGGCGGAGCGGGCCAAGACGACAGCCGCGCGCAACATCCCGGTGTTCTCCGACCTGCCCGCGCCGGCCGACACCGCGAACCTGCGCGAGGGCGCCGACCTGAACCAGGCGCTGCTGGCGCTGCTTCCACTGGTCGGCGTGTGGCGCGGCGAAGGTGAGGGCCGCGGCGCAGATGGCGACTACCGGTTCGGACAGCAGATCGTGGTGTCCCACGACGGCGGCGACTACCTGATCTGGGAAGCGCGCTCGTGGCGGCTGACCGAGTCTGGCGAATACGAGGTGCACGGCCTGCGGGAGTCGGGGTTCTGGCGCTTCGTCAACGACCCCAACGATCCGAACGAGTCGCAGGCGATCGAACTGTTGCTGGCGCACTCTCAGGGCTACGTCGAACTGTTCTACGGCAGGCCGCTGACCCAGTCGTCGTGGGAGTTGGTCACAGACGCGTTGGCGCGCAGCAAGTCCGGAATGCTGGTCGGAGGAGCGAAACGGTTGTACGGCATCGTCGAGGGGGGCGATTTGGCTTACGTGGAGGAGCGAGTGGACGCCGACGGCGGGTTGGTACCGCATCTGTCGGCCAGGCTGACGAGGTGGGTGGGCTGATGCGCAGGTTCGGGTTCGCGGCGGTGCTGTTCGCGACGGTGATCGTCGCGGGCTGCTCGTCGAACAGCAGCGCCCCGTCAGACGAGCCCTCGACGCAGTCGCCTGCCCCGAGCAATGAGCACGGCTCGTATGCGGGTTGCCTTCACGAGCACGGTGTTTCGGCTCCGCCGGGACCCGTCGCAGGTCCCCCTCCGGGTACTGACGAGGAGACGTGGAAGACGGCCGAGAAAGCCTGCGCGTCCCTCGCGCCGGGTCCTGACGCGCCCTAGCGCAGCTGCGGCGCCCTGCCCACCTCGGCGAGCCATTTCGTCTGCAGCGCGGCCAATGTGCCGTCGTCACGCAGCGCGCCCACGGCCGACGACACGCAGCGGGTCAGGGTGCTGTCCTTGCTCAACACGATACCGAATTGCTCGACTTCATCTGCAACAGCAGGCAATTGGCCGACGATAACGCCATCACGCAGTTCGTTGGCGACGGCGAACGCGGTCGGCAGATCCACCACGACCGCGTCGATCTCACCGGTGCTCAACGCCATTTTCGCGTCGAGGTTGGTGTTGTAGACCGCCACCGGGGTGACGCCCTTCACCGCTGTCGCCGCCGTGTAGCTGGTGGTGCCGACTTGCACGCCCAGCCGTAGCGGCTTGAGGTCGTCCACGCTGCGAGCGCCCGCGGCGGGCGACGACTTCACCGCGACGACGGCCTGCGTCACCTCGAAGTAAGGCTCCGAGAAGTCGACGGCGGCCTTGCGCTGGTCGGTGATCGAGAACTCCGCCAGGCTCGCGTCGAACTCCTTGGCGCCCGGCGCCAACGCCGCGTTGAACGGCACCCGGACCCAGCGCACGTCCTCGCCGGGATAGCCGAGCTTGGCTGCAACGGCATAGGCCAGTGCGGCCTCGAAGCCTTCCCCGTTCTCTGGGTTGTCGCCCATGTACCACGGCGGGTAGACGGGTTGGTCGGTACCGAAGGTGAAGACGCCTCTGTAGAGCGTGTCCAGCGAATCGCGGGTGCACTGCGACAGGCCCGTCGCAGGAGGCGGTCCAGGGATGGGCGCGCAACCTGCCAGCAGAACGACCAACAGTGGGGTGAGCCGCCACAGCGAGCGCATGCCGGGCATCATCGCGCACCTTCGATCGAGATGCCACAGCGATCAGGCGGGTGATTCGCTCGGTGAAATGGTGCGGCCCCCGAGCCGCTGTTCCTGGTCGGACACAACCGAGGGGCTCGGGGGCCGGGTGGCTGCGGGGAATTCGCCAGCGCGCGCAGGTGACTCCCCTGGTGCTGCTAGCTCGCAGCCACCTCACATGTCCATAAGTCACTCAATTTGTCGGACCACCTCCTTCCCTGTGTACTGACGAAGTTACCCGCGCTCGCTCGCGGCTGCCAGCGATTAAGCCGCGCGCATATGATTGGCGCGCCGTCAGATGAGGAGCGAGACCATGGCAGTGGCGCCGTTCGACGAAATCACCGCGATCTACACGAAGTTTCACGCGTGGACTTACGAGACCATCGTCGCGCCTGCCGTCTATCTGTCCCGGCATGTGATCGACGAGCGGTTTCTCCCGCACCTCCCCAAGGGGGCCCGCGTCCTCGACGTGGGATGCGGTGGAGCCAAGTTCACCAAGTACATCGCCGACCAACGACCCGATGTCCAGATCGTCGGCATCGACCTCTCCCAGCCCCAGATCGAGCGGGCGAGGAAGCTGATGCGCGGATACGGCGACCGGGTCCGGTTCGAAATCGGTGATGCGACGCAGCTTTCGTTTCCCGATGCGAGCTTCGACGGCGTGCTCAGCTATGGCTCGATCAAGCACTGGACCAGCCAGGACGGCGGGCTCGCGGAGTGCGTGCGCGTGCTGGCGCCAGGAGGTCCGCTGCTGGTCACCGACGCCGACCGCAGCGCGACGTTCGAGGACTCGGAGAACCTGGTTGCGAACTACTCGACACCGCGGTTCCTCGCCGGACCCAACCTGGCGTTCTTTCGCACCTGGATCGCCGGGCGGTCGCTCGACCTCGACGATGCCCGCGACCTGGCCAGCCGATTGGATCTCGTCGACAAGGACGTCAGCCGCATCGCGGGGCTCCCGCTGCTGATGCTCTCAGGCCGCAAGCCCGACTAGGGCGGCTCAGCGGTCGCTGACGATGGCGGCGTCGACGAGTTCGGCGAGTTCGGCGGCCATCTCCGATGGCGCCAACAACTTGCCGTCGAGGGTGTGCACCCTGGCCGCGAGAGTGATGCTCGAGACCAACCAAACCCCCTGGGCGGCAAAAAGATCAGCCGCCTTCAGGACGCGGTAATCGCAGTCGTAGCCTTTGTTGCGCGCTACCTCGAACAGCGCCTGCTGCGTGGTCCCGCGCAGGATGGGGTACCACGGCGGCGGGGTGAAGAGACAAGGACGTCCACCTGTGCCGTCCACGTCGGAGGCGATGACCACCGTCGACCGCGGCCCCTCGAGCACATTGCCCTCCGAGCTGATGAACACCACGTCGCCCGCGCCTTGCCGTTCGGCGTGCCGCAGCGCAGCCATGTTCACCGCATAGGACAGTGTCTTGGCGCCGGCGAGCAGCCATGGCATGTCGGCAATGCCGTCTGCGGGCAGGCAACGCTGCAGCGTCACCGCGGCGATTCCGTCGGCGCGGACCGCGGCCACCCTGTCGGGTACCGCGCCGATCATCGCGTAGCCCGTAGGGCCGGAGCCGCTTTCGCGGCCGCGGCTGTAGATCAGCCGCAGCACGCCCTCACCGCCGCCGAGGTCGGTCCACCGCGATACCGCGGTCGCGACCGCCGCGCGCCACCGCGCCACGTCCGGTTCGGGCAGGTCCATCAACCGCGCCGACTGCGTCAGCCTGCCCAGGTGCGCCTCGAGCAGACACGGCCGCCCGTCTCGCACCAGTAGCGACTCGAAGATGCCGTCACCGCGCACGGCGGCCAGGTCGTCGGCATACAGCAGCGGTGTCCGTGGGTCGTGCGACTGCCCGTCGAGCGTGACCACAACTGCCGGTTCGCTCGCCATGGCAGGAAAGCGTAGCGCCGCCGACGAGCGTCGGCGCGAGCAGTGTCGACCGTACGATTGATGTCATGTCAGCAGTTCCCGCCCCCGAGTCGGGGCCCGACGCAGGCGCCGTGTGGCACTACGGGGATCCGCTCGGCGAGCAACGCGCCGCCGACCACGACGCCGTCGCGATCGACCGGTCACACCGGGCCGTGCTCGCACTCACCGGCGCGGAACGCAAGGGCTGGTTGCACACCATTTCCAGCCAGCACGTCAGCGAGTTGCCCGACGGCGCGGTGACGCAGAACCTCAGCCTCGACGGCCAGGGCCGTGTCGAAGATCACTGGATCCAGACCGAGATCGGCGACGTCACCTACCTGGACACCGAGCCGTGGCGGGGTGAGCCGCTGCTGGCTTACCTGAAGAAGATGGTGTTCTGGGCCGACGTCACCATCGAGCAGGCCGACCTCGCGGTGCTGTCGCTGCTGGGTCCGCGGTTGGCCGACGACCAGGTGCTCGAGGTCTTGGGCGTCGCTTCGCTACCGGCTGAAAACACCGCTTTCGCCCTCGCCGGTGGCGGATTTCTGCGACGGCTCGGCGGCCCAGACATCGAACTGGACCTCGTCGTGCCGCGGGCTGAGACGGCCGGCTGGCTCGACCGGCTGGCCGCCGCAGGTGTGCGGCGTGCAGGGGTCTGGGCCTACGAGGCGCATCGGGTGACGCGGCTGCGTCCGCGGCTCGGGGTCGATACCGACGAACGCACGATCCCGCACGAGGTGGGCTGGATCGGCAGCGCCGTACACCTGGACAAGGGGTGCTATCGGGGCCAGGAGACCGTCGCGCGGGTCCACAACCTGGGCAAACCGCCTCGAATGCTGGTGATGCTGCACCTTGACGGGTCGGGCGAAAGGCCCGCAACCGGCGATCCGGTGCTCGCGGGCGGCCGGGCTGTGGGCCGCGTCGGCACCGTCGTCGACCACGTCGACCTGGGCCCCGTCGCGCTCGCCC
>JAEZKH010000329.1 GCA_023415515.1 Actinomycetes bacterium
GCTCAGGCCAACAGCGTCAACACAATCCAGCCCGCAACCGCCGACGGCATCGCATCGATACGGTCCATGAGCGGCACACCGAACGCTGCGCAGAACTTCGGCGGCGGCAGGGAACAACTGGTCTCGACGCGAGTACGGCCGGCAGTGACTCTCGCGGGGCTGCGGCCGATACAGTACTTCCATGGCGGCATCGTCGGACCTGCGCTCGGAGCGGCGCCGCCGTCCGAAGGATCGGAAAGAACAGATCGCCCGCATATCTGCGGCCGCATTCAGCGAACTCGGCTACCACGGCGTCAGCATGGAGGGCATTGCCGGGCGGGTCGGCGTATCAGCCGCGTCGCTGTACCGGCACTACGCAGGCAAATACGAATTGTTCCGAGACGCCGTGCTGGCGTTGGGCAATCAACTGGTGGAGTGCACGGCGTTCGTCGACGAGGAGTCCGATGTCGGAGCCGACGATCCGTCGCACACATGGGACCGTCTTGTCACCGCGTTGATCGACACCACGCTGAAAAACAGGACCAGCGGCGGCCTGTACCGGTGGGAAGGCCGCTACCTCCACGAAGAGGATCAGGGCGTTCTCAACGACCAGATCAAACTGGTGAACCGGCGCCTGCAGCGACCGCTGTCGCAGCTACGCCCCGAACTCCGGTCGCGGCAGCGGTGGACGTTGTCCTCCTCGGTGTTGAGTGTGATCGGCAGCATCACCGACCACCGCGCCCAGCTGCCCGCCGACCAGATACACGCGGCATTCGCGCGGATCACGCGGGACGTCCGCGACACCGACCTACCCGACGAGGACCCAACGACCGATCTGCTGAGAAGCTCGTCGGCGGGAGCTGCGGCCGGCGAGTACGAACACATCCTGCACGAAGCACTGCTGCTCTTTCACGATCGTGGATACCGGGACACCGGCATGGAAGACATCGCCGCGGCGGTGAAGATACCCACTACGAGCCTCTACAAGTACTTCACCGGCAAGGCCGCGATCCTGGCGGCCATCTACCGTCGTGCGGCCGACCGGGTATCCGGTGACCTTTCGACAATCCTTGCGACAACCGAGAATCCGAACGATGTCGTGACCGAATGCGTCGAGGCTTACGTCCGCCGATCCTTCGCCACCCCCGAGTTGGCCTACGTGTACTACGTCGAACGCGGCAACGTGCCGACACCGGACCGCACCGCTATTCACAATATTCAGCGCGCGACCGTCGAAGCGTGGGTGCGTCAGCTGTCTGCCGCTCGCCCCGACATCACCGACGGCGAAGCCCGCTTCGCCGTACACGCCGCGTTCAGCCTCGCCGTGGACCTCGGACGGCTCATGCAGCACGAACACACCGAAGCCTCCCGCGCGGTGGTCTGTCATCTCCTGCGGACCGCGCTGCTCGGCCGCGCGTGACCGTGCCCTCGCCGCGCAAACCGTCATTCTGCTGAGAGCGCCGCCGGGCGGCCGAATGCACTGAATATGTGACGAAACGCCGCTTCGATACTCAGGTTCTTGGCTGAACAGGCATTAACTTACACGGGTGGCCATCAGCCCGGTAGGCGGCAACATGTCGGATAGTCCTCAGTCCTGTCAACAGTTCTCGCGTCGATCACTGCTGGCGGGTGCCGCGGCGGGGGCGGCGGCGGTGCTGGCGTCGCGGGCGCCCCAGACCCACGCAGCGCCGGGGCGCTCCGTCGCGGTGTTCGGCGCAGGCGTGGCAGGGCTGACCGCTGCGCACGAACTCGTCGAACGCGGTTACACGGTCACGGTCTACGAACGAAAAGCGCTCGGCGGCAAAGCCCGATCGATTCCGGTGCCGAACTCCGGGGCCAGACCGCTGCCCGCCGAACACGGTTTCCGGTTCTTCCCCGGCTTCTACCGAAACGTCACCGACACGATGCGGCGGATTCCGTTCCCCGGTAACTCGCGGGGCGTATGGGAGAACCTCACCCGCGCAACGTCATACCTGCACTCCGGTCTCGGCCGAGCCGATCTGACGGTTCCGCTGCCTTTCCCGCTGCCGACGCTGCCGAATCCCGTCACTCCCAAGGCGTTCATCGAATCGGTGGCCACCGTGTTCCAAACCCTCTTCCGCCTTCGGCCGTGGGAGGCGGCCTACGCGGCACAGAAACTCGCCGTCTACGTCACCAGTTGCGACGAACGCAAGATCGGCCAGTGGGACAACATGACCTGGGAGAAGTACATCGGCGCCGATCGCGGGTCACCCGAATACAACCGCTATCTGGCCGACGGCATCATCCGCAATCTCGCCGCGTCGAAATCGCGAGATGCCAGTGCCCACTCGATCGGGTTGGTCGGAGAGGCGTCGGTTTGGTCGATCCTGCTGTTGGGCAACGACATCGACAACAAGGGATTCGACCGGGTGCTCAACGGGCCGACCAGTTCGCAATGGCTCGACCCGTGGGTTGCGCACCTACGTTCGATGGGGGTGTCGTTTCAGGTCGGCAAGGCACTGTCGGGTCTTCAGCCCAACGGCCGTCATATCGCATCCGCGACCGTCGTCGGACCCGGCGGCGTGCAGGAACCCGTCGTTGCGGACTGCTATGTGTCGGCGATCCCATGCGAAAAACTCGCCGCCGTGCTGACTCCCGACGTCATCGCCGCCGACCCGAACCTGGCCAACGTCGCTCGGTTGCGGACCGAATGGATGAACGGGCTGATGTTCTACCTCAGGCAGCGTGTCGATGTCACCAAAGGCCACGTCAACTACGTCGATTCCGGGTGGGGAATCACCTCGATCAGCGAGGAGCAGTTCTGGAAGTACAGCCTGCGCAACTACGGCGACGGCACCGTCAAAGACTGTCTCTCCGCGATACTTTCGGACTGGTCGACACCGGGCAACTTCAACGGCAAATCCGCCCGCGACTGCACGCCCGATGAGATCGCGCGCGAAGCGTGGGCGCAGATCAAGGCACATCTCAACGACACGGGACGGGTGCTCGACGACTCCATGCTGCACTCCTGGTTCCTTGATCCGGCGATCATGAATCCGGGAACGCCTTCGGTCGCCAACGACGAGCCGCTGTTCATCCAGGATCCCGGATCGTGGTCGCGGCGGCCGGAATCGGTGACGCGACTGGACAATCTCTTCCTGGCAGGGGAGTGGGTCAAGACCGACCAGAACGTCACGACGATGGAAGGCGCGAACGAGGGTGGCAGGCAGGCCGCCAACGGTGTGCTGCTGGCGTCGGGTTACCGCGGCCCGATGGTCAATATCGTCGGCCTGTTCCAGGCGCCGTGGTGGGCGCCGTTCAAGGCGGCCGA
Organism: Actinomycetes bacterium; assembly: GCA_023415515.1. Lineage (GTDB taxonomy): Bacteria > Actinomycetota > Actinomycetes > Mycobacteriales > Mycobacteriaceae > Mycobacterium. Next base: position 3,272 of record JAEZKH010000329.1, read on the forward strand.
CCGCATCCGATACCGGGCCAAGCTGCCCAACTCCCTCGACATCGTCGACTCCCGGTGGCCCGGCCGTTGACCGGCGGTCGATCTGCCACACGGTTCCCGTTCACCCCTGCGGATCCGCTGATCGTGAAGAAACTCAATCCCGTCGACGACCGCGTGATCGGTCGGTGACTGCAGGTCCGCAACGGCAGTCCGCAACGGCAGTCCGCAACGGCAGAGCTAGGGGGCGTCGCGCTCGGTCGCGCCGGTCTCTTCGGGATCCTCGTCGACGGCCTCGGGTTCGGCGTCCACACCTGCCGTGTCGTCCCCGTCGGAGTCTTGGCCGTCCCGGTCCTCGGTGTCATCGTCGTCCACCCCGACCGAGGCCTGCTCTTCGTCGGACGGGTCGTCCCCATCGGCGGTGGGCAGCGGCGCCGTCAGGTCGTCGGCAGGCGGGTCGGCAAGCGCGACCGCGGTGGCCGAGCGGGCAGGCGCGACCGCAGCGGGTGTCGGTCGCGACGGATCATGGGCAGGTTTCTGCCATGTCGGGGCGCCCAGCACGGTTCCGAACGCCATCGCCTCGTCCAACTGCTCGGGCATCGGCTCCGAGGCTTTGCGTTCGTCTTCGAGGGTGATCTCACCAAGCCCGATTCGCTCCTGCAGTCGCTTCATCCACCGCGGCGCCCACCAGCAGTCGTTGCCGAGCAGCTTCATCACCGACGGCACCAGGAACATGCGGACCACCGTCGCGTCGAGCAGCAGCGCAGTGATGAGCCCGATGGCCAGGTACTGCATCATCACCAGATCGGAGAACGCGAACGCCCCCCCGACCACAACGAGAACCAGTGCCGCGGCACTGATCAGCCGTCCGGTGGTCGCGGTGCCGTGGCGAATGGCCTCTTCGGTCGTCATGCCGCGCGCGCGAGCCTCGACCATGCGCGAAACGAGGAAAACCTCGTAGTCCGTTGACAATCCGAAGATCACCGCGATGATCAACCCGATCACCGGCGCGGTCAACGGGGTCGGCGTGAAGTTCATCCACGACGAGAAATGCCCGTCGACGAAGATCCAGGTCAACACACCCAGCGTCGAACACAGGGTCAGCGCGTTCATCAACGCGGCCTTGATGGGCAGCACCAACGACCCGAACGCCAAGAACATCAGGATCGTGGTCGTCGAAACGGCGATCAGGATCATCGCAGGCAGTTTCGCGGAAATGGTTTGCACGCTGTCCTGTTCGAGCGCCGGTGTGCCACCGACCAACAGCTCGAGATCGTGCGGTCTCGCGATCGATCGCAACTCGTCGACCTTGGTCTTGGCGTCGAGGCGGTTCTGCAACCCGTTCTGGATCACCCGAACCGACGGATCTTTCGACGCGCCGTCGAGATACGGCCGCTCGGCCCACATCTTGGACGGATCATTGTTCGGCTCGGTGAACCCGGGTATCGCGCGTGCCTCACTGCGAACCTGCGCGACCTCGGCGTCGGTGACGGGTCTGCCGTCGGTGCTCTTGATCACCAGCGTGATCGGCTCGACGCGGAAGCCAGGGAAGGTCCGGTCGAAGTCTTCCTGCGCCTGGCGCACCGAATTCGTTGGCGGAAGGTACTTCTCGCTGATGCCGCCGAGTGCGATGTTGCCCAGCGGCAGAATCAGGATGATCAGCCCGATAAGGATGGGTACGGCGAACATGACCGGTCGCTTCATGACCCGGTCCGCCAGCCTGCCCCAGAACCCGTTCTCGACCTCTGCGCTCGTCTTGGTCTTCTGGAGCCTGTCACCCAGCCAATTGATCAGCCTGTTGGTCTTCTCGTTCTCGCGCAGGAACGGGATCCGCAACAGGGTACGCACATTCAGTGCATCGACGTTCGGGCCGAGCATTCCGAGGATGGCGGGCAGCACCGTGATCGACAGGATCGCCGCCAAGGTGACCGACGCGATCATCGCGTACGTCAGCGACTTCAGGAAACCCTGCGGGAAGAGCAGCAGGCCGCCGACAGACGCCGAGATCAGCACCGACGAGAACGCGATGGTCCGGCCCGCCGTCACCACGGTGCGGCGCACCGCGGTCTCGGTGTCGTAGCCTTCTGCGATCTCCTCGCGGAAGCGGCTGACGATGAACAACCCGTAGTCGATCGCGATGCCGAGGCCGATCAAGGTGACGACCGGCTGCGCGAAGTAGTGCACGGGTACCGACAGCGCGGTCAAGCGCATGATGCCGAGTGCGCCCGCGATGGTGAGCCCGCCGATGATGCCGGGCAGGAATGCCGCGACCACGCCGCCGAAGACGAAGAACAGCAAAATCACCACCAGCGGCATCGCGAGCAACTCGGCCCGTTGCTGGTCGGTCGCGATGGTGCCGGTCAGTTCGTTCGCCAGCGGCAGCAGGCCGGCCAGCTGCACATCGACGCCGGGGTCTTTCAGGTCGTCCTGGACGGCCTTGAAGTTCTTCAGGATCAGGTCGTCGTTGTCGCCCTTGAGCTGAATCGACATGAACGCGTGCTTCTTCGACGCGTCGGCCATGTTGCGCAACAGATCGGGCGTTTTGAAATACCCGATGGACCGCAGGATCTCGTCGGGGTGGTCCTCCTGGACCTTGGCGAGGTTGTCGAGCACCTTCTTGCGGAACGCCGGGTCGTCGACCGTCTTGCCGTCCGGGGCGGTGTAGATGGCGACGATGTGGCTGGAGGTGTCCCGACCGTAGTGTTCATCGCCAAGCCGCGACGCCTCGGCCGACTCGCTGCCGTCGTCGAAGAAGCCGCTCTGGGTGACGTGCTGCCCGAGGCTGCTGCCGTAGATCCCGCTGCCGAGGCACAACGCCACCATGACTGCCACCACTACGAACCGGTAGCGGTAGACCGTTCGACCCCACCAGGCGAAAACGATGAGCCCCTAACTCGTAGTGATCAGTGCGTACGCATGGGTGAGATTACAAGCAGTCGCGCCGGAGGCGGTTATCGATCCGGCTTACTTTCGAGCAAATCGGAGGGCCAACGGCCACACTGGGCGGTGTGACCACCTCGTCGTTGCTCCAGTCGGTGCTGGAGTGGTTGCGCGGCGGGTACCCCGACGGCGTTCCAGGGCCCGACCGGGTGCCGCTGCTGGCGCTGCTGCGCGCCACCCCGTTGACCGAGGATCAGATCAAAGAGGTCGTGCGCGACATCACCGACAGGGAGAAGGGCGCAGCAGGCGACGGCGAGATCACCCGCGACGAGATCGCGGAGTTCATCTCGGGCGTCACCCACCACGATGCAGGCCCGGAGAACATCGACCGGGTGGCCGCCAGGCTGGCGGCGGCAGGCTGGCCGTTGGCGGGATTCGACGAACCCGAGCACTAGCTTCAGCGCAGCGCCCGGGATCCGTCGGTCGTCACCGCAGTGACTCCAGGTCCGTCGGTCGTCACCGCAGTGACTCCGTATCGATCACGAAGCGGTACCGGACATCGCTGCCCATCACACGTTCGTAGGCTTCGTTGATGTATTCCGGTGCGATGATTTCGATTTCGGGCGCCACTGAGTGCTCGGCGCAGAAGTCGAGCATCTCCTGGGTTTCGGCGATGCCTCCGATCATCGAACCCGAGATGCTGCGCCGCCCTGATACCAGCGGCGGCGCGGCGATCTCCATCGCGTGCTCGGGCATGCCGACCTGCACCAGCGTGCCGTCGACGGCGAGCAGACCCAGGTAGGCGTTCAGGTCGAGGTTGGCCGATACCGTGTTGATGATCAGGTCGAACGACCCGGCGAGCTCGGTGAACGTGTCGGGGTCGCTGGTGGCGTAGTAGTGGTTCGCGCCCAGGCGAAGACCGTCTTCCATCTTCTTCAGGGACTGGCTGAGCACCGACACCTCGGCACCCATCGCGGCGGCCAGCTTGACGGCCATGTGGCCGAGCCCACCGAGGCCGACGACCGCGACGCGCGATCCTGGTCCGGCGTTCCAGTGACGCAGCGGCGAGTACGTGGTGATGCCCGCGCACAGCAGGGGAGCGGCCGCCTCGAGCGGCAGGCTCTCGGGGATGCGAAGCACGTAGTTCTCGTCGACGACGATGGCTCCGCTGTAGCCGCCGTAGGTCTTCTCGCCGTCCCGGCCGACGGCGTCATACGTACCGACCATGCCGGTGCCGGTGCAGTACTGCTCCAGGCCGGCGCCGCAGTTCTCGCATTCGCGACACGAATCGACGAAGCAGCCGACGCCGACACGGTCACCGACGGCGAACGTGGTGACCTCCGACCCCACCTCGGTTACCACGCCGGCGATCTCATGGCCGGGTACGACCGGGTAGTCGGGCTGGCCCCATTCGGCCCGCACGGTGTGGATGTCGGAGTGGCAGATGCCGGCGAAGTGAATGTCGAACGCGACGTCGTGCGGGCCGACATCGCGACGGGCGATGGTGGTCCTGGTCAACGGCTCGGTGGCGGACGTGGCTGCGTAAGCAGAAACAGCGGTGGTCATGAAATCCCTCTCCAGTCCTCATCGATCCTTCTCGGCATGCGTCGATCACACGCTCACAGAAAGAATGGAAGTGCCGCGACGATGCGGCCTACGAGCTCCAACGGAGGACCGCACCGCGGTAATCCCCGGCGTCGCTGTGAGGTTGCTCCTAAAGTCCTGGTGCCCGGAATGCGCCGTTGAACGAGATGCGCTGGTAGCTCACCACACCTGCGATTTGATACGGGTCTCGGTCGATGATGTCCGCGGCGTCTTCTGCGCTGATGTCGGCGGTGACCAACAGGCCGCCCGTCGGCGGATCCTGCCTTCCTGCCAGAAGGATGCGGCCCGCATCGACCTCGCCCTGCAGCCATTCGAGGTGGGCGGGGCGGGTCTGCTCGATGACCTCGAGCGGTTGCACATACTCCGACTTCAGAATGTGGAACATCTCGTGGAATCTAGTTGATCGGCGCGTTGATCCAGCGCAGATCCGTCAGTATCCCCCTGGCCGCGACGATGCCCTCACCCGTCTGCCACACCTCGTTGTTGACCACGTAGACGCGGTTGTCCTTGGTCGCTGACAGCTTTTTCCACGCGTCGCTGTTCATCACCTCGCCCGCGCGGTCCTTCGCAGCGGAGGAGGCGAACGAGACATACACGATGTCGCCGTCGGCGAGTGCGAAGTCGGCGCCGTTGTCCAGATCTTCTTCGGCGGCACCGACCTCGATATAGGGCTTGTCGGTGAAGCGTTGTGCCGCAGGCCGATCCACGCCGACGTCGGCGAGCACGCTGCCGGGGAAGCTGGCGGGCCCGAATACCCGAAGCGTCGTGTCGGTGAGTTGAACGACCGACGCCTGGAAGTGTGCCGCGTCGTTGTCGATACCGGTCCGCTCGGCCGCGGCGGTGAAGTCGCCGATCAGCGAATCGGCCGCGTCGGCGCGCCAGGTCGCCGCCCCCACGGTGCGCAGGTTGTCCTCCCAGGCGGCACCTGGCGCACCGGTGAACACGGTCGGCGCGATGGCCGACAGTCCCGGATATGCGTCGGGGGTGAGAGCCTGCGAGCCGAGGATCAGGTCGGGTTTGGCCGCGCGGATCTTCTCCAGGTCCGGGGCGTTGCGGGTGCCCACCGCGGGCAGGTCGTGCACGACGGTGCCCAGATAGGACGGCTGTGAGTCGGACCCCTCGGGCAGGGCCGCGGCGACGATGCGTGACTGCAGGCCGAGCGCGCACAACGCGTCGAGTTGGTCGCCGGAGAGCACCACGATCCGCTGCGGGTCTGTCCGCACCACGGTGCTCCCCGCGGCATGGCGGACCTCGCGATCGCCTCCGCCGGGATCGGTCGGTGCCGGATCGGCCGGGCAGGACTCGTCCGGCCTGCGCTGATTGCCCAGAACTCCGGCCCCGGCGATCCTCGTGGTGCTGGTGATCACGGTTGGCTCATCACCCGGGGCGGCGGTGCCG
>JAEZKH010000401.1 GCA_023415515.1 Actinomycetes bacterium
CCCGGGTATCGGCGGCGGGGGTGGTATCGGTCCACGTTGAGCAGTTGGCAATCAAGTCTTTCGAAGTCAAGGAGCCACAATGAGATTCCACAGCGTGATCGGCGTCGGCGTGATCGCCGGCTCGATGCTTGTCGGCACCGCCGCAACGGCGGCCGCGGATCCGCCGAACTGCACTGCCGCCGACCTCGCGGGGGTGATGTCCGGTGTGAACGCCGCGACGCAGTCCTATTTGTTCAGCCATCCGGACGTGAACGCCTTCTTCACCGGCCTCAAGGGCAAGTCGAGGGAGGAGATGCGCACGGAGATCGCTGCCTACGCGCAGGCGAATCCACAAGTCCGCGACGAACTTCAGGCTGTCAGACAGCCCGCCGCCGACTTCCGTGACCGTTGCGACGCGCCCGTCCCTGACGGGCCGATGGGCTGACGTCACGTCGCGATCATCGCAACGCCCAGTGTGACCATCGTGGTGGCGATCAGGCCGTCGAGGACGCGCCACGTCATCGGGGTGGCGAACAGGCGGGCTAGGCGTCGCGCCCCGAACCCGAGGCCGGTGAACCACACCGCGCTGGCGGTGACGGCCCCGACGCCGAAAAGCCAGCGGCCGTCGCGGTGTTCATTGGCCAGTGCACCCAGCAGCACGACGGTGTCGAGGTAGACATGCGGGTTGAGGAACGTCATCGCCGCGCACGTCAGGAGGACCTCCGCGAGTCGGGCCGGCGCCGCGTCCGACGGTGTCAGCGACGACGGCCGCAAGGCCCGACCGGCCGCAAGCACGCCGTAGCCGAAAAGAAACAGGGCGCCGCCGAACTTCGCGACGGTGATCGCGCTCGGGTGCGCGCCGATCAGTGCGCCGACGCCGGCGATGCCCGCGGAGATCAGCGCGATGTCGGAAACCGTGCACATCGCGATGACAGGCAGCACGTGCTCGCGGCGGATGCCCTGCCGCAAGACGAAGGCGTTCTGCGCCCCGATGGCGGCGATCAACGTGAACGAGGCGAGGAAGCCGACGATCAGGGGCGACGTCATGACTCGACGCTAGGCAGCGGGCGGCGATCAGTACAGCTAATGTTTCTTCGCTTGCATTAGAATTGCTAATGTGAGCATCGACGGACAGCAGCTTGCGGCCTTCGCGGCGGTGATCGAGCAGGGCAGCTTCGACGCCGCCGCCGATCGTCTGCACATCACGCCGTCGGCCGTGAGCCAACGGATCAAGGCGCTGGAGCAACGCGTGGGCCAAGTGCTCATCCGCCGCGAGAAGCCCTGTGTGGCAACACCTGCCGGGGTTCCGTTGCTTCGGCTGGCCGCTCAGACCGCATTGCTGGAGGCCGAGGCGTTGGCCGACATGAGCGGCGGGTCGGCGGAACGCACCCGGGCGGCGATCGCGGTCAATGCAGACTCGATGGCGACCTGGTTCACCACCGTGTTCGCCACGCTGCCGCAAGTTCTCTTCGACATCCGGATCGAAGATCAGGATCATTCGGCGGCCCTGCTCCGGGAGGGCGCGGTGATGGGCGCGGTCACCACCGAACGCGCTGCCGTGCCCGGCTGCCGGGTACTGCCCCTGGGGGTGATGCGCTATGTCCCGGTCGCGGCTGCGAGCTACGTCGAGCGGTATCTGCCCGACGGCTTCACCGCAGGCGCCGCAGGCGCGGCTCCGTCGCTCGCCTGGAACCGCAGCGACGCGCTCCAAGACCTTCTGGTGCGCAAAACATTTCGTCGCGACATCACCCGCCCGGTCCATTACGTGCCGACGGCGGAGGGGTTCGGCTCCGCGGTGCGGGCAGGCCTGGGATGGGGGATGTTCCCCGACGGCCTCGCCGCGACCCATGAAGCCGACGGGTCGTTCGTCCGGATTGCCGACGTGTCCCTCGATGTGCCACTGTTCTGGCAGTGCTGGAAGCTCGACAGCTCCCTGGTCGACTCGATCACCAGGGCGGTTCGATCGGCGGCAGAGTCCCAACTCTGTAGGTGAGCGCGCTTTTTCGGGGAATTGAGACGCAGCGGCCGAGCGGTGGGACGATCATCGTAAGAACACGGATACTGGGGGTGGTCCCCGTGGGCGGCAGGAGAACGGTATAACGACACACAAGCGCCTGGCGGTGGGGCTTTGCGCGCTCTGCGTCGCGCTGGTCTTCGCAGGTTTCGGGGGGACGACGCCCGCGGTCGCCGACACGGGTGGCGAGGGGTCCGGCGCTGATGGTCGGGACTCGGCCGATACCGGAAAACCACTCGGCACGGACACCACCAGCACCGACAACGGGTCGACGGCAACTCCATCCAAGGTCGGAGCGGTCGACAAGGTCCCTGCGCTCATCGGGTCGTTCGGCACCGGCACCGTGCTGGGCTCCGTGACCGACGAGACCTCCGCCGACGCCACGTCGACCACCCACTCAGCTCGCGAATCCCAGGAGTCGCAGTCGACGGCGCTCGCGGGACCGATGGAGATCAACAGCCAGACCACGACGACTACGTCCACCACGACTGCGTCCACGACGACTACGAACACGACGACTACGTCCACGACGACTACGTCCACGACGGACAACAAGGGTTCCGACACGGTCTCCGCGTCCTCCACCTCGGTCGAGACAACCAGCGAGCCACAGGTCGTCGTCTCGTCCTCGACGGTCACGGCGCCATCGCATCCTCAGGAACCGCCTCCGTCGGCGACGGCCGCCCCACCTGCCGAAGGTCCGCCGCAGCCACCGCCGCCGCCGCCGCAGCCACAGCCACCGCCGGTCGACCAGCCGATGACCAACGCGGTGTCGCCTGCGGCAGGTCCGGTGCCCCCGAGTCCGCCGTCGCAGGCGCCGGCCCCTGTCATCGGTGCCGCGGCCGCGGGCGACATCGTCAAGGCGCTCGCGTATCTGTTGATCGCGCTGCCCGGTGACCACGCGTCGCTCCTGGCGCTGCCGGACAAACTCCTCTCGCTGCTGCGTTTCCCGTTGATCGGCGGCGTCGATACGGCGCCGTCGACGGCAGGCGGAGTCGGGGGAAGCCTGCTGGCCGCCGGATCGTTGGCCGACGCACGGGCCTCCGCCGCGTCGCCGCGGACCGTTCGGACCCGCTGGCCCGGCTTGTCCGGCGCTGCAGACACCCCCCGCCTGTCACCGACGTCGACGCATCCGGCGGCCGCGGGAGTCTCCGTGCGGGGAGTGAAAGAAGAACGCCTCTCCATGGCACTGGCCGACACGGCGGTGCCGGGACAGGTGCGCTCGGTGTTCCGCCATGCGATCGGCGCCGTGCTGGCACCGTTGTCTCTGCTGGTACTCGCGCTGATGGCGTCGCCTGGCCTGGCGGGGCTTCTGCTGCTCGCGGCCGCTGGGACGTTCGTCGGCTACCGCCAGGCCAGGGCAGCCTCGGTGCTGCGGTCGGTGGGCATCGCGCGCTTCGTGAAAACGGGCCCGCTGGGCGTCGTGCGGTCGGACACCCTCATCTCGGTGCATCGGCGCCCGTCGCAAGTCCACCGCGGGCAATCCGGCCCGCAGACCGAGGGGATTGCCTGACAGGCCGATGTAAATTAGGTTCTCCTATTGGAGAATTACGTTTACATACCGGCGGAGGACACATGGCAGGACGGCTCGAGGGCAAGGTCGCGTTCATCACCGGTGGGGCCCGCGGCCAGGGCCGCGCACACGCGCTGGCCATGGCGCGAGAAGGCGCTGACATCATCGTCGTCGACATCTGCCGCAACATCGACTCCAACCCGTATCCGTTGGCCACGCCCGATGACCTGTCGGACGTGGAGCGCGAGATCAAGGAACTCGGTCGTCGGGTGTTCGCCCGGATCGCCGACGTCCGCGAACGCCACGAACTCCGCGACGCCCTCGAGGCAGGCGTTGCCGACATGGGCAAGCTCGACATCGTCGTCGCCAACGCGGGGATCCTGCCGATGGCGTTCGGCAACGAGTTCGACCCGATGCACTTCGTCGACGCCACCGACGTCGATCTTCTCGGCGTGATGAACACCGTCGCCGTCGCACTGCCGCACCTACCCAACGGGTCCTCGGTCATCATCACCGGGTCGACGGCGGGAATGATCAAGGGTACGAGCGACAACCCCATGATGGGGCCTGGTGGCGCAGGCTACGGCTGGAGCAAACGGGTGCTGATCGACTACGTCGACACACTGTGTCTTCAGTTGGCGCCCAAGATGATCCGGGTCAACGCGATGCACCCGACCAACGTGAACACCCACCTGCTGCACAACGACGGCATCTACAGCGTGTTCCGGCCCGACATGACCGCCGAGGGCAAGAAGCCGACGCGTGAGGACGCCGAACCCGCGTTCAGCTACTTCAACGCCATGCCGATCCCCTACGTGGAGCCGGAAGACATCGCGAACCTCGGTGTCTTCCTGGCCAGCGAGGAGAGCCGCTACATCACCGGGCAGCACATCCGTGTCGATGCCGGGTCGATGTTGAAGTGGCCCAACGGTCCCGGCGCCTGACGCAGTTCCGCCCGGGCCGACCTCCCGCCACGCCGGCGCGCGATTGTCACGACCGCGAGCCGGGGATGAACTCAGCCGCCTTCGTCTTGGCGCCCTGATAGATGAGGTGCCATGCGTTGGGGTCCCCGCGCAGCACAGCCGACGTGAGGTCCTTGATCTGTTCGTAGGTGGCGTGCGGCGGGATCGGCGGCACCTCGGGGTCACAGGTGACGTCGAGCAGGATGGGCCGCTCGGCGCCAAGGGCCTCGTCCCACGCGTCGGCCACGTCGTCGTCGGTGGCGACGGAGATCGCCTGCAGACCCATCGAACGGGCCACGTCGGCATAGGAGACCTCGGGAAGTGATTGTGACTCCTCGAATTTCGGTGCGCCGCCCATCGCGCGAAGTTCCCAGGTGACCTGGTTGAGGTCGTTGTTGTGGAAGACGCAGATGACCAGCCGCTGATCGGCCCACAGATCTCGGTATCGGCCGATGGTGAGCAGTTCGGTGAGCCCGTTCATCTGCATCGCGCCGTCGCCGACCAGCGCGACGACCGGGCGTGCGGGATGCGCGAACTTGGCGCCGATCGCGTAGGGCACGGCGCAGCCCATCGTCGCGAGCGTGCCCGACACCGACGCGCGCATCCCGGCGCGCAATCGGATACAGCGGGCGTACCAGTTGGTCGACGAACCGGAGTCGGCGGTCACTATCGCGTCGTCGGGCAGCCGTCGGGAGAGTTCCCACGCCACGCGCATCGGATTGACCGGTTTGGCGCTCAGCAGACTCTGCCGTTCCACGGTGTCCCACCACCGGCTGATGTTGGCTTCGACGGTCTGCCGCCACGACGGGTCCGCCTTCGGGCGCAGATGCGGGATCAGCGCGCCCAGCGCCGCCTTCGCATCGGCGACGATGTTGACCTCGGTCGGATACCGCATTCCGATCGAGGTGCCGTCGACGTCGATCTGCACCGCGCGGGCGGCGCCGTACTCGGGAAGGAACTGGCTGTAGGGAAAGTTGGATCCGACGATGAGCAGGGTGTCGCAGTCACGCATCAACTCGTAGCTCGGCCTGGTGCCGAGCAGCCCGATCGCCCCCGTGACGAACGGCAGATCGTCGGGCAGCACGTCCTTACCGAGCAGTGCTTTGGCCACACCCGCGCCGGTCACCTCGGCGACCGCGGCCACCTCGGCGGCCGCGTTCCTCGCCCCCTGTCCGATCAGGATGGCGACCTTCTCCCCGGAGTTGAGGATGTCTGCGGCGGCGCGCACCTGTGCCTCGGTCGGCGCGAGTCGCCCGACCGCGTCGCCGGGATCGCTGGACGGCACCTGCTTGAAGACGTGCCCGGGCGGGCTGTACTGCGCCTCTTGCAGATCGGAGGGAATGACGACCGCGGTCGGGGCGCGGCGGGTGCGCGCAGTTCGGATCGCCCGATCGAGTGCCAGCGGAAGCTGTTCTGGAACATTGACTTCGACGAGGTAATCGCTTGCCACATCGCGAAACAACGTCTGCAGATCCACCTCCTGCTGGTAACTGCCGCCCATCGCGCTGCGCTCGGTCTGGCCGACGATCGCCACGACCGGCACGTGGTCGCACTTGGCGTCGTAGAGGCCGTTGAGCAGGTGGATCGCCCCCGGGCCCGAGGTGGCCATGCAGACGCCGACCTCGCCGGAGAACTTCGCATAACCCGCGGCGGCGAAGGCGGCCATCTCCTCGTGTCGGGTCTGCACGAAGCGCGGCCGGTTGTCCGCGCGGCCGAAGGCGACGACGAGGCCGTTGATGCCGTCGCCGGGGTAACCGAACACTTGCTCGACACCCCAGCGCCGCAGCCGCTCGAGGACGAAGTCAGCAACAGATTGGCTCATGGGTAGACACGTACCCGTCGTCGGCGGCCCTATGCGCGCCCGAAGTAGTGGCCGTCGTCGAGGTCGGCCAGCAACCCGGGGTGTTGCGGCTTCCAGCCGAGCGAGTCGCGCGTCTTGACGCTGGTCGCCGGGGCGTCGACGGCGAACAACGGCCCGATCCAGCCGAAGTGACCGTAGGCCTCCTCGGCGGCCACCGCCGTGACGGGGATGTCCAGGCCCTTGCCGATGGCCTGGGCGATCGCCCGCGCGGGAACTCCCTCGTCGTCGACGGCGTGCACGATCGAACCGGCCTGCGCCGACTCGACGGTCAGCCGGAAGGCCTGCGCGGCGTCGAGGCGGTGCACGGCAGGCCACCGGTTCGCGCCGTCGCCGACGAAGGCCGCCACCCCCTTCTCCCGGGCGACGTTGATCAGCTGCGGGACGAAGCCGTGGTCACCCGACCCGTGGACCGTGGGTGGCAGCCGCACCACCGCGGTGCGCACCCCCCGGTCGGTGAAACCCAACACCGCAGCCTCGGAGAAGCGCGGCAGCTCCGGCGGAGCGGGGACGTCTTCGGTCAGGGTCTGGCCCGGCGCCAACCACAGGATCCCGCCTGCGACGGCCAGCGGGCGGTCGGAACCGGCGAGCGCCTCGCCGAGCACCTCGATCGCGCGCCTGTCCAGCTCCGCCCCTGCCGCGAAGTCGTCGAAGTCGTGGCGATAGGCCAGATGAATGACGCCGTCGGCGTTCTCGGCCGCCTGCCGCAGGGTTTCAGGCTCGTCGAGGCTGCCTCGATGGACGTCCGCGCCTGCGTCGAGCACCGCTTGCGCCGCGGCATCCGAGCGGGCGAGGCCGACGACCCGATGGCCCGCGGAGATGAGTTCGGCGACGACGGCAGAGCCGATGAAGCCGGTCGGGCCGGTGACGAAGATCCGCATGTTTCCTCCTGATGTCAGTTACTGTCATCGCGATAACGCTCATGACAGTCGCTGTCATTCCCGTAGCATCCGGAGGCATGAGCCGATGGCAGCCGAACGCGCGCGGCCGCCTGGAGGAAGCGGCTCTGGACCTCTACACCGAACGCGGCTTCGACGAGACGACGGTCGCCGAGATCGCCGAACGTGCGGGCCTGACGGAGCGGACGTTCTTCCGCCACTTCGCCGACAAGCGGGAGGTCCTGTTCGGCGGGCAGGACGCGCTCGTGCAACTGTTCGTCGACGCCGTCGTCGCCGCTCCGCCGGGGACGGCCCCGCTCGACGCGGTCGGGGCCGGACTGGCCGCCGCGGGCCCCCTCTTCGAGAGCCGCCATACCCAGGCCAGGCGGCGGCAGGCGGTCATCGCCGCCAACCCGCGATTGCAGGAGCGCGAGCTGATGAAGCTGGCCGCGGTCGCCGTCGCGATCGCCGAAGCGCTGCGCCGCCGCGGGGTCGGCGAGTCCGCGGCG
>JAEZKH010000456.1 GCA_023415515.1 Actinomycetes bacterium
CGCAGCTTCATTCCCACAACCAGTAAAACCCAGAGCACGAGCTCGACGACGGTGACCGCCCACGCGGCGGCGTTCACCGATCCGGCAGGTAGGTAGGGAGCGATAGTCTGGAGATACTCGGTGAAGGCCCGGAAGTTCCCCCACCCCACCTCGCCCGTCCCGGCTTCCCCCCACAACCCGAATCGATCGGCCACGGCCGACAAGAACGCCGTCGCCAGCGCCACCCTCGCAAAAACCGTTGCCGCCGAACAGACCCGCCGTTGCTGTGACATCCGGGTCAGGGCTGGACACGCGCTCACCATGATCACCGCCTTCCGATCGCGGCAGACTGCTTTCAGTCCCCGATTATCCGCAGAATGGTCCGGCCGCCGGGTGCGGTTGTCGGTAGCGAGGTCACGAGGCCGTCGGGCGGGGCACCCGCCAACTCAGCGCACCGCTCAGGTCGAGCCACACATCGGTTCTGGTGTGCGCCAGCCTTGCCAGGATGTGGTCACAGTCCGCGCAGCGCAGGACAATTCCTGGGGCCCGTTGATAGACATGACTCTCCGCGAACGCTTCTTCCCCACCGCAGCCTGCGCAGGTCAGCGTCGCCGTTGTGACATCGAATCCCAACACGCTGGCGAACGCACCCGCCGCGGCGTTGCCGTCGACGTAGGTCGGTTCGGTCATCGCTTCCCTTCCTTCGATCAACCGCTGGGCCCGAACCGTTCGGTCCGGATGACCGACGGCGAGTAGCCCTGCTCGATCAGCTTCGCCGTCACAGATTCCACGAATCCCGTTGGACCGCAGATATAAACACGAATGTCCTCCGCGGCCGCCCATCCAGGCATGACAAGATCTCCGCTTCCGATCCGGCTGGGCGGTCGCGAGGCGCGCGGCGCAACCCGGGTGTAAACCATCGTCACCTGTAACCACGCACAGTCACGCTGGAGCTGCGCCAACTCGTCGAGATAGTAGACGTCGCAGGGGCTTCGCACCGAATAGACCAGGTGAAACTCGGCGGTACCGGAGGTTGTTCGCTGACGCAGCATCGCCATCAACGGCACGATGCCCGAGCCTCCGGCAACCAGCAGGACGCGGCGCTCCTCGGCAGGCCGCCAGACGAAGTAGCCGCCGATGGGTCCGCGGATCGCGATCTCCTCGCCGGGGCGCACGACCATGAGATAGGGCGAGACTTCGCCGTCGCCGATCTCCTGCACGGTCAACTCGATGCGGTCACCGTCTACCGGCCTGGCCAGCGAATAACTGCGTTGTGCGCTGTAGCCGTCTTCAGCGGTCAGCTTGAGGTCGATGTGTTGACCCGCTGCGTGTCCGCGCCAGCCGGGCACTTCGAGGCCGATCGTGCGCGCAGACGCGGTCTCGCGCGTGGTGTCAAGAACCCGAGCGACCCGCCAGGGCAGCTTCGGAGCCATCCCGTCGTTCACGCGGTCAGTCCCCGGCGTAGCGCTGTTCCTGCCACGGGTCTCCGTAGTTGTGATACCCCAGACGCTCCCAGAATCCTGGTGTTTCACTGTTGCTCAACAGAATAGACCGCACCCACTTCGCCGACTTCCAGAAATACAGATGTGGTATCAGCAGCCGCGCGGGACCGCCATGTATAGCGGACAGCGGCTCACCTTGGTAGCTGTAGACGATCCAAGCCTTGCCGCCCAGAAGGTCTGCCACCGGAATGTTGGTCGTGTACCCGCCGTAAGAGCCGACGAAAGCGAATCCCACGGCGGTGTCGATGTCCTCGAAGAACCTGTCGAGGGCGACACCCTCCCATTGCGTGCCGAGCTTTGACCAGGAGGTGACGCAGTGAATGTCCACGATGCGCCGCTCGCTCGGCAGGCTTTGCAGCTGGGGCCACGTCCACGCGCGTTGTGCTCCGAATTCGTTTCCGACTGTGAATCTCCACTCGTCGAGATCGATGCTCGGTGTCGGTCCCGCTTGCAGGACAGGGAAGTCCGCCGTGACGTGTTGTCCGGGTGGCAGCTGGTGAGCGGATTCGGTACGACGCCCGCGAAATCCTCTGTTGACAACGGTCATCGGTGCTCTCCTGTCGTTTTGGTGGTTGTTTGGCATTCCGGCCTGCTATCCGGAGTTCTCCCGGTTGCCCGGGATGGCGGTGGGCGCCGCCGTTGCCCGCGCCGGGGGCGTGAACGGGTTCGGCCCACGCGGATCGAGACGAGGTGCCTTGTCCGTCGGCACGGCCGACGCTGCGCTGCTGGGCGTTGTGGTCTGGGAGGTCGTTGTCGTCGTGACAGTCGGTGCTTCGGTGCTGCCACCACTACAGCCGGCGATCGAGGCGGCCAGCCAGACCAACACCGTTGCACCCACCAATGCACGCGTAAAGCAGACGGTGTCAGCGGTTTTCGGCATGATGGCTCCGATCGGTCACACTCCGTCGCTGGGTGCCGATGGTGTGGTCAACCACCGCTTCAGCCCCAATGATGGAGATGGCGCCCTTGGCTTCGAGAACGGCGAGATGGATCCGGTCGGCATCGGCGTACCCGTGTTCGCGCAACACCGCCTCCAGATCCGAGACGGTCAAGCCGCTGCGACGCAAGTTGCGTCGTTGCACGTGCCCGTCACTGATCAACACCATCAACGGCGGATCGATGAACCGACACAATGAGGGGATCAAGCGAAGTCGCGCAAGGACCGCATGAGCGGTCAGTAGACACAGCAGCGCGACGGTCGCCTGTAGCCATGCGGTGTCGGTAGCGGTGGCTGCCCGACCGACGATGGCGCCTGCGGCAACGGCGGCGATCCAGTCGAACGGCGCGAACTCCGCCAAGGTGCGTCGTTCGGTGAACCGAAACAGGATGGCGGCGGTGAAGAACAGCGCGGAGGTCTTGATCGCGACGTCTGCGATCGAATGGAGATCGCCGATGAGAGCGTGCGTGATGCCGATCATGTCGGGCGTTCCGATCGGCTGTGCGTCAGCACCACATCAGCGTGCACGGCTTCGGGGTGGGAGCGGCCGACGCGGCCCTCTGTGCGTAGCCGCTCGACCATGTGTGGATAGTGCAGCTCGAAAGCCGGTCGCTCCGAACGGATCCTCGGCAGCTCGGTGAAGTTGTGCCGCGGCGGCGGGCAGCTGGTGGCCCACTCCAGCGAATTGCCGTGGCCCCACGGGTCGTCGACCGTCACCGGCTCGCCGTAGCGCCAGCTCTTGAACACGTTCCACACGAACGGCAGCACCGAGATGCCGAGGATGAACGCCCCGATGGTGGAGACGACGTTGAGGGCGGTGAACCCGTCGGTGGGCAGATAGTCGGCATAACGGCGCGGCATACCGGCCGCGCCCAGCCAATGGTGCACCAGAAACGTGGTGTGGAAACCGATCAACGTCAACCAGAAGTGCAGCTTGCCCAGTCGCTCATCCAGTAGGCGCCCGGTCATCTTCGGGAACCAGAAATACGTTCCGCCGTACGTCGCGAACACGATCGTCCCGAACAACACGTAGTGGAAGTGCGCGACGACGAAATAGGTATCGGTGACGTGAAAGTCGATCGGCGGGCTGGCCAGCATCACCCCGGTGAGCCCGCCGAGCAGGAACGTCACCAGGAAACCGATCGAAAACAGCATCGGGGTCTCGAACGTCAACTGACCCCGCCACATCGTGCCGATCCAGTTGACGAATTTGATTCCGGTCGGCACCGCGATCAGGAACGTCATGAAGCTGAAGAACGGCAACAGCACCGCACCGGTGGCGTAGAGATGGTGTGCCCACACCGCGATCGACAGGGCCGCGATGCTGATCGTGGCGTAGACCAGTGTGATGTACCCGAAGACCGGCTTACGGGAGAACACCGGGAAGATTTCACTGACGATGCCGAAGAACGGCAACGCGATGATGTACACCTCGGGGTGGCCGAAAAACCAGAACAAGTGCTGCCACAGGAGAGTTCCGCCGTTGGCCGGATCGAAGACATGTGCGCCCAGGTGCCTGTCAGCCGACAGCGCGAAGAGCGCCGACGTCAGGAGCGGGAACGCCACCAGCACTATCACGCTGGTGACCAGGATGTTCCAGGTGAAGATCGGCATCCGGAACATGATCATCCCCGGGGCGCGCATGCAGACCACTGTGGTGATCATGTTGACCGCGCCCAGAATCGTGCCGAGGCCGCCGACGATCAATCCCAGGATCCACAGGTCACCGCCCGCCCCCGGGGAGTGAATAGCGTTGGAAAGCGGGGTGTATGCAGTCCACCCGAAGTCGGCGGGGCCGCCGGGTACGGCAAGACCGCCGAGCGCAATCAACGCGCCGAACAGGAACAACCAGAACGAGAGCGCGTTCAGCCGCGGGAACGCAACGTCAGGAGCACCGATCTGCAGTGGCACCACCAGGTTGGCGAAGCCGAAGACGACCGGGGTCGCGTAGAAGAGCAACATCACCGTGCCGTGCATGGTGAACAACTGGTTGTACTGCTGGTTGCTCAGGAACTGCAGACCCGGCGCGGCCAGTTCGGTCCGGATCAACAGAGCCATCAGGCCGCCGACGAAGAAGAAGATGAAACACGCGACCACGTACATCATGCCGATCATCTTGTGATCGGTGGTGGTGATCAGCCTGTAGACCAGCGTGCCCCTGGGCCCCACCCGGGCGGGAAACGGGCGTCGGGCGTCAAGTCCGCCTACGGCGGGAGCATGGGCTGTCAACGGTCCGGTTTTCCCGTGCGGCCCCCGCTGTCGACGTTCCTCGCCAGTGCGGAGTACGCGTCGAGGAGTTGCTGCCAAGAGGCGGCGAACTTCGCGACGCCGTCGTTTTCGAGCGTCACGAAGACGTCGTCGAGGTCCACCCCCAACGCGCTGACCTCGTCGAGCACCGATTGAGCCGCGACGGCCTCACCAGTGACCGAGTCGCCCGCGATGACGCCATGGTCGGCAACAGCCTCCAGGGTGGGTTCCGGGATCGTGGACACGGTGTGCGGCGCGACCAGGTCGGCGACGTACTTGGTGTCCGGATAAACGGGATTCTTCACCCCCGTCGACGCCCACAGCGGACGCTGCGGGCGGGCGCCGGCGTAGCTCAGCGCGGCATACCGAGCACCGGTCTCGAAGACGTTCCGATAGAGCGCGTAGGCGACGCGAGCGTTGGCCGTAGCCGCTTTCCCGCGCAGCGCCAAGGCGGCGTCGGTGCCGATCGCATCCAGCCGCCGATCTACTTCGGTATCGACACGGGAGACGAATAGCGATGCCACCGAATGAATTCCAGCGAGGTCCCGGCCAGCCTGGTGGGCGCCCTCCAACCCCGCAAGGTAAGCGTCCATGACTTGTCGGTGTCGCAACGCGGAGAAGATCAACGTCACGTTGACCGATATGCCCTCGGCCACTGCTGCGGTGATCGCAACCAACCCGGCATCGGTGGCCGGAATCTTGATGAGCAGGTTCGGCCGGTCGACTGTTTTCCACAGTTCGGCGGCCTGGCTGACCGTCGCCTGGGTGTCGTGGGCCAGTCTCGGGTCCACCTCGATCGAAACCCGCCCGTCCACCCCGTCGGTGGCTTCCCACTTCGGGTAGAGGACGTCGCAGGCCGCGCGCACATCGTCGGTGATGATGGTGCGGATCGCCGATTCGGCGTCGGCGCCGCCTTCAGCGAGCTTTCTGAGCTGCCCGGTGTAGGCATCGCCGTGAGAGATGGCGTGCTGAAAGATCGACGGGTTGGTGGTGACACCCACAACGCATCTGGTGTCGATCAGCTCTTGTAAGTTGCCCGAGGTCAGGCGATCCCGCGACAGATCGTCCAACCAGACCGACACCCCAGCCGCGGACAGCGCACTCAGGACAGGGCTCTGCGTCATTTCGGAGCCGCCTTCGAGTGATCGCGATGGCAGCGCGAGGACCGCGAGCCGATCAACACGATCGCGAGCGCGATGACGGGCCAGTACGCGGCGGCCAGCATCCGCCGATCGAGCGGTGAGACGCGGCGACCCCGGACACGCTGCGGATCACTCATGGTGGCGGGCTTCCACTTTCTCGGGCTCCACATCGGATTCCTTGTGGGACGGCAACTTCCATTCCGGCCGCACGTAATGGCAGGTGTATCCGCCCGGGAAGCGGCGCAAATAGTCCTGATGCTCGGGTTCGGCTTCCCAGAACTCACTCGCGGGTGTCACCTCGGTCACCACCGCCGCGGGCCACAATCCCGATGCGTCGATCTCGGCGATGGTGTCGCGGGCGATGCGCTCCTGATCGTCGTCGAGATAAAAGATCGCCGAGCGGTAACTCGTACCGATGTCGTTGCCTTGTCGGTTGACCGTCGTCGGATCATGAATCTGGAAGAAGAACTCCAGCAGGGTGCGGTAGTCCGTTTCGGCGGGGTCGAACGTGATCTCGACCGCCTCGGCATGTCCTGGATGGTTGCGATATGTCGGATAGTCGTTGTCGCCGCCGGTGTAGCCGACGCGCGTGGAAATCACCCCGGGCAGTTCGCGGATGAGGTCTTGCGCTCCCCAGAAGCAGCCCGCGGCCAGAATCGCGGCGTTGGTGGTCATCGCAGCGACTCCGTGGCTTCAGATTCAGCCGGCTGCCCGGGGTCTCCCGGGCTCTCGAACAGGCTCAGGTATTGCCCGTAACCCTCGGCCTCGAGATCGTCGCGGTGCACGAAGCGCAGCGATGCGGAGTTGATGCAGTAGCGCAGACCGCCCTCTGTAGCAGGTCCGTCGGTGAAGACGTGTCCCAGGTGGCTGTCGCCGTGGCGCGATCGCACTTCTGTGCGCACCATCATGTGGCTGTGGTCGGACTTTGCGACGATGTTGCCGTCATCGAGCGGCCTGGTGAAACTCGGCCAGCCGGTACCGCTGTCGAATTTGTCCAGCGACGCGAACAGCGGCTCGCCGGACACCACGTCGACATAGATTCCCGGCTCCTTGTTGTTGAGGTATTCACCGGTGAAGGGTCGCTCGGTCCCGCTTTCCTGCGTGACGTAGTACTGCTCGGGGCGCAGGGCGCCGACCGCTGCCGGATTCTTGTGGTAGTCGTGCGTCATAGGTACTCCTCGTGGTTGGACGCGGCCGACATGTTCACCGCCGTCGCCGTGACATCGACCGTTTTGCGGTGTGGAACAGGGGCAATCAGTCACCGCCGCGCGGGTCTGTCGGGACTCCACCCTGGCGCTTGTACGGGTGAGCTGTCTTCACCCCGCAACGTCAATCACCCGGGTGAATGACGTTCGACGACGTCAGAACGGTCCCCATCGTGGACCGGGAGCGATGTCCTCGTCGGGCACGATGTGCATGGCCGCCTCCTCAGCCGACGCTGCGCCACCATCGATCCCGACGTCGTGAGCGCGGTAGTCCGCGGTGGGGTCGGTCGGGTCGACGTCGAAGGCGACGAGACGGCCCGCACGGCTGTCCCCGACCTGATCGTCGATGAGTTCTCCATCGCTGTCGACGCTGTCGCCGATGCCGTCACCGTCCCAACGGTCGGTCACATCGGGCACTTCACGGGCCAGCCGGCGGGACAGGCTTTCGTGTACCAGCGCTTCGCCCTCGGTCAGCCCCCACGCCCCCAGCTCCCGCGGACTCTCCGGAGGCGAATAGCCTTCGTCGAGATCGATTCCGGTCTGTTCGGAATCCAGGCTTTCTTCCGGTTCGAGCAGATGCGCTGTCACGTCATCGAAATCAGAGTTGGTCATCGGTGTGCTCCATTCGCTGTCCGGGCCGCGCCGGCGCTCGGCAACGAGCATGCCGCCCATGAGGGCGAACTGTCCTCGCCCGCCGAGCGAATCACCCGGGTGAGATGCCGGCGCTCCCTCTCAAGAGGTGAGATCGACTGACATGAAACCTTGTTGAGTCAGCCAGCGCTGGGCGTCGAGCGCGGCCCGGCATCCGCTGGCGGCGGCGGTGACCCCCTGGCGGTACCGAGGGTCGATCAGGTCGCCGGAGGCGAAGACACCATCGGCGTGGGTATGGGTGCCACCGTCGCGGGTCAGCACGTAGCCGCGGGCGTCGAGGTCAACGAGGCCGACCAGCGGGCCCGAGCAGGGCATCTGACCGATGGACACGACGACCGCGGCGACGGCGATGTCGTACTCCGCTTCGGTGTGCGCACTACGCACCCGCAACCCGGTGACGCGGTGCGGACCGGTTATTCCGAGCACGTTGGTGCATTCCAGGACAACGACATTGGGCTGTGCACGCAGTCGATCGACCGCTGCGGTCGATGCGCGCAGCCTGGCTCGATGGTGGATGACGGTTACGCTGCGCGCCCGCGCGGCGAGAAACAGGGCCTCTTCGACAGCCGCATCGCCGCCACCAACGACGGCGACGTCACGTCCCGTGAACCGCTCAGGGTCGCGTTTGGCGGTGGTGCTGACACCGCGGCCACACAGCTCACGCTCACCGGGTACACCGAGTGTTCGGTCTGAGGCGCCCATCGCGAGGATCACTGCGGACGCATGTCGCAACTCGTCGTCGACGGCAATCGATTTGATCTCCCCGTCGAGATCGAACCCCTCGACATCGCCGATGTGGAACTCGGCGCCGAATCGGTGTGCCTGTCCCCGCATCGCTCCGGCGAGGGTCGGCCCACACACCGGCCGGGAGAACCCGGGGTAATTGTCCATCAGGCCCGCGGTCGTCAGGGCGCCGCCGGGTAGACGGCCCTCGATCACCAACGTGTCGAGTCCTGCCCGAGCGGCGTAGATCGCTGCGGTATAGCCAGCGGGACCTGAGCCGACAATGACCACGTCACGGATGCGGCCCGCGAGTCGCATCACGACGGTACGTGGCACCGCTGAGGCCGCATCTGCGACACCATCGAGCGCAGGTGCCGCTCATCCGGGCTGCCGGCGTAGGAGTCCAGCCAAGCCAGCAGCCGGTCGAATATCGCTGACGGCAACGTCATCCGGTTCGACACGATCGCGCTGATGATCCGGTCGATCGCGAGACCGTGTTCGCCGCTGCCCAATTCGACAAACGTCATGGTGCGCTCCCGACCCACCAGGACCGCGTCCGCCGCATCGGCGAGCAGCCACGCCATGTCCGCATCCGAGAGGGGGCGGCGAACGGTGCGCAGCGCAGTCGGTGACGACGCAGCAGGTATCGCCTTCTCCCGCGGCGGCAGGACGACGGTCAACGCCACTCGCTTGCGCGCTGATCCGGGGTCATCGCGTCACCAGGATCTGGAGGATGTCGGAGGGGCTCAGAATCGTTCTGCGGCACGATGGGCACCGCGCCACCCGTTTGAACAGCCGCCCGAGCGCCGTGGGCGCCATCTCGGTCGCCGTGCATTGTGCGGTGTACTCCAGCGCGTCTCGATGTTGTGCACACACGAAGCCGCAAGCATTGCCGCGGGCGTCGCAGTCGAAGCGTCGACAGTGGCCGACCATGTGGAATTCGACGTACGCCACGGCGGGCCGTTTGCATCGGTATCCGTTGTCGAGGAACCCCAACTCGCATTGCGTTGCACGGTGGCCGCCTCCGACCACAGCGCCAAGAACTCCCGGTGCGCTCGGTGAAGGCATATCCCTTTCCCTTCTCGGATGTGACGAAATTCGTCGGCGGGCCAAACTCCGCTGCTCACAGGTTTCCGCCCAACCGGGTGACTGGTCATCACCCTTTTTGCTGTTCGCCCGGGTGATTACCGCAAAGCCATTCGTCCGGCGGCTCGCCGTCGGTCAGATGAGGCCGAGCTTGCGCGCTTTGGCGACCGCGGCGTCGCGGTTCTCGACGCCCAGTTTTCGGTACAGGGCGCGTTGATGGGTCTTCACCGTGTTGAGTGACACGTAGAGCCGCTGCCCGATCTCGCGGCGCGACAACCGGGTGGCGAGCAGGCGAAGGACCTCGACTTCCTTCGATGTCAGCGTTTCGGTGCCCGCGTAGGCGTCGTCGCTGCGCGTGGGAATCGGTGCAACCGAGCCGTGGCCGGCCGCGGTGAGCAGCGTCCGCGCTACACCGGTGTCCGTGCAGTCACGAAGCAACGCTTTGGCCTCGTCTCGGCTGGCCGACGCCGTCTCGTGATCGCCGAGACCCTGGGCGATCTTGGCCCTGACCAAGAGCGCTTTGGCGAGTTCGAGGACTCCTGCGCCGCTGCGAGCCAATTCGACCGCCAGCTGGACGGCATCCGCCGCAGCAGCCCTGTCGCCACGTGCATCGAGCAGCGTGGCCACCGCCAGCGATACCATCGCGTCGATGAAGTGCGCATCGCACGCGGCGTCCGTGTCAACTCCTGTTGCCCGGCGAATGTGGTGTTCGGCCTCGGTGAGCCGGCCTGATTCGGCGGCGATCAGGGCCAGGTAGCCCAGCGCGTAGATACGCTGGCGGTGGTCGCCGGTCTTCTCGGCCAACTGCACCGCCTGGTTCAAGGTGGTTCGGGCGTCGTCGATACCACCCGAGTAGTACAACGCGGACCCGTGGACGCCACACGCAGCCGTGCGCGCCTGTAGCGCGTCATCGAAGTCGAGCGTGATCGCGCGGCGCGCCGCCTCGAGCGCGTTGGTGACGTCACCCTTCTTGAAGGCGTACACCTCACGCAAGGCGACGAGTTGCGCGCCGAGGCTGCCATTGTCGACGGTGTCGGACGCGGACCCGGCCTCGACCGCCTCGACCGCCTCGATCCATGAGCGTGCCTCGTCGAACCGGCCGAGGGTCAACGCAACCCACGCCCGGATCACCATGAGCCGTGGGTCTCGCCTGACGGTCTCGTCGGGAAGGAGATCGAGCCAGCCGGAAACGGTGGACTGGCCGCCTCCGTTGAACTCGTTGACCCAGTCCGCCGCGATCAGGTCGGCACACTTCTCGGTGTCGCCTGCGGCAACCAGATGGCGCACCGCTTCGTCGACGAGGCCCTCGGCCTCGAACCAGTCCGCGGCTCGCCGGTGCAGCCCGGCAACGAGTTCTGGCTCGCCGCGGTGCAACTCCGTGCGCAGCAGTTCCCCGAAAAGATGGTGGTACCGATACCAGCGTCGCGACATGTCCAGTGGCACGACGAACAGGTTTTCCTGCTCCATCGTCTCCAACACGGACACCGAGCCGCGAGATTGCAGCACTGCGTCGCACAACGCACCGCTGAACCGCCCCAGGACCGACGTACGCAGCAAGAAGCTGCGGAGTTGTGACGACAGCCCATCGAGCACCTCGGCCATCAGGTAGTCGACGATATGGCGATTGTCACCTGCGAAAGTCTTTACGAAGGTGGCCTTTTCGGTACGCCCGGCGAGGGACAGAGCGGCAAGGTACAGGCCGGCGGCCCATCCTTCCGTGCGTTGGTGGAGGCGCTGGACATCTACCTCGCCCAACCTCAGCCCCATGACGTCATTGAGCAGACGGTCGGTATCGCTGATCCCGAAACGCAGGTCGTCGCTTCGCATCTCGATCAGACCACCGCCGGCCCGCAGTCGCGCCAACGGCAACATCGGATCCGATCTTGTCGCCAACACCACGTGCAGATTTGGCGGCATCCTGTCGATGACGAATGCCATCTGCTCGTGCACCGCTCGGTTCGTCACCAGATGGTAGTCATCGAGGATCATCACCATGGGGCGACCGACGGTGTCCAGCTCGTTGAGCAGGGTCGGCAGAACCACCTGAACAGGGTCGGCACCCATGGCCAACAGGTCGACGGCACGCGTCCCGACCTCGGGGTTGTTGCTCTGCAGCGCCGCGATGACGTACATCCAGAACCATGCCGGGTCGTTGTCGGAAGCGTCCAGGGACAGCCAGCCGAACGTCGCATCGTCGCCGGCACCCGATGCCCATTGCGCCAGTAATGTTGTTTTGCCCCAGCCCGCGGGCGCGCTGAGCAGCGTGAGCTTGCATCGGCGGCCCGCCGACAGTGCATCTTCCAGGGCTGCGCGGTGAACAAGCTCACCTGCGATTGCCGGGGGGTGAAGTTTGGTGGCGAGCAGAATTGCCCGCTCCGCCTCGCCACGGTCGTCTGAGGCGCCCATGTCCGAACTGCGCGCGTCGGTCGGATCCGGCGCCTTGGCGGGAGCAGCAGATTTTGTACTCATGATCGCCGAGACACCAGGACGTATCCACTGACGCCGATCACCACCGGCACCATCATCAGCATTCCCAAAACTGTGCTCATCATCATCTCGATTCCTCTGCGTCGGCAATTGGCCTCGCACCCCATGACACCCCCACGCGCGAACGGTGAACGTCTCAAGATGAGGCGAATGACCGTCTCAAAGTGAGACGCGTCAGAACGCGACGCCATCATTCGCCTTCGGTGTGCCCTTGGTCACCGGGACACCACCTGTAACCGCTGGCGCCGAAGTGCTCATCGGTGCCAGTTCCCGGCGGCGAGGCGGAAGCGCGGCGATCCAGAGACAATGACTACGTTGGCAGCGTGGGCGCGCTCACACCATCACCCATCGGGTGATAAATAGCGCAGGCTCGGTGTAGGGCTAGTGCCGTCAATATTCACAGGAGAGCGGATCGAAGGCGCGCGGAGGTGCGTCAGTCAGCAAAAAGCAACGCCAGAGGGTGCGGGCGCACCCTCTGGCCACGAGGCGACGAATACTCGAATCGGCCGATGTCGACAGTCAATCGGACCGGTCAAGCGGTTTCGGCGATGTCCGACTCATCGGGGCACCCCTCGTCGATCCACGTCTCGATCGCACGTATGGAGTCGTCCGGCATCGGGTCGAAGCCAACCGGCATGCGGGGAAACTTCACATCGGGACCGGAGCCGAACGGCGGTTGCCCTTTCAAGGACAGAATGAGATTCGACTGCGCGCCCTCGCCGAGCACAAGGATTGGTTGACCGAGCAGCCTCTTGGCCACGAAGTCGTCCCGGGTGACATTGCGCCAAAAAGCGTAGTGCGGAGGACCCACCTCGGTTCCCGGACCGTTGACCGCTGCATCGAGTAGCTCGACGACCTCACGAAAGGTGTTTATGCGCATCGCTTTTCTCCCATCAAGACGCGAACAGGAGCCGCGGTCTTGCTGATGGTCGACCGAAGCTGCCACGCCCATACCCTGACGGGAGGCAGTGCCCGCTGTCATCGCCCGCGTCGCCTTTTCACCCGGATGATTGTGTTGTAACGGCTCAATCCGCGCCGCGCATGAGTTGCCTCAGCTGGGCCCGAGAGGTGATGGCGAGCTTGGCGAAGGCATTGTGCAGATGCGTTTTCACCGTGTGCGGCGACAGGTGAAGTTGCTGCGCGACCGAGCGGTTGGTTGCGCCCTGTGCGATCAGCTCCGCGATCCTGAATTCAGCGTCCGTGAGGCTGTCCAAGCCCGTTTTCGCCCGTGGGTGGTTGACGATGCGGCGCTCCACACCCAGCCTGCGGAGTGCGCGACCGACCCGGCGAGCGTCGGCGATCGCGCCGCACTCGATGTAGGTGTCGAACGCCGCATTGAACTGGTCGAGCGCATCGGCGGTGCGTTGCGCCTGGCTCAGTTCGTTACCTGCGTCCTCGGCAGCGCTGGCATAAAGCAGTGGCCGCGCAGATGTTTGGAGGACTGCGGCCGCCTCCAGCAGCGCATCGGCGTCACGCTCGAGTATCGCGCGGGCTTGCTTGGCCACGGCCGCCAGTATCGGTGCCGCGGGCTGGTCACGCTCGAGCACCTCAGTGGCCTGAAGGACCCGGGCCCGCAGGCCGGCATCACCGGCCGCCGAGGCCACCCGCGCACCCACGGCCACCCGAACCAGTGCATGGGGGAAAAGGGGTGTCCCCAGTAGGCTGATGTCGCCAAGCCAGCGCGCCGCCTCATGACAGTCGCCGTGGTACCACGCCGCCCGCGTCAGCACGTACGCTGTCGCGCGACGCTGGCCGGGGGCACCGAAGTGGGCATTGAGTGCATCATTCGCCGTCTGCTGCAGTAAGTTTCGGTCGTCAGTGTGCACCGCGACCTCGGCAAGGATCAGCATGCGATGCACGTCCTGTTCGGTCGCGTCTGTCGGATGCGGGGGCGGCAGTGATTCGGCCGCGTCGCGAGCAGCCGACAGCCGGCCCGCTGCGAGGTGGATCCAACCGCTGTAGACGGCCCAGGTCGTGAGCGCCAACGAATTGCCTTCTCGGTCTGCCTGGTTGATGCCTTCGGTGACCCGGGCGGTTGCATCGTCCAATCGGCCGACCACTGCCAACATGTTTGCGTGGAACATCCCGGCATAGGCATGTGCCAACGCCGTTTCATTGGTGTAGGCGAGGGCGCGAAGCCGTTCGAGGCGGAGCAGTGCACGGGTTACATATCCCTCACCGGAATCGAGCAAAGCGTGTGTGGCCTCGGCAATGATGGTGGCCTCTGCATCACCGGTGGCTGCCGCAGCGGCGGCAGCTTCGTCAGCTGCGGCCCGCCATTGCCCGCTTTTGTCCTGCAACACGAGGTTGTAGGCGAGCCACGCCAGATGCCGTGTCCTGGTGACCTCGTTGATACCGCTCAACCGCAGCGCCCGGCGGTTCTCCTCCACCCGGTGCGTGGAACTGTGCACGGTATGCGTGGGAAGCCGGAGGCGGATCTCGGCCTCGACTTCGGGCGACGCCGCCTCCGCCAGCGCCGCGCCGGCCAATTCTTCCGCCTCGCCATAGCGGCTGGCCCGATTGAGCCACTCCACCGTTTCGGCGACCAATGACCCGTGGTCATGGTGCTCGGCGGGCAGTAGTTCCAGTGCGCGTCTGCTCAGATCCGCGGCTCCGTTGGCGTCGCTGTGTCCCACCGATCGGGCGGCCTGGCGCAGCGCGTCGACCGCTTCCATGTCACCGGGTTCAGCGCTGCGCGCCAACTGCGTCGCCACCTCGGCAGGCGCCACACCCATCCCCAACATGACGGACGCCGACTGGCGCTCCATCGCGCGCCGCAGCGACTGCGGCAACGACTGCAGGGTCGCCCCGCGCAGTAAGTCATGCCGAAACCTCAACTGCTCACCATCTTCGACGAGCAGGTCCGCACGCACCGCCTCCTCCAATGCCGAAAGCAATGACACCGGCGGACGGTCCAGCATCGCGGCCAGCAACCCAGCCGAAAACCGGTCCGGCAACACTGCGGCCACCCGCACCACCTCCGAAGCGTCGCCGGAAAGCAGGTTCAGCCGCTGATGCATCGTGGCCCCCAGCCGCCGCGGCAGTGTCTCCCCCGTCACCGCCGCACGCCCGTCGACGACGTTCAGTCGGTTCTCCTCGCTCAACCCGCCGAGCAACTCGCTTACCAGAAACGGATTTCCGTGTGCCTTGGCGGCCAGATGCAGCAGTGCGCCATCGGCTCTCGCCCGCACCCGGTCTTGCACCATGTCTGCGACCGCCTCTGGCGTGATGGCCCCCAACCGCACGAATGCGGCGTTGTCACGGTGCAGCACCGACAAGGTCTCCTGGACCGCCGGACGCCCAACCCCCGGCCGAGCGGTGAACACCCACAACACCGCAACACCCGAGCGCACCGTGGCCAGCGAGCGCAGCGCCAACAGCGTGCCGTTGTCGGCCCAGTGAATGTCTTCCAACACGATGACCAACGGCGTCTGTGCGGCGGCCTCGTGGATCGCGTCCGCGAGATCGTGCACGACCCAGTAGCGCAGATCCGCCGAACCGCCCAACCTGCGCAGTGCTTCGGCATCGCCGACGGGAGGGTCCGCACGCAGGGTCGCCATGAACAGCGAGAAGAATGGCACCGTCTGCTGGTACTCGAACGCCTCACCGAACAGGGTGCGCGCACCGGACTTGTCGGCAAGTGTCACCAGCTCGGTGAGCAAACGACTTTTGCCGATGCCGGGCGGGCCCTCGATGACCAGCACGCCCCCGCGCCCGTCAACGACCGCGGCAACCAGCTCACCGATCATGTCCCGCTCATTGGCGCGCCCACGAATCGGCGGAGTGACCAGCCGCTGACCGCCGACGTCAAATAGGCCGGGTGGAGGCCCCATCGGGTGTCCTGTCTACCGTTTGCCGGACTGCCATTGCGGTGCACGTAATTGTAGGCCCGCTCCATCACCTACCGATTGACCGTGGTCAATCAGCACCACGCATGAGTCGCGTCAATTGAGCTCGAGAGGTTACACCGAGCTTGGCGAAGGCGTTGTGCAGATGTGTTTTCACCGTGTGCGGCGAGAGGTGCAGTTGCTCGGCGACAGAGCGGTTGGTTGCGCCTTCGGCGATCAGACGGACCACCGTGAGTTCGGAGTCGGTGAGGCTGTCCCAACCCGTCTTCGCCCGCGGGTGCGCAACGATGCGCCTTTCCACACCCAAACGGCGCAACGTACGACCGACCCTGCGAGCATCCGCAATCGCTTCACACTCGAAATAGGTGTCGAACGCCGCATTGAGCCGAACAACCGCTGCTTCATTGCGACCGACCCGAGCGAGTTCGACCCCGGCGTCCTCGGCGGCGCTCGCAAAAAGAAGCGGCCGCGACGACGTACGAAGCACGTCCGCGGCAGCCGCCAATGCCCGTTCATCGCGCCCGAGGATCCCGCGCGCGTAGCGGACCACTCCCGCCAACAGCGGATTCACGGGCCGCTCGCACTCCAGTACCTCGGCGGACTGCAGCACCCGCGCGCGCAAACCGGCATCGCCGGCAGCCGAGGCCACCCGCGCGCTCAAGATCAGCCGATCCAGGGCGTAGACCTGCAGTGGTGTCCCGAGTAGGGCGATGTCGCCGCCGAGCCAACGCGCCGCTTCATGGATGTCGCCGTGCTGCCACGCTGCCAGCGCCAGCACATACGCCGCTCCTCGACGGATCGCAGGTGAGCCGCTGGAGTAGGCATCGCGTGCGTCATTGATCGTCTGCTGCAACATGTTTCGATCATCCGTACGTACCGCCACCGATGCCATGACCACGATGCGCAACAGGTCCGGCTCACTCACGCCTGCCGGCTGTGGCCGCGGTAGGGCTTCGACCTCGGCGCGAGCGGTCGACAACCGGCCCGCGGCGAGGTGAAAGATCCCACCGATGACAGTCCACATATTGAGGGCCATCGCGTTGCCTTGGCGGCCGGCCTGCCCGATGCCTTCGGCAGCCCGGGCCGTCGCATCATCCAACCGACCGAACACTGCCAGCAGGATTGCGTAATACATTGCGGCATAGTGATGTGCCAGGACCGCATCATTCGTGTAGCCGAGCGAACAAAGCTCTTCGAGGCGGACCAGGGCGCGGGTCCTGTGCCCCTCGCCAATGTCCAACAGACTGTGGGTGACCTCGGCCATGATGATGGCCTCGAGATCACCGGTGGCTGCCGCAGCGGCGGCAGCTTCGTCGGCTGCAGTGCGCCACTGCCCGCTTTTGTCCTGCAACACGAGGTTGTAGGCGAGCCAGGCCAGATGCCGCGCTCGGGTGACCTCGCTGATACCGCTGAGCTGCAGCGCGCGCCGGTTCTCTTCCGCGCGCCGCTGGGTGCTGTGCTTGGTATGCGCCGGGAGCCGGAGGCGGATCTCGGCCTCGACTTCGGGTGAGACCGCATCCGCGAGCGCCGCGGCGGCCAACTCTTCCGCCTCGCCATAGCGGCTGGCCCGGTTGAGCCACTCCACCGTTTCCGCGACCAGGGATCCACGCTCAGCGTCATCGGTGGATAACAGCTCCAATGCACGTTTGCACAAGTCCGCGGCCGCACTCGCATCGCCGCGTCCCACCGATCGGGCGGCTTGCCGTAGTGCGTCGACTGCTTCCATGTCGCCGGGTTCGGCGCTGCGCGCCAGCTGGGTGGCGACCTCGGCAGGCGCCGCGCCCATCGACAACATCACCGACGCCGACTGGCGCTCCATCGCCCGCCGCAACGACTGCGGCAACGACTGGCGGGTCGCCTCGCGCAGCAAGTCATGCCGAAACCGCAACCGCTCACCATCTTCGACGAGCAGATCCGCGCGCACGGCCTCCTCGACCGCGGACAGCAACGAGACCGGCCGGCGGTCGAGCATCGCGGCCAACAGCCCAGCCGAAAACCGGTCGGGCAACACCGCGGCCACCCGCACCACCTGCGAAGCACTATCCGAGAGCAGGTCCAGTCGCTGCTGCATACCGACACCCAGTCGTCGCGGCAGTCCGTCTCCGATGACCGTCGCGCGGCCGCTCGAGAGGCTGAGTCGGTCTTCCTCGCCCAGTCCTCCGACCAGCTCGCTGATCAAGAACGGATTGCCGTGCGCTTTGGCTGCCAGATTCAGCAGCGACACATCGGCTTTCGCCCGAACCGCGTCACAGACCATATCGGCGACGGCGTCCGGCTCGATGGCACCCACCCGTAGAAATGTGGCATTCGCGCGCTGCAGCAGTGACAAGGTCTCCTGCACCCCGGGACCGCCCGCGCCGGTGCGTGCGGTCAACACCCACAACACGGCCACATCCGGGCGCACGGCCGCGAGCGACCGCAGTGCAAGCACAGTGCCGTTATCGGCCCAGTGAATGTCCTCGAGCACAATCGCCAGCGGCGTTTCCGCGGCCGCCGCCTTGATCGCATTGTGCAGGTCGTGCACCACCCAGTAGCGCAGATCGTCCGACCCACCAAATTGGCGCAACGCCTCGGCGTCTCCCACCGGCGGATCGGCATTCAGCGTGGCCATGAACAGCGAGAAGAACGGCACCGATTGCTGATACTCGAACGCCTCACCGAACAAGGTGCGCACCCCGCACTTGTCGGCCAGCGCCAACACCTCGGTGAGCAAACGACTTTTCCCGATACCGGGCGGGCCCTCGATGACCAGCACACCCCCGCGCCCCTGGCCCACCCCGGTAACCA
>JAEZKH010000364.1 GCA_023415515.1 Actinomycetes bacterium
AAGTAACTGTGTATTCATTACACGCTCGAACATTCTTAATGGGTCGGCAAGTACATTTTTATTGAGAAGATAGAAAGCACTATCAATAGTTGAACGGTTTGAGTTTTCGAGAATACCCATAATTTCCGGTGGAATATGGTATTGTTGATTTGTAGAATCTCGCAGGAATTTTCGAGAGTTTACAAAATCCATTTCCTGTGGTGTCTGGGCAATTTTTTCAAACTTGCTTCCTTCGCCTGTCAAAACCATTGGCTCTTTTGCGTGGTGATAACCAGCCATTTTCTGCAGCCAAGACTGTTTTATCTGGTCTGCAGTTTCTTTTGATCCCTGTGGTGCATAGATAATAGCCGAAGGTGTAGCATCGTTAAAGAAAAGATTTTTTGCATATTTGCTTGCGTATTCATCAGACTGGATTTCATCACCAATTGTTTCACCTGTTCCACGACCTCTACCGTATGGGTCGGTCAAATCTACGCTCTTAAACCAAATTACATCTTCATTAGGTACAATAACAGCGTTTCCGCTTGTAGTTCCAAATGGATAAATTTGCCAGAAATTACTTGTTGCAGTTGGTGTAGAAACAACCCAAGAAGGAGAAATAGGAAGTAAAGCAATTACCTTTCCGTTTGGATTTCTTACTTTTAAGAGAAATGCTTCACCAACTAATTCATAACAAGCAAAGACAAAAAATCTGATAGACTGTCCTGTAAGCTCTCTAAATGTCGGACAAGGATTTTCGAGTAAGTCGTAGATTTCGTGAGCGTCTATGATTTCTGCTTTATTCTTGTTTTTACGATAGTCTGCTCGGTCATAGACATAGAGTTCCGTACTTGCACATTTATCAGCGATTATCTTCGCTCCGTCAAGTCTAGGATTTGTGTGGAAAAGTTCAAGAAGTTGTGAACTTGCTAAACTCGGTGCAGGTGACCAAGTTTTTTTAATTTTGTTTCTGATTCTTTCAGCGATATTCATTCAAGGTACTTCCTTTTAATGATGTCTACAAAAATATACACCAATAAGAGAGACTTGTCAAAATTTCGCATAGACGAATTATTTATCTATCTTCTTTGGTCTGCCGACTTTAGCAACGCTGTTTGGAATATTATCAACTAAAACAGTTTTTTCCTTTTTTGCTACATCAGGAACAAAACAAAGTCCGGCATATTCATTTTTGTAAATAAAACCACCGGGTACTTTTGTAATCTCATAATTGGAAACTGTATCATAAATAGGTACATCACCAATTTTCAACTCATTAAGCATCTCATTGAGATCCTCATTTCTGTTACGGATTGTTTTCATATTTCCTCCCACTAATATAACATAGGCATTATGTCGTGTTTTTCGTAATAACAAAGAAGTAGACCATCTGCAAGGTCCGGGGATTTCCCAGCGTGCCTTTTTTTATAGTCATCTTTGCTTTCCACGCATTTCTGCCCTTTATTATTAAACTTATATCGCCTGTCTGATAATTCATTCATTAATTCTGGAATATCCATAATTCCGGCTTCGGATAACGGGAATGTAAACCACATCTCACTCGCCGCAGAATCGTATTTATCAGAATCCATTGCTTTTTCGCCAAAGTTTACTTCAGTTATATTTCTATATCCTCTTTCTCTTAATACATCTATTAAGCCACCACCAACACCACCGCCATCTATGCAAGCGTGGACATTTCGATCCCGACCACAAAATATTTCAAAATAGTCTGCTTCTTGTGTAATGCTTGTTTTTTTATAAACTTTATATTCTATGAGCTGTAAACCTTTTCTCTTAAACATTGTAGTACGGTCATTTCCAAATCTTGCGCAGTCTACCCCGATAGAAATTGCACCTTCATTATCTGCTATTCTATTCATAGCTTCTCTAATAGATACTCGATTCATAATACAGTTATCACCCTGTTTTCTGAATTTACCGCCCCATACGTGCTCTGCATTGTCCGGGTCCTCGTCATAATCGGCTTTCATATCTGCTCGTGATTTTTCTGTAAACCACGGATTGTCCTGCCAGTTTAATTCTACGCAAATTGCACCGTCTCTTTTCTTTAATCTTTCAATCGGGTCGTCTGGAGTTTCGGGATTCCAGCAAGCCCATAATTCTGCACCATTTTTTCGGATTGTCGGAATAAGCAAGTCTAAAGATTCTTTACTGATAGACTGTGCTTCTTCAAGCCAACATCTATCATAACCTTCCAAAGATTTAATAGAACGAGATGCCCTCATATCTCTTAAACCACGAAAAATAATATGGCTTCCGTTTTCGTGGTCTATTGTTTCATTTTTAATATCCCAACCTTTTTTATTTAATCTTAAAATTGTATCAACAATAAGACGATAAGAACTTTCTGAAATTGATTTCTGAATTTCTCGACAACATACTAATCTATGCGGACTGTCTGTTAGCTCCTGTATAAGCAATGAAGCAACTCCCCAAGATTTACTACTACCTCGCCCGCCATAAGTCAATTTATACGGCGCGGCTTTTCTGAATATTTCGAGTTTTGGTGCAACCTGTTCACGATATAACTGTAAATATTCTTCCTGTTGTTGTGGAGATAATAATAAAAACTCTTCTTCCGTAATTCTTGGAATTATTGGCTCTGTCATTCTGGTTGTTCTTCAATTCCCATTAATTCCCTAAATGCTTTTAACCTATCTTCTGTAGATAAATTAGATAAATCAGCACCTTGTAAATTAGCATTAAGTTCTATCTGTTCGGCTTCTTTTTTAAATAAATAAGGAGCCATATCTGATAGTATCTTTGCTTTTACATTTGCCGGAACATTTTTCGCTCGTAACATCTGAAACTGTGCCGCAATTATTTCCTGCTGTGGTGTAAGTTTTACAGTTTTAATTACATTACCTTTTGAGTCCTTTACTTCGACCGGCTTCTGAAACAGCTTACGATAAACGTATTCCAATTCTGTGGCATAATTCCGGCATCCTTTACGACTTTTTCTATTTTTAGGCTGATTTGTACTTGAAAATCTTGTTGCTTCGCTTCCCATATTCCACCCCGTCTATTTTCCGTTACTTTCGGCTATTTACCGATATACTTAAATGAATAAGTATTACGGTTATAACTTCCCTCTTTATTAAGTCCTTTTATTCCTACATTAGAATGGCTGTTTCCAATTCTGCCCTGATGTGTAAGAATAAAGTTTTTATTTTTATTTAATGACATAGCAAACGTTTTTAATGATGTTACTATGCTTACATAATCTGCTTTTTCGTATTGTACGACATAATGACAACAGAAATTAAGCAGGTTCTGTGCTATACCAATTCCCTGATAGTCCGGGAGTACTACTACCCTATGCACTAATTTCATATGATGATGTACTGGATGCGGATAGGATTGTATAGCAATAAATCCGACCGGCTTATTCTTGTAGAACGCAGTAAACTCTAAAGCTCGTTTAGAAAAGTTATG
>JAEZKH010000513.1 GCA_023415515.1 Actinomycetes bacterium
CTGGTCGCGCCGAGGGAGATCACATCACCTGGCCGCGATTCGTAGACCATCTCCTCGTCGAGTTCCCCTACCCGGGAGGGCTTTTCGGAATCGGCACTCGATGCCAGGTATACGGTGAACAGCCCCCGGTCGGGTATGGCGCCACCGGACGTGACGGCCAGCCGCTGCGCTCCCGGACGTGCGGTGAGAGTGCCCGCGTCACGGTCGTAGACCAGCCGTGGCCGCAACTCAGCGAACTCGGTCGACGGGTATTTGCCGGAGAGCAGGTCGAGCGTCGCCTCGAACGCGCTGCGAGGCAGCGTTGCGAACGGTGCGCTGCGCCGGACCGCGTCGAACCACAGGTCGGCGTCAAGAGGCTCCAGCGCAGAGGCGGCAACGGTGTGCTGGGCCAGCACGTCGAGCGGGTTCGTGGGCACCCGCATCGTCTCGATCTCACCGGAGAGCATGCGCCGCACGGTGACCGCACAGCCGATCAGGTCGGTTCGGTGCTTGGGGAACAGCACGCCTTGGGAGATCTCGCCCACCTGGTGTCCCGCGCGACC
The DNA here is from genome assembly GCA_023415515.1 of Actinomycetes bacterium. GTDB lineage: Bacteria > Actinomycetota > Actinomycetes > Mycobacteriales > Mycobacteriaceae > Mycobacterium. The sequence continues at coordinate 543 of JAEZKH010000513.1, forward strand.
GATGCGCTGCAATCCGCTGGCCACCGATGAGGGGGTCTCGACCTGGATCACCAGATCGACCGCGCCCATGTCGATGCCGAGCTCCAGGCTGGAGGTCGCGACCACGGCCTTGAGCCGGCCGCTCTTGAGGTCGTCCTCGACGATGGCCCGCTGCTCCTTGCTCACCGAGCCGTGGTGAGCCTTGGCGAGCAACAGATCCGCGCCGGATGCGAGCCCGCTGCCCATGATGTGCGCGGGCGCACCGCCGCCGACCTGCGGATTGCGAGCGCCGGGTGATTCGATGCCCAGCCGTTCGGCGTGGATCTCGTTCAGGCGAGACGTGAGTCGTTCGGCGAGCCGCCGCGAGTTGGCGAACACGATCGAGCTGTTGTGCGCCTCGATCAGGTCGACGATGCGCTCCTCGACCTCCGGCCAGATCGAGTTGTTCTCCAGGTTGGCCATGTCGGGCACGGGCACTTGCACCGACAGGTCGAACGTCTTGGCCGCGGCCGGGGCGACGATCCTCGTCGGCGCCTGTCCGGACAGGAAGCGCGCGACCTCTTCCGGCGGTCGCACCGTCGCCGACAACCCGATGCGCTGGGCGGGCTTCTCCAGCAGCTGGTCCAGCCGTTCCAGCGACAGCGCGAGGTGGGCACCCCGCTTGGTCGCTGCCACCGCGTGCACCTCATCGATGATGACCGTCTGGATCGATGACAGCGTTTCGCGTGCGGCTGACGACCCCATCAGGAACAGCGACTCAGGGGTGGTGAGCAGGATGTCGGGCGGTTTGGCGATCAGCTCCCGTCGCTTCCCCGGGGTGGTGTCGCCGGAGCGCACCCCGACGCTGATCTCGGGTCCCTGCTGACCACGCCGTTCTGCGATGCGGGTGATCCCGGTCAGCGGGGTGCGCAGGTTGCGTTCGACGTCGACGGCCAGCGCCTTGAGCGGCGATACGTACAGCACCCTGGTGCCCGAACCCGCTGGCCGCGGCGCCGGCTCCGATGTCGCAGGCGGAGTGGCTCCGGAGGCGAGCCGGTCGATGGCCCACAGAAACGCGGCAAGCGTCTTCCCCGATCCGGTCGGGGCGATGACCAGCGTGTTGTGGCCGTCTGCGATGGCAGACCAGGCCTGCGCCTGGGCGTCGGTGGGCGCCGCGAAGGTCCCGGTGAACCACTCCCTGGTCAGCGCGCTGAACCGGGAGAGCGGGTCACCGCGCACATCGGGACCAGAGGCCTTTCGATCGCTCACCGCACCATCGTGCCAACGAGCACCGACAAACCGTGACCGTCGGCGTCTGATCGGCGTGAAAATGGTGCATGACCCGTGCTGTCGTGCTCGGCGCAGGCATGGCCGGTCTGCTGGCCGCGCGGGTGCTCGCCGACTTCTACGGCGTGGTCACCGTGGTGGAGCGTGATGAACTCACCGACGGCGCGGCAAACCGGCGCGGGGTTCCGCAGGGGCGTCACGCGCACGGACTGCTCGGCCGCGGTTGTCTCGTCCTCGCCGAGTTGTTCGCTGGATTCGAAGCCGACCTCCTCGACGCGGGCGTGCCCGCCTTCGACTACCGGGACCTGTCCCGGGCTTCGTTCGTGCTCGCCGGGCATCGGGCGCCGACCGAAGGGACCTTCACCACCGTTCCACCGCTCTATTTTCCCAGCAGGCCATTGTTGGAGAGCCTCGTCCGCCGCAGGGTACGCGGAATCACCAATGTCGACTTTCTGACCGCGCACGACGTCGTGGACCTGACATCGACGTCGGGGGCGGACCGGATCATCGGCGTACGGGCGGCGCCCCACGGCGGCGCCGGTGAACGCGTGCTGGAAGCCGATCTCGTCGTCGATGCGACCGGCCGAGCCGCGCGAACTCCCGCGCTTCTCGAAAGGCTCGGCTACAACCGGCCCGCCGAGGACACGGTGACCGTCGACGTCGTGTACTCCAGTCAGCTACTGAAGATTCCGCCGCAGAGCCTGCGGGAGATGGTCGTCGCCTCCACACCGCACACCGGAAGGCCCACCGGCATGGCGCTTTTCGGCTACGAGAACGACACGTGGATGTTCACCGCGTTCGGGATGGCCGGTCGCGAACCGCCGACCGATGCCGACGAACGGCTGGCTTTCGTCGAGGCGTTCACGCCGCCGCATGTGATGTGCGCACTCCGAAACGCGGAGCCGCTCACCGAGATCTCCCGGTACCGCTATCCCGAGAACCGTTGGCGGCGCTACGACAAGATGACCCGGTTTCCCGAAGGGCTGCTCGTCATCGGCGACGCGGTCGCCAACTTCAACCCCATCTACGGACAGGGGATGACGGTCGCGGCACTGCAGGCCCTCGCGCTGCGCGACAGCCTGTCTCGCGGACGAAAGAACCTGCCGCGGCGATACTTTCGTGCGGCCGCCAAGCCGATCGAGGTGGCGTGGCGGTTCGCCACCGGTGCCGATCTCAGCCAACCCGAAGTCGAGGGTCACCGGCCACTGTCGGTTCGAGTCGCCAATCGCTGTGTGGAACGGCTGCTGGCAGCGTGCGAAGTCGACGTCACCTTGGCCGAACAGTTGATCAGGGTCACCGGTTTCATCGACCCGCCGACGCGGCTGCTGCGTCCGCGGATCATCCACCGCGTGGCTCGGGCGCGACCGCGGCGCTGAGCTCGTCGGGGATTCCCGGCACGCGGCCGATCATGTCGAGAAGGGCGTGCGCGCAGGTGTCGGCGATCTGACCCGCGTCGATGGACGGCTCCAAGATGCGCTGCCTGCACATCTCCATGGTCATGGCCAGCCAGCCGTACATGGTGATGCGGATGTCGCGTTCCACCTTCGAGTCGAGTCCGCCGCCCAGCGCATTGTTCATGCGGTCCATCAGCCGGTTGACCTGACGTTCGCGGTCGGTGTCCTCGATGTCGCGCAGTACCGGGTCCGACATACCCGTCCCGACGTAGGCGGCCCACGCCCCGTGCGGATGCTGCTCGTCGTACCGCAGATAGGCCGATACACCGGCGCGAAGCTGATCGAAGAGGGTCTGGCCTTCGACCGCCGGGGTGTTGGTGGCCTCGAACAGGCGGTCGTCTTCTGCCTTGACAACGGCCGCGAAGAAGGCCCGCTTGTCGGGGAAATAGTGGTACATCAGCGCGCGGGACACACCGGCGCGCTCGGCTATCTCGTCGATGCGGACCTCGTCGTAGGGCCGTTCGCCGAACACCTTTGCGCCAAGCTCGAGTAGCTCGCTTCTGCGGTCCTCCGGGGACAAGCGCCGCCTCGGTCCGGACATGCCGCAATCGTAGTGAGGGGCCGACCGACTGCGTGGGAGGCCGCACGGTTGGCACGGTCGCGATGGGGTATGCGCGGCTTTCATGAGCACACTCCCTGACACCATCGCCGACGGCATCGAAGATGCTGCGTTTCTCGACCCGCCCGCCGATGCCGCGACCAACGTCCTGCACAAATTGCTGCCCGCCGGACCGCTCAAAGATCTGTTGTCGGGCACGCCGATCGGCCATCCCGCGCATCCGATGCTCGTGACCGTCCCGATCGGGGCCTGGCTCAGCGCCAATATGCTCGACGTCGTCGGCGGCCGTCAGGGCCGGGCGACGGCCCGCCGGTTGGTGGCGATGGGCACCGCGGCCGCGCTCCCTGCGGCGTTGTCGGGCGCCTCGGACTGGTCGGACACGATGGGGGCCGAGCGCCGCGTCGGGTTGGTGCACGCAGCGGCCAATTGGGCCGCCATCGCCCTCTACGGGAGTTCGTGGATCGCGCGGCGCAAGGGGCGGTTCACACAAGGCGTCGGTCTGGCCGTGTTGGGAGCGGCCGCCGTCGGCGTCGGCGGCTGGCTCGGCGGCCATCTCTCGTATTCGATCGGCGTCGGTGTCGACACCACCGCTTTCATGACGGGGCCGACCGAATGGACCGACGCACTCGCGGAAAGCGATCTGGCGCAGGGTCGGCCCGTCAGCGCCATGGTGGGCGTCGTGCCGGTGCTCCTCGTGCGACGCGAAGGGCAGGTGTTCGCGCTGGCCGATCGGTGCACACACCGGGGCGGACCGCTGCATGAGGGTGATGTCGTGGGCGATTGCATCGAGTGCCCCTGGCACAGCAGCCGCTTCAACCTCCGCGACGGGCGTGTCGTGCGGGGACCGGCCACGCGTCCGCAGCCACTTTTCGAGACGCGGGTGACCGACGGACGTGTGCAGGTTCGGCAGATCGGCGAGCAGCACGCTCTGCGGACGAATCCCGTCGCGTCGAGTCAGTCGCTGTAGCAGGTCGACACCGAGAGCTCCCGACGTACTGTGAGGCGATGGTCGACCTTCATGTGGAACGCACCATTGCGGCGCCTGCTGACCGGGTCTTCGACTGGCTCGCCGATCCGAAGAGCCTGACCGCGGCGCCCCTCGTCTTCACAGCCAGATACGCAAAGGGCGCGTCGGGCCCCGCAGCAGGTTCCGTGCGGGTGGTGACGGGCGCGGGCACGTGGTTCGAGGAGGAGTACACGGCCTATGACCGGCCGCGCAGCTACTCCTACCTGATCCTGCGGTCGATCCCCGGCTTCATTCACCAGGGCGGCACCTTGACCTTCACGCCGCGCGGCGACGGCACCCATGTCGACTGGAACACCCGGTACACCCATCCGGTCTGGTCGGGTGGCAAGGCGTTCGAACCGGTGAGTCTGCGGCTGCTCCGGTGGAGCTTCCTTTCGGTTCTCCGCGGCTGCGCGAATGCGCTGGAGACGCCTTAGCCGAAGTGCACGCCCTGCGCCAGTGGCAGCTCGGAGCTGTAGTTGACGGTGTTGGTCGCCCTGCGCATGTACGCCTTCCACGCATCCGATCCGGATTCGCGGCCGCCGCCGGTTTCCTTCTCGCCGCCGAACGCACCACCGATCTCGGCGCCCGACGTCCCGATGTTGACGTTGGCGATGCCGCAGTCCGAACCGTCGGCCGACATGAAGCGCTCGGCCTCACGCACGTCGAGTGTGAAGATCGACGACGAAAGACCCTGCGGTACTTCGTTGTTCAAGGCGATGGCCTCGTCGAGGTCGTCGTAGGCGATCACGTAGAGGATCGGTGCGAACGTTTCGGAGTGCATCAGCTCGGTCTGCGCGGGCATCCGCACCACGGCAGGGGAGACGTAGTACGCCCCGTCCCCGAAGTCGTGGCGCTCGCCGCCGAAGACCTCACCGCCGTCCGTCCGCGCCCGCTCCAGGGCGCCGACCATGTCGCGGTAGGAGGCTTCGTGGATCAGCGGCCCGACGAGGGTGCCCTCGGCCTCGGGATCGCCGACCGGCAACTGCCGATACGCCGACACGATCCGCTCCACGAGGGCGTCGGCGATCGATCGGTGCACGATGAGCCTGCGCAACGTCGTGCAGCGCTGACCCGCTGTGCCCGCGGCGGAGAACACGATGCCGCGCACCGCCAGGTCCAGGTCGGCCGACGGTGTGACGATCGCGGCGTTGTTGCCGCCGAGTTCCAACAGAACGCGGCCGAACCGTTGCGCCACCCGCGGTCCGACCTGCCTGCCCATCCGCACCGAACCCGTCGCGCTCAGCAGCGCCACGCGCGGATCGTCGACGAGGCGTTCACCGACCTCGCGTCCGCCCATGATCAGTTTGGTTACCGCGCGTGGTGCCCCGACGTCGTCGGCGGCGCGTTCGGCCAGCGCCTGGCAGGCCAATGCGGTGAGCGGGGTGAGTTCCGACGGTTTCCACACCACCGTGTCACCGCACACCAGGGCGACCGCGGCGTTCCATGACCACACCGCGACGGGGAAGTTGAACGCGGTGATCACGCCGACGACGCCGAGCGGGTGCCACGTTTCCATCAGCCGGTGTCCCGGGCGTTCGGAGGCGATCGTCTTTCCGTACAGCTGACGCGAGAGCCCGACGGCGAACTCGCAGATGTCGATCATCTCCTGCACTTCGCCGAGCGCCTCCGAGGTGATCTTCCCTGCCTCGATCGTGACCAGCTTGGCAAGGTCGCTCTTGTGCTCCTTGAGCAGCTCGCCGAGCCGCGCCACCAATGCGCCCCGCATGGGGGCAGGCGTCGTGCGCCATGTCGAGAACGCCTGCGCGGCTTCGGCGATGGCGGCGTCGGCCTCTTCTGCGGTGCTCTCCGGGACGGTGAACAGCACGTCGCCGGTGATCGGCGTGCTGGCGTGCACGCCGTGGGCGCCGGGCTCACCGAGGTCGACGCCGGAACCCACCGCCCGCAGCGCGTCGCGGGCCCTGGTGCGCAGTTCGTCGACGGTCGGAAGCTGTGATGTCTGAACGCTGGTCATGATGATGCGACTTTCTCGTAGAGCTCGTAGGGATCGTGAATGTGGTGTCCGATCTGCCCCGCCATCCAGCCGGCGGTGTACTCCCGGCGCCGATCTTCCTCATCATCGAAGCCGTCGGCCTTCTGCGTGTCGTCATCGAGGTTCGACCGGAAGATGCCGGCCGCCGATGCAGGCAGGAAATCCTCGTAGACAACGGGTTTCGATGCGTCACCACCGTGGTAGTACGCCAGTCCGGCCGCCGCCATGTGCTCGTGGCTGGAGGGGAAGTAGTCGCTGAACGCCTTGGCCGGATCGGGGGTGGCCATGGCGGCGTCGAAGCGTCGGCGTCCCGCCGGTGTGAGTGCTACGCCGCGTGACTCCACCTCGCCGAACCGGACCCGCAGGGTGCCTTCCTCGACGGTGCCGTCCACTTCGCGGAAGCGCCGCGGCTCGGCCAACGCGCGAAACGAAGTCTGGCGCAACAGCACATCGGGTCCGTGCCAGCGCGGCGGTCCCTGGATCGCGTCGGTCATCGCGATGCCCCGCGCGGTCATTCGCCGGTAGAGCTCGTCGATGTCGAGGACGCGCGGCGTCAGGTGGTTGATGTGCGTCGTGGCGACGCCCGCGATGTCTGCGGCGACGGCAGAAACGGCGGTGAGCTCGTCATACCAGCCGCGGTCGATCGGTTCGCGGGACAGGGCGAACGCCGCCACCGCCGCGGCGACGAACCGCCTGGCACGCTCAGGTTCGGCGCCGCCTGCTTGGGCGATGCGCCTGGCTTCGGCGATCAACGCCGGATCGAAGAGCCTGCGGCCGGCCAGGAATCGCTCGACGCGAACCCGCAGGTCGGGGGAGAAGAAGCGGGTGTCGGCCGTCGCCAGCATCGACGTGAACACCCGAAAAGGGTTGCGTTCCAACTGATCCGCGTCGATCGGGCGGAACGCCGTCGACACCACGGGTACCGGGGGCGTCGCGTCGCGAAGGTCGTAGAACCCGACCGGGTACATGCCGAATGCCGCGAACAGGTCGGCGACGTCGGCGAGTTCGCCAGCGTTGCCGACGCGGATCGCGCCGTGCCGTTCGGCGGTCACCCGCTGCGAGCCGCCCAGTTCACGGTTGACCTCCGTGCTGACCTCGAGCAGGGTGTGGTAGGCGGGCACCTCGGCGCCGTACATCCGCGACAGGGCAGCGGCGAATTTCGCGCGCAGTTGCCATGTTTCGAGTGGTCGGCTCATCGGGCGCACCTGACGGGATACAGTGCCGCCATGAGCGAACCGCTCGACGAAGTCGACCGCATCCTGGCGCGCGAACTCGTCGCCGACGGACGGGCCACGCTGGCCCACCTCGCGGCGACCGCGGGGCTATCGGTCTCGGCGGTCCAATCGCGGGTGCGACGACTCGAGGCGCGGGGCGTGGTGACCGGGTATACGGCACGGATCAACCCCGAAGCCGTCGGGCACATGCTCTCGGCGTTCGTTGCCATCACTCCTCTTGATCCCTCTCAACCCGATGATGCGCCCGCGCGCCTCGAACACATCGACGCCATCGAGTCCTGCCATTCGGTGGCCGGCGATGAGAGCTATGTCCTGCTGGTTCGCGTCGAGTCGGCACGGGCGCTCGAAGACTTGTTGCAACAGATTCGGACGGCAGCGAACGTCCGCACCCGGAGCACGATCATCTTACAGACTTTTTACTCAGGACGCGAGCACATTCCGTAAATCTTCCGGTTAATGGCTGGAGATGCCGTAAAAAATGCGCTAAGGTCGACGCCATGACCGCTGTGTTGAACCCTGCCCCGACGACAGTCGCCCGCGACGCGATCGGCCCGGCCGACGTCCGCGAGGTCCTGGCCCGCAGCATCCTTGCCGACGGTCTCGACTTCGTGCTCGACATCGAGCGCTCGTCGGGCTCGACCCTGGTCGATGCCCGCACCGGTGACCGCTATCTCGACATGTTCACGTTCTTCGCCTCGTCTGCGCTCGGCATGAACCATCCCGCCCTGGCTGACGACGAGGCGTTTCGCGCCGAACTCGCCTCCGCGGCGGTCAACAAGCCGAGCAACTCCGACGTGTACAGCGTGCCCATGGCCCGTTTCGTCGACACCTTCGCGCGTGTACTCGGCGACCCGGCGCTGCCGCACCTGTTCTTCGTCGACGGCGGAGCGCTCGCCGTCGAGAACGCGCTCAAGGTGGCCTTTGACTGGAAGAGCAGGCTCAACGAGTCGCGCGGCCTCGACCCCGAACTCGGCACCAAGGTGCTCCACCTGCGCGGTGCCTTCCACGGCCGCAGCGGCTACACGCTGTCACTGACCAACACCGATCCGAACAAGGTTGCGCGGTTCCCGAAGTTCGACTGGCCGCGGATCGACTCGCCGTACATCCGGCCCGATGCGGACATGGATGCGCTCGAGGCCGAATCGCTGCGTCAGGCGCGGGCGGCGTTCGAGGCCAACCCCCATGACATCGCCTGCTTCATCGCCGAGCCGATCCAGGGTGAGGGCGGCGACAGGCACATCCGTCCACAGTTCTTCGCGGCGATGCGCGAGCTCTGCGACGAGTACGACGCGCTGCTGATCTTCGACGAGGTGCAGACGGGCTGCGGGCTGACTGGAACCGCTTGGGCCTACCAGCAATTGGGTGTCATGCCCGACGTCGTCGCATTCGGCAAGAAAACACAGGTGTGCGGGATCATGGCGGGAACCCGTGTCGACGAGGTGGCCGACAACGTGTTCGCGGTCAGTTCGCGGATCAACTCGACCTGGGGCGGAAACCTGGTCGACATGGTGCGGTCGCGCCGCATCCTCGACGTCATCGAGTCCGACAGGCTGATCGAACACGCCGCGGAGGCGGGCCGCTACCTGCAAGCGCGACTGGCGGAACTGGCCGCCGAGTTCCCCGGGACGGTGCGTGACGTCCGGGGCCGCGGCCTGATGTGTGCTTTCAGCCTGCCGTCGGCCGAGCAGCGCGACGAGCTCATCCGCAGGCTGTGGGACCGCCGCGTGGTGATGTTGGCCAGCGGACCCGACAGTGTGCGGTTCCGGCCTGCGCTGACCGTGTCCTACCGCGAGATCGACGAGGCTGTCGACGCGGTGCGGGCCGCGCTGCGCTAGCCGGATGCCGGCGCCGCCGGTTCGGTGAGCCGGCGGATGATCGAGCGCAGCCGTGGCAGATCGGTGCCGCCGACGAGCTCACAGCCGTGCAGGTCTGCGAGTCTGACTGCCGCCGGGGTGAACTCGTGGTTGGTGACGACCATCGTCTTCGTGCAGCCGTGCATGGGTGCGCCCGCCACGACCTCCTGCACGGCGCTTGCTCCGACCGGCTTGGACTGGCGCTTGCATTGCACGGCCAGGCGGTCGGGCCGGTGGCCGACGACCAGATCGACGCCCCAGTCGCCGGTGACCGCGGTCATGATCACCGGGACGCCGCACGAGCGCGCGATGCGGGCGACGTGGTCTTCGAACTCCATCCCCGACATCGCCATACCCGCGGGTGTCTCGTTGGGGCCCGCCGTGAAGGCGCCCCGTGCGGCGGCAGCCAGGAAACGCGGGCCGGAGGCCAGGATCAGCGGGGTGGCCGCGCCGAGGGCCATGCTCCACGGGAGACCGACGCCGAGCAGATGGGCGGCAACCGCCGCCGCGACAGCAAGGACCGCGTAGACCTTCCATCTGGCGTGCACCACGTGGCGAATGGTAGGGCGGCAGGCTGACAACCAGCGGTTATGTCTGACCGGGTGGCGTGTCGGCCTGTTGCCTCATGTCAAGATGCGCGCGTAGGGGCATTCGTTGCCTCACGTAGACGTGCGCGCTTGGTGATGGGCGTTTGGGCGCCGTCGCCGGTTTTGCTGATGGCCAGGGTGAAGAGCTGGGCGGTCAGCGCCTGAATCTGGCGTTGGGTGGCGGCGGGGTTGATCAGCGAGTAGGTACGGGTCAGGCCCACGATGCGTTTCACAGTCATGGTCGGATGGTCGATCGCGCGGTGGAATGGGGTGGTGGCTGTGTCGTGTTTCTTGGATACCTTGGCTCCGGTGCGGATTTTGGAGATCAGTTTCTGTTGCGGGTAGAAGTAGTTGGTCAGCTTCGACTGCAATTGCCAGATCTCGTTGAGGAGCAACAGTTCTGAGGCGGTGTCGTAGCGGTAGTAGCCCACGACGGTGCGTATTACCGTCCAGTTCTTCTGCTCGACGTGGCAGCCGTCGTTCTTATTGCCCGGCCGGGACCGGGTGAATGTGATCTGACGATCTCGGCACCATGCCAGCAGGTCGTCGTTGATGAATTCCGACCCGTTGTCACAATCGACCCCAAGGATTGGGAACGGCATGGCGGCGGCGATGTGATTGAGGGCGGCCAGTATGTGTTTGGCCGCCCTGTCAGGTAACGAGTGGCTCTCGGTCCAGCCGGTGGCGATGTCGGTGACCGTCAGCGTGAAGGCATGACCTCCGCCGCGGGTGCCGCCGTCGTGAAAGACCGTGTCGATCTCGACGAAGCCGGGCACCGCGTCGTCCCATTCGGCCCAGGTGCGTACCGGGATCTGACTTTTGAGTATCGAGCCCGGCTTGGTGCCCACCCGACCCCTGAGCTGGTATTTGGCTCGCTGATCAGAAAGTCGGCGATCGATGGTGGCCGCCGACATCGATACCAACAGTGCGGCGGTGTCGTCGCTGATCGCGAGCTCCCCGAAGTGCCGCAGCACGGCCACCAGTTCGGTGAGCATCGGCGCCAGCCGTTTACCGGCCGGCATCCCCAGCACCTGCCAGCACTGGGTTAACGCCGCGATGACCTCGGGCCCGTAGGTCACCGGCCGGGGACTACTACGCGCGGTGATGACCTTGGGCTGCAGCGCTGCTCTGAGCGCCTTGCGGGCATGGTTGCGATGCCATCCAGTGTTGGCGCACAACTCGCCGAGGATCCGACTCTTCTCACGCTTTCTGGCCAGCAGGTACCGGGCCGCGGCCACCTCGGTGATTGCTCTGCGCTGTGCCAACGTCAACCCCATCCACTGGGCGTACGCGCGCATTTCCGATGAGGCAACGAATCAACCTTTCGCGCGCATTTCCGATGAGTCAACGCGGTCGGGGGTGTTCGCTAGAATCGAACACATGTTCGAGACACTCTCAGACTCGGCGTGGATCGACGCGATGGTCGAGGCCGCCCGTGGCGAGTCGGCGATGATCGCCCGGCGGCTGGCCGCGGTGGGCGAACTCGACGCGCGACGGGCCAGGGAGTTGGCCGAGCGCCGGTACTGGCGCACCGACCCTTTCGAGGAAGTGGCCGCTGAAGTCTCGGCTGCGCAGAACATCAGCCGGGGTCGGGCGCGTGGGCAGATCGGGACCGCACGGGTTCTGCGCGACGAGCTGCCGACGGTGGCCGGGGTGTTCGCCACCGGGGAGATCGACTACCGGATGGTCGACATGATCATCAGCCGCACCGAGAACGTCGGCCCCGATCGCAAGCCCGAACTGGACGCCGCGATCGCGCGCCACTGTGTGAAATGGATGCGGTTGTCGCGGCCCAAGCTTCGTGATCGCATCGATCTCTGGGTGACGAAGTTCGATCCGTTGGCGGTGCGCGTGCCCCCCGAGATCCGTGATGCCCGGTACGTGGAGGTCGGCGAGACCACCGCGGGGATGGCGGGTATCTGGGCCAATGTCGACGCCGCCGACGCGGCGCTGTTCGACGCCCGACTGGATGCCCTCGCCGAGACCGTGTGCGAACACGATCCGCGAACCAAGCAGCAGCGCCGTGCAGATGCCGTGCGTCCGATGTCGCGGATGGAGGCCATGCTGGGATGCCGCTGTGGCCGTGCCGATTGCGCAGCTGCGGCCGAACGCGGCAAGCTCTCCGAGGTCGTGATCAACGTGTTGGCCGAGCGGGCGACCTTGGCGGGCACCAGCGACCATCCGGGCTACCTGCCTGGCTTCGGCATCCTGCCCGCGGAGTCGGTGCGCGGGTTGGCCAGCGACGGTGCGGAGTGCAGGCCGGTTCACCTGCCCGCGGCTGGGCCCGCGCGAGGGTACCGGCCGACGCCCCCGCAGAAGGCGCTGATCCAATGGCGGGATCTGACGTGTCGATTCCCGGGCTGCGACAAGCCAGCTCAGTTCTGCGACATCGACCACACGAAGCCCTACCCCTGGGGGCCGACGCATCCGTCCAACAACAAGCTGTACTGCCGTACCGACCATCTTCTGAAGACGTTCTACGGCGGCTTCGGCTGGCACGACCGCCAGCTGCCCGACGGCACGATCGTGGTCACGGCTCCGACAGGACACACCTACCGGACCGAGGCGCACGGCGGCGCATTGTTCCGCGCTCTTGCCCAGCCCACCGGTGACCTCGGTGAGATCACCGTCCCCGCCGAGTCGCCCGACCGCGGCGCGATGATGCCCACCCGACGGCAGACCCGCGAGCAGGATCGCCAGGAACGCATCGCCAAGGAGCGCCGCGAGCGGCTGGAGATCAACGCCGAAGAATTGCGCAAACACGCGGCGTGGCTCGCCGCCAATTACGAACCACCACCCTTCTGAGACGACGGTCGTTCCGGCCGAGGTTTATCCCCGCAAAGCCAGGGGAATCAGCAGGCTCGTGTACCGCATCACCGACGATGTGCGCTCCGGGCAGACGGCCAGCCGTGACGCCGTGATCGAGGCCGTGCGCTTCAGCGCCGGCGTTGCGGTGATCGCGGTGTTGGTCATGGCCGTCGCCGAAGCGTGGATCGGCACGTGCGGGGCCTCGACGTTCGACGCGCTGGCCTGCGGTGCACCGCAAACCACCCTCCTCGCACTCGGCGGCCCCCTGACGTTGTTGGCAGGTGGGCTACGTGCCTTTCACCGCACCTACCAGGTCTGGCGAACAGACGGCATTGTCTGGCCGTGGCACGTGGCCGGGTGGATCCTGATGGCCGCGATGCTGCTGGTGCTGGCGAAGAGCGTGCCTCTGATCGCCATGCCCTGACTGACCGGGCAGGCGAGGCGATGCACAGCGTCGAAGGTAGGCCTACCGTGGAGTGCATCCCAGTCATGGGCAGCACGTGTGGCGGAAGGAGCAGCCATGAAAAGCCCTAAAGATCCCCTCGACCACTCGAGGACGACTCGGCCTCACGCCGGCGAGTCGATGACCGATACGAAGGAGATGCCCGCGCTGATCGTCATCGGCGTCGCGCTCGTATCCTTCGTCGGTGCACTGGCCGCGCACGCGACGAGCCATCACGGCACGGGCATCATCTTCGGTTCGATCTCGGCCGTTCTGTTGGCCGTCGGCCTGGTGTGGTTGATGGTCGAGCACCGGCGGGTGCGCGGCATCGAAGAGCGCTGGTACGCAGAGCATCCCGATGCCAGCAGACAGCGTCCTAGCAGCTGATCGACAGCGCACGGAAAAAAATCCCAGCCGGTTGCCCGGCTGGGATTTTCTCGCTTGGCCAAAAGCCCTACTGATTTGCTTCCTGGCGCTTCTCGGCGGCGTTTGCACTACCTCGCGCGGCCTCGGCCTCGGCTTCCTTCTTGGCGGCGTCCTGCTGGGCGTCAGCCTTGTCCTGCTGGGCCTTGCCCTCTTTCACCATGTCGTCGCGACCGGCGACGGTTCCCACCGCTTCCTTGGCCTTGCCTTTGACGTCCTCGACGGTGCCCTTGATGGCTTCCTCGGGACCACTGTTCTTCTCGGTCATATTTCACCCTTCCCCTACTGGTCAGCTTGGAATGTGCCCACTTCGTAGGCGATACGCAGAAGCACCTGCGCGCTCCGTGGGTTCCCGACGGCGGTCATCGCTAAACGCTGTCGGCGCTCAGCACCGCCGAGAACCTCGTGTAGCGGGGGCGTAGCACCACCTTCGCTTCGTCGACGCGCTACGTCTTCCCAGCCCGGCGAGAAATGTGCCGCGATGTCGCCACCGCCACAGTCGTAGCCGAGATACGACGCCTTGGTCCGCGGGCTGATCACCAGACCAAGTACGCCAGGTGTGCCCGGATTGTGTTGCAGGTCACCGGAAACCGTCAGCCCCACATCGATGGCCAGCCGCAACGCCACTGCGCCACCGCCGATTTAAGGTGTCAGCGTCATCAGGTTGATGAAGAATCGACGCCGACGAGACGAGGTCGGTACGTGCCTTTGAGGCAGCCGGTTGGGTGGTGACCTCGGCACGGGCGTCCGCCAGTTGCAGATAGCCACTATGCGAAGTGCCACTCGTCCACTTCACGAACAGTCGAGCACTCCACGTTTGCATGCCTTGAGCTGCGGCAACGCGACAAGCATGGCTTCGGCGGACGCAGTGCGCTCACTTCTCGTATGGCACGTGCGTTGCTCCTGGACCGAATCGCTCGCCACAGGCACGCGAATACGCATGACACCGACGGAAGGACGATGCCGATGAAGATCGCCATGGTCTCCGCGCATGCGAGCCCACTTGCTGCGCTCGGCGGAGCAGGCGCGGGCGGACAGAACGTACACGTCGCCGATCTCTCGGCCGCCTTGGTGTGTCACGGACACGACGTCACCGTCTACACCCGCCGCGACGATCCCGCGCTGCCCGACGAGGTGGCGACACCGCCGGGTTACACGGTGGTCCATGTGCCCGCGGGGCCCGCGAGGGCACTGCCGAAAGACGAGCTTTTGCAACACATGGGTTCCTTCGCACAGTTCCTCGACAGCCGTTGGGGCGCAGACCGACCCGATGTCGCGCACGCCCACTTCTGGATGTCCGGACTCGCGACCCAGCTCGTGACCCGACACCTGGGGATGCCTGCCGTGCAGACGTTCCATGGCCTCGGTGTCGCCAGAGGTCGTCACCAGGGCGCCAACGACGCCAGCCCGGAAGACCGGCTCCGGTTGGAGGCCATGGTGGCCAGGACGGCCACCTGGGTCGCCGCCGCATGCAGCGAAGAAGTCTTCGAGTTGATGCGGATGGGCAGATCGCGGACCCGTATCTCCGTGGTGCCGTGCGGGGTCGACAAGGACCTGTTCACGCCGGAGGGCCCCGTCGCCGAGAGGGCCATCAAACACCGGATCCTCAGCGTCGGAAGGTTATTGCCGCGCAAAGGATTTGACGACATGATCCGCGCCATGCCCGCGATCCCGAACGCCGAGCTCGTCATCGCGGGCGGTCCCGGCCGGCCGCAGTTGGACACCGATCCCGAGGCGAACCGGCTACGCGCACTGGCGGCCGACCTCGGGGTGGCCCCCCGCGTGCACTTGTACGGTGCCGTCGCTCGCGCCGACATGCCCGCTCTGATGCGGTCGGCCGACGTCGTCGTGTGCACCCCATGGTACGAGGGGTTCGGCATCGTTCCGCTGGAGGCGATGGCATGCGGTGTTCCGGTTGTGGCGTCTGCGGTCGGCGGCATGCAGGACACCGTCGTGCACGACGTGACCGGACGGCTGATCACGCCCAAGAGGCCCCGCGACATCGCCGATGCCGTCAATCCGCTGCTTCGCGATGCCTTCCTCCGGCAGAGCCTGGGGCTCGCCGGGCGTGATCGGGTGTGCGCCCGCTACACCTGGGATCAGGTCGCCGCCGACACCCTGCGCATCTACGACAGAGTGGCGCAGGCGGAGTACCCGCAGGTGTCGACGGGATGACCGGCGGAGTGCCCGCACGTGTCGAGTCGTCTTGCACGTCTCGCACGAATTCCCAGTTGTGTCCCCTTCGGGGCCCTGAGCCGGCCGACCGTGCCTCTGCTCGAATCCCGCCGGCGCCGGGATCGTGGAACCGTGTGCACACCCGGCTGACGCCGGGACCGCTCACCACGCTTCGGCGCAGCCGCATGTAAAGCTGCCGTTAGAAATTCGCTCCGGATGGGTATCAAACACCGATGTCATCGCACCATCGGCGCGCGAAGCACTGGGTGGAAGTCATCCATCCAGCGTTATCACCCCGCTGTTACTCAGGTCACACGCCACCTCTGGCGGGGACCGCCGGTGGTTAGCTGGGACACCACTTGGAGTAGTGTCAGGTCGACATTGCCGGGAGGTCGTATGGCGGACGAGAGCAACAACAACGGGCACCTTCGCGGTGATCGTTCGGTGGAGGTCCGCGTTTCCGCTCAATTGGAGAATCTCGCCGTGGTGCGCACCGTCGTCGCCGCCATCGGCACCTTCGAGGACCTCGACTTCGACGCCGTGTCCGATCTGCGGCTCGCCGTCGATGAGGCCTGCACCCGGCTGATTAGGTCGGCGATGCCGGACTCGACCCTGGTGCTCGTCGTTCACCCGAGGGAGAACGAAGTGGTCGTCGAAGCCTCGACCACGTGCAAGAGCCAAGACATTCTGACCCCCGGCAGCTTCAGCTGGCATGTGCTGAGTTCGCTCACCGACGAGGTGACGACGTTCCAGGACGGTCAGGGCGCCGAAGAGGGCCAAGTATTCGGCATATCAATGACGACGAGGCGAGCGAGTTCGCTCAGGTGAGTCCGCAGCGGTCCCAGGGTTCGTCCGCTCGTTCGAACTCTGAGTACGCGGACGTCGCCGAGATGTTCCGCGAGCTACAGAGCATCCCGGAAGACTCTGCGAAGTTCAACAGACAGCGTGACCGCATCGTCGAACGCTGCCTGCCCCTCGCCGACCACATCGCCCGGCGCTTCGACGGCCGCGGCGAGCCTCGTGACGACCTGGTCCAGGTGGCGAGGGTCGGCCTGGTCAACGCGGTCATCCGGTTCAATGTCGACGCCGGCTCGGACTTCGTGTCGTTCGCCGTGCCGACGATCATGGGCGAGGTTCGTCGGCACTTCCGCGACAACTGCTGGTCGGTCAAGGTGCCGCGGCGACTCAAAGAACTGCACCTTCGTCTCGGCGCGGCCACCGCTGACCTGTCCCAGCGCCTCGGACGCGCGCCAACGCCGACCGAACTCGCCGCCGAACTCGACATGGACCGCGACGAGGTGGTCGAGGGCCTCGTGGCAGGCAGCTCTTACAACACGCTGTCGATCGACAGCGGCGGCGGCAGCGGGAACGAAGACGCGCCGGCGATCGCCGACACACTGGGCGACGTCGACCTCAGCCTGGATCAGATCGAGAACCGAGAAGCGTTGCGGCCCTTGCTCGAGGCGTTACCCGAGCGCGAGCGCACCGTACTGCTGCTCCGATTCTTCGAATCGTTGACCCAGACTCAGATCGCCGAACGTGTCGGCATCTCGCAGATGCACGTGTCGCGGCTGCTGGCGAAGTCGCTAGCGCGGCTCCGTGACCAGCTGGAGTAGCCGGCGCTGATCGGCCTGAAGTCGGGTCAGAGCCGCCGACATCGTCGTCGCCAACGGCAACGTCGAATCCGGATCGCAGATGCGCAGTAGCCTGGTGACGGCGACGCTCGGCACCAGCACCCATTGGATGTCGGCTCCCGCGCATCGCACGTTGAGCGTGTGCAGGGCCGAAAAGCCTGCGGTGCCGAAGAACCCGACGCCGGTCAGATCGAGGGCCAATCGCTGCGTACGATCCGCATCGCGCAGCGCATAGTCGACGAGGGCCTGAGCATTGGACGCGTCCAGTTCACCGGCGGCGGTGATCACCGCGACCGACGGCTGCAGCCAACGCGTCGCGAACGAAGCGGCTTGACTGTCGCGGCGGTCGGCCGGACGAGAAGAGGAAATAGCAGTAGACATGTGTGTGTGACTCCATCAGTCGAAGAAAGATTTCGAACTGTGGTTCACGTCAAAAGTTCAAGGCCCTGGATCCTCAAAGCCCATCGCTGCAGTAGTACAACCCTGCATGTCGATGACGTATCCCGCGGCTGCGAACTCAACCTGCTTTGACCCTACGCTCCCGGCGAGTGGTTCTGTCAATTGCTGGATCCCGTTCGTAATAAAGCCTGGTCAGACCGCGAGTCGCGGTCAGGAAGCAATGGCAGAAAATGACAAACTCGTCGAAACTCCGGAATACGAAAGGGAAATATCCGGTTTGCGCACAAAACCGTCAGACTAATGTCATGACTTCGCACGCGAGCGGCATAGTCCTGGCAGCGGGCGCCGGAACCAGATACGGAATGCCGAAGGTGCTGGCGGGCAACGGGCAATGGCTTCGCAACGCCGTCGCCGCGCTTCACGGCGGCGGCTGCAGCGACATCGTCGTCGTGCTCGGTGCGGCGATCGTCGATGTGCCGTCGCCCGCCAGGGGTGTGGTCGCCCCAGACTGGGGCGAGGGGATGAGTGCGTCTCTGCGGACGGGCGTTTCTGCGCTCGACCCGGGCACGGCCGACTACGCCGTCGTCCTCACCGTCGACACCCCCGACATCGGTGCCGACGCCGTTCGTCAGGTGCTCGACGCCGCGCATGCGGCGCCGTCGGGGATAGCGCGGGCCCGCTACGGCGACCGACCCGGTCACCCCGTGGTCATCGCGGCCAGGCATTGGCCCGCGTTGGTGGCGACGCTGCGCGGCGACGAGGGCGCGCGCTCGTTTCTCGCCTCCCGGCCCGACGTGGTGTCGGTCGACTGTGCCGACCTGGCCACCGGTGTCGACGTCGACGTCAACCGCCGATCGTGATGCCCAGCGCCTGATCCGCGAAGCGACGCACCGCCTGCTCGGCCACCGCGATCGCGTCGGCGTTCGCACCGTCGGACGATACGACGGCCGCCTCCGGGTCCAGCGTGACCGCTGCGACCACCTCACCCGTGACGGACTCGCAGACCTCCCAGCGGTAGCGGCCGTCGGCGGGCACACCACGCAGATACCAAGCGCCGGCATTGATTTCCACCGGGTCCACGAGGACTAATAGTAGGCATGAAGATCGCAGTGATCGGAGCCAGCGGCCTGATCGGGACCCAACTCGTCGAATCGCTCACCAAGCACGGCCACGAGACCGTCGCCGCCTCACGAAGCACCGGGGTGGACGTGCTCACCGGCGAGGGCGTCGCAGGCGCGCTCGCAGGCGCGGATGCGCTCGTCGACGTCGTCAACGCCCCCGATTTCTCGGATGGCCCCGTGATGAACTTCTTCACCAGGTCGACGGCCAACCTCACCGCAGCGGCGAAGGAGGCAGGCGTCGGTCACTACGTCGCCCTGTCCATCGTCGGCTGCGACGGTCTGCCGGACAGCGGCTACATGCGGGCCAAGGTCGCGCAGGAGAAGATCATCGCCGCGTCTGGCCTGCCCTACACGCTCGTGCGGGCGACGCAGTTCAGCGAGTTCACCGACGGGATCACCGACTCGCTCGTCGTCGGCGACGAAGTGCGGGTGCCCGACGCGCTGATCCAGCCGATCCCGGCCTGGAAGGTGGTCTCCGTCGTGGCCCGTGCCGCGGCGGCGTCGCCGCTCAACGGCTACGTGAACATCGGTGGGCCGCAGAAGATCTCGTTCGAGCAGATGGCCCGCGAGTCGCTCGAACGCCGAGGCGAGAACAAGACCGTCGTCGTGGACCCGCAGGCCAAGTACTTCGGCACCGCGGTCGACGACCGCAGCCTGGTCACCCCCGACTGAAGCTCGACCGCGCCTACTCCGGCGACTTGATCTCCGCCAGCACCGTGCCCTGCGTGATGGCGGCGCCCGCCTCCACCGCGAGACCCGTGATCGTGCCGTCCTTGTGGGCGGTGACCGGGTTCTCCATCTTCATCGCCTCGAGCACGACGACCAGGTCGCCCGCGGAGACCTCCTGGCCCTCCTCGACGGCCACCTTCACCACGGTGCCCTGCATCGGCGCGGTGACCGCATCGCCGGACGCCGCCGCACCGCCGCTCGCGCCGCGCTTACGGGGCTTGGGCTTCTTGCGGACGACTCCTGGCGCGACGGCGCCGCCGCCGTTGCCGATGGCCAGATCGCCGGGCAGCGACACCTCCAGCCTGCGGCCGCCCACCTCGACGACCACCGTCTGCCGCGGAATGGTGTCCTCCGCGTCGAGCGGGTCGCCGCCGGTGAACGGCTCGATCTGGTTGTCCCACTCGGTCTCGATCCACCGGGTGTGCACGGAGAATCCGTTGTCATCGCCGACGAAGGCCGGGTCGGAGACCACTGCGCGGTGGAACGGGATGACCGTCGCGAGGCCCTCGACGATGAATTCGTCGAGGGCGCGACGCGACCGCTCCAATGCCTCCTGGCGCGTCGCGCCGGTGACGATCAGCTTGGCCAGCATCGAGTCGAACTGACCGCCGATGACCGACCCGGTCTCGACACCGGAGTCCAGCCGGACACCGGGGCCGGTGGGGATCTCGTAGCGGGTGACGGGGCCGGGCGCGGGCAGGAAGCCGCGGCCGGCGTCCTCGCCGTTGATCCGGAACTCGATGGCGTGGCCGCGCGGCGTCGGGTCCTCGGTGATGTCGAGGGCTTCACCGTTGGCGATGCGGAACTGCTGGCGAACCAGATCGATGCCCGCGGTCTCCTCGGTGACCGGATGCTCGACCTGCAGGCGGGTGTTCACCTCGAGGAACGAGATCAGCCCGTCCTGGCCGACCAGGTACTCGACCGTGCCCGCGCCGTAATAGCCGGCCTCCTTGCAGATGCGTTTGGCCGACTCGTGGATCTCCTTGCGCTGCGCATCGGTCAGGAACGGCGCAGGCGCCTCCTCGACCAGCTTCTGGAAGCCGCGCTGCAGCGAGCAGTCGCGCGTGCCCGCGACCACGACGTTGCCGTGCGTATCGGCGATCACCTGGGCTTCGACGTGGCGCGGCTTGTCCAGGTAACGCTCGACGAAGCACTCGCCGCGGCCGAACGCCGCGACGGCCTCGCGGGTGGCCGACTCGAACAGCTCGGGAATCTCCTCGATGGTGCGCGCCACCTTCATGCCGCGCCCGCCGCCGCCGAACGCCGCCTTGATCGCCACCGGCACGCCGTACTCCTCGGCGAACGCGACGACCTCATCGGCGTCCTTCACCGGGTCGGGGGTGCCCGGAACCAGCGGCGCCTGCGCGCGGGCCGCGATGTGGCGGGCGGTCACCTTGTCGCCGAGGTCGCGAATCGACTGCGGGCTCGGACCGATCCAGATCAGCCCCGCGTCGAGCACTGCCTGTGCGAAATCGGCGTTCTCCGAAAGGAATCCGTAGCCGGGATGGACGGCGTTGGCGCCGGATTTCTCGGCCGCGTCGAGCAGCTTGCCGAAGTCGAGGTAGGACTCGGCTGATGTCTGGCCGCCGAGGGCGAAGGCCTCATCGGCAAGCCGTACGTGAGGCGCGTCGGCGTCGGGTTCGGCATAAACGGCCACGCTCGGGATCCCGGCGTCGCGGGCCGCGCGAATCACCCGAACGGCGATTTCGCCGCGATTGGCTACCAGCACCTTCTGGATGCGTGAGCTGGCGTGACTGGGCACTGCGCCTCCTGATCGACTTCAGTGTTCGCTATGTCTAAGAAACGTCTTTAAGAATGTATCCCGGGCAGTTTAAGCGTCCACGCCGTGGGGAGTGCAATCGACCCGATGCGCCCCCACGAGACGCGCGAGTGTATGGGTGGGTCAGCGCAGGTGCTTCTTGATCCGGGCCAGCATCGCCGACATGCCGCGCAGCCGAAGCGGGCTGATCAGCGCGGCGAGCCCGAGGTCGCCGTAGAAGTCGTCGGGCACGGCGAGGATGTCGTCGGCCGACTGCTTGTCGAGACCTTGCGCCAGGATCGAGGCGAAGCCGCGCGTCGTCGGCGCCTCCGGCGGAGCACTGAAATACAGCCGCACGTGGTCGCGGTCGGCGGCGTCGACGTGCAGGAACAGCGGCGACTGACATTCGGGCACCGGCTCCATCGCCGCCTCCTCGAGGTCGGCGGGCAGCGGCGGCAGCTCGCCTGCGAACTCGAGCAGCAGCTGCAGCTTGTCCTGGCCGGTGACCTCCTTGAAGTCCGACACCACCTCGGCCAGCGGCGCGGGCATGGAACTCATGACGAGCCGGGCGCTCCACCTGGTTCGGTACCGACGGCGACCGGTACCCGCACCGCGTTGCCCCACTCCGTCCACGACCCGTCGTAGTTGCGCACGCCCGGCAGCCCGAGCAGATGGGTCAGCACGAACCAGGTGTGACTGGACCGCTCGCCGATGCGGCAGTAGACGACCGTCGTGTCCTCGGGAGTGAGGAAGCCGTACAGCTCCTCGAGTTCCTCCCGCCTGCGGAACCTGCCGTTGTCCTGCGCGGCCTTGCCCCACGGGATCGAGCGGGCGGTCGGGATGTGGCCGCCCCGCAGTGCGCCTTCTTCGGGATAGTCGGGCATGTGGGTGCGCTCACCGGTGTACTCCTGCGGGGAGCGCACGTCGATGAGCGGTTCCTTGCCGAGGATGGCCAGCACGTCGTCTTTGAACGCCCGGATCGGGGCGTCGTTGCGTTCGACGACGGGGTACCCGGTGGTCTGCTTGGTCGGCACGTCGAGTGTGGTCTCCCGGCCGTCGTTGATCCACAGGTCACGACCGCCGTCGAGCAGGCGGACATCGGGGTGGCCGAAGAGGGTGAAGACCCACAGCGCGTAGGCCGCCCACCAGTTGCTCTTGTCGCCGTAGATCACCACGGTGTCGTCGCGGGAGATGCCCTTGCGGTCCATCAGTTCGGCGAACTGCGCGCCGCTGATGTAATCGCGGACCCGTGGGTCGTTGAGGTCGGTGTGCCAGTCGATCTTCACCGCGCCAGGAATGTGGCCGGTGTCGTAGAGCAGCACATCCTCGTCGGATTCGACGACGACGAGGCCTGGTCTGCCGAGGTTTCCGGACAACCAGTCGGGTGTGACCAGCCGCTCCGGATGCGCGTACGCCGCGAGACTGGGATCAGGATCGGGAGGAAGTGCCACGTCTGTGAGCCTACAGCGGGTTGTCTTCCCACAATCCGGCGATCGACAGCCCCACCCGGCGCAACAGCCTGCGCGTCGTCGGCAGCGAGAGGCCGATCACGTTGGACGGATCGCCGTCGATGCCGTCGACGAACCAGCCGCCGAGGCCGTCGATCGTGAACGCACCCGCCACCCGAAGAGACTCGCCGGTGGCCAGGTAGGCGCTCAGTTCGTCGTCGGTCGGCGTGCCGAAGCGCACTGTCGTGCAGTCGAATTCGACTTCGTGACCGATGACCACCCCATCGCGCAGACGCACCACGCAGTGACCGGAATGCAGCAGGCCGTCACGTCCCCGCATCGACTCCCACTGTCTGCGGGCGTCGGCGATCGAAACCGGTTTGCCGCGCAGCTGCCCGTCGATGAGCAGCATCGAATCACAGCCGACGACAACACAATCCGACGCGACGGCCGGATCGAGCGTGGCGACGACCTGTTCGGCCTTGGCGGCGGCCAGTGCATTGGCCACGTCGCCGGGCGCGGCGTCGGCGCCCCTGGCGGCGATGACCGCCTCCTCGTCAACTCCCGAGATCACGACCGCCGGGTCGATTCCGGCCTGGCGCAACACCATCCGTCTGCCGGGCGAGGCGGACGCGAGCACCACCCGCGTCATGACCGTTGTTCCTCCCGCACGCGCTCGTCAGCGCCGCATGTGCGTCCGCTCCAGCAGCGTCACGCGCTGCCAGCTGAATGTCTCGAAACGCAGCTTGTCGACCGGATGACCCCACAGGTTGAGCTCCTGCGGACCGGGCTCGACGCGGCCGCCGGAGGCCGCGCTGAGAACCGCGACCAGCGCGGCGAGCTCCTCGGTGGTCGGCTCACCCTTGACGACCTTGATCTCCTTGACCGCCTGGCTCGGCGGCTCGTCGATGGTCATCTCCCGCGGGTCGCTGACCTCGGTGATGTGGTGTTCGTCTTTGCTCACTTCTGTCCGATCGTTCGCTCGGGCTACAGCGGGATGTTCCCGTGCTTCTTGGGCGGCGTCTGAGTGATCTTGCGCTCCAGCAGCCGCAGGGCGGTGGCGACGTAGCCCCTGGTGTGTGACGGCGGGATCACCGCGTCGACGTAGCCGCGTTCGGCGGCGATGTAGGGGTTGACCAAGGTGTCCTCGTAGTCCTGCTGCAGCTCCAACCGCAGGGCTTCGACGTCGCGGCCCTCCTTGGCGGCCTCCTTGAGCTGCTGACGGTAGACGAACCCGACCGCTCCAGAAGCGCCCATCACCGCGATCTGGGCCGTCGGCCACGCCACGTTGACGTCGGCGCCCATCTCCTTGGAGCCCATGACGCAGTACGCGCCGCCGTAGGCCTTGCGGGTGATGACGGTGATCTTCGCGACGGTGGCCTCGCCGTAGGCGTAGAGCAGCTTCGCGCCGCGCCGGATGATGCCGTTGTACTCCTGCTCGGTGCCGGGAAGGAAGCCCGGCACGTCGACCAGCATCACGATCGGGATGTTGAAGCAGTCGCAGGTCCGCACGAACCGGGCGGCCTTCTCCGAGGCGTTGATGTCCAGGCAGCCGGCGAACTGGGTGGGCTGGTTGGCGACGATGCCGACCGGGCGACCGTCGATGCGGCCGAAGCCGACGATGATGTTCTGCGCGTAGCCGGCCTGGACCTCGAGGAACTCGTCGTCGTCGAGGATGCGGGTGATGACCTCGTGCATGTCGTACGGCTGGTTCGGGGAGTCCGGGATCAGCGTGTCGAGTTCGAGGTCCTCGTCGGTGAGGTTGTCCTCGATGGCGCCCGGGTGCGGCGGCGCCGGGTAACGCGGCGGCTCGGCGTAGTTGTTGGGCGGCAGGTAGCTCAGCAGGTCGCGGACGTAATCCAGCGCGTCCTGCTCGCCGGAGGCGACGTAGTGCACGGTGCCGGACTTGGCCATGTGGGTGTGGGCGCCACCCAGCTCCTCCATGGTGACGTCCTCGCCGGTGACGGTCTTGATGACGTCGGGTCCGGTGATGAACATCTGGCTGGTCTGGTCGACCATGATGACGAAGTCGGTCAGCGCGGGGGAGTAGACGTGGCCGCCGGCGGCAGCGCCCATGATCAGCGAGATCTGCGGGATCACGCCGGAGGCCTTGATGTTGTTGTGGAAGATCCGGCTGTACAGGCCGAGGGAGACCACACCCTCCTGGATGCGGGCGCCCGCGCCGTCGTTGATGCCGATCAGCGGGCGGCCGGTCTTGATGGCCAGCTCCTGAACCTTGACGATCTTCTCGCCGTAGACCTCGCCGAGGCTGCCGCCGAACACCGTCGCGTCCTGGCTGAAGATGCACACCTCGCGACCGTCGATGGTGCCGTAGCCGGTCACCACGCCGTCGCCGACCGGGCGGTTCTCGGCCAGCCCGAAGTTGGTGCTGCGGTGCCGCGCCAGGGCGTCGAGTTCGACGAAGGACCCCTCGTCGAGCAACGCCAGGATGCGTTCGCGAGCGGTGAGCTTGCCCTTGGCGTGGACCTTCTCCACAGCCGTCTCGCCGACCGGATGCAGCGATTCCTCGGCGCGCTGCCGGAGGTCGGCCAGCTTGCCGGCGGTGGTGTGGATGTCGATCGTGTGCCCGGAGGCCGGTTCCGTAACGCTCGTCATGGGTGACGATGGTATCGGCAACCTTAAGGAGTCGGTAAGGCGACCAGTCTCTTGCCTTCGCGTGTCCGGTGCCGTAGGGAATTGACCATGGGATATCCCGAGAACGTGCTGGCCGGCGGCGAGCAGGTTGTCCTGCACCGCCACCCGCACTGGAAGCGACTGATCGGTCCGATCGTCGTGCTGCTGATCGCCACGGTCGTGGCGGCATTCGTCGCCGCGCTCGTCAACAACACCAGCTGGGACCCGACCGCCAAGAAGGTGCTCTTCGGTGTGATCGCCGCGATCTGGGTGATCCTGGTCGGCTGGCTCACGTTGTGGAAGTTCTTGAATTGGCTCACAACGCATTTCGTGATCACCGACCGCCGGGTGATGTTCCGCCACGGATTGTTGACCCGCTCGGGTATCGATATTCCGTTGGCGCGCATCAACAGTGTGGAATTCCGGCACGGACTACTGGACCGGATGATGCGCACCGGCACGCTGATCATCGAATCGGCGAGCCAGGATCCCCTTGAGTTCCACGACATTCCCCGCGTGGAGCGGGTGCATTCACTGCTGTATCACGAAGTCTTCGACACTCTGGGGTCTGAAGAGTCGCCCAGCTGACGCAGTGCCCGGCGGTGGCGCAACGGGGTGACTGTGCCGCCGGCCTCGTACTCGTCCTCCATCGCCTCGGCGAAGCCGCCGCCGGTGAGGGCGGACTCCAGGCCCTTGTCGTGGCTGGGCCCGAACTCGTCGGGGAAGACCCAGCGGCGGAAGGCCCAGAACCGGAAGGCCATCTGTAGCAGGTTGCCGAGGATATAGGCGGAGATGAAGTCGGCGATGTTCTCGACCGTCAGCGTCACGTGCGGAACGCGCAGTTCCAGCACGTAACTGGAGAACCACAGCGGCGCCATGCTCAGCAGCACACCGACCCCGCTGACCGCGAAGAACAGCAGTGCTTCATGGTGTCGCTCACGTCCGCCGCGGTTGCGGAAGCTCCACTCCCGGTTCAGTACATAGGAGGCGATCACCGCGACGATGCCGGCGATCACCTTGGCGGTGACCGGCTTGGGCTCGAGGATCGTCAGCTTCAGCGTGTAGAAGATCGCCGAGTCGATGACGAACGTCGTCGCACCGACGATCGCGAACTTGATGAGTTCGTGATGCCGCTCGGCGAAGGGCCGGATCGGTCGGGGAAGCCGAGCGATGGTGGCATCAGCGAAAGACACAAGGAGCAAGTCTACGGAAGTCACCGCAGGTGTGCGTACTCGCGCAGGTCTGACACCATGATGGCCGTGTCGAACAGCCCCAGACCTCCGATCGTCGCCATGGTTGGCGGCGGGCAGCTGGCCCGGATGACCCACCAGGCCGCGATCGCGCTCGGCCAGAGCCTGCGGGTGCTGGCCGTGCGCCCCGACGATCCGGCCGCCCAGGTGACTCCCGACGTCGTCATCGGCGACCACACCGACCTCGAGGCGCTGCGGCGCGCGGCCGAGGGTGCCGCCGCGCTGACCTTCGACCACGAGCATGTGCCGACCGAGTTGCTGGACACCCTGGTCGCCGAGGGCGTCACGGTGGCGCCCCCGCCCGAGGCCCTGGTGCACGCCCAGGACAAGCTGGTCATGCGGCGCAAACTCGAGGCGCTCGGCGCGCCGATCCCGCGGTTCAGCGCGGTCTCCGGCGTCGACGACGTCGACGCGTTCGCCGCTGCCGTCGGGGGTCCGGTGGTGGTCAAGACCGTGCGCGGCGGCTACGACGGCCGCGGCGTGGTGTTGGCCCGCGACCTGGCGCACGCCCGCGAGGTGGTCACCGAATATCTGGCCGACGGTGTGCCGGTGCTGCTCGAGGAGCGGGTGGCGATGCGTCGCGAGCTCTCGGCGCTGGTGGCCCGCTCGCCGTTCGGTCAGGGCGCCGCCTGGCCGATCGTGGAGACGGTGCAGGAAGACGGCATCTGCGTCACCGTCGTGGCACCCGCGCCCGACCTCGCCGAGGACCTGGCCGCCGAAGCCGAGCAGCTGGGTCTGCGGCTGGCCGGTGAGCTGGGCGTGGTGGGCGTCCTGGCCGTCGAGCTGTTCGAAACCGAAGATGGCCGGTTGCTGGTCAACGAACTGGCGATGCGCCCGCACAACTCCGGCCACTGGACCATGGACGGCGCGGTGACCAGCCAGTTCGAACAGCACGTGCGGGCCGTGCTGGACTATCCGCTCGGCGACACCCGTCCGGTCGCGCCGGTGACCGTGATGGCCAACGTGTTGGGTGCGCCGCACGCCCCGGCGATGAGTGTCGACGAACGCCTTCACCACCTGTTCGGCCGGATCCCGGAGGCCAAGGTGCACCTCTACGGCAAGGCTGAGCGCCCAGGTCGCAAAGTGGGCCATGTGAACATCGTCGGTTCGGCGGACTGCGACGTGGAGCGGGTACGGGAACGTGCAGAGCGGGCGGCACACTGGTTGTCGCACGCGGAATGGACCGATGGATGGGACTCAGGACATGCCTAACGCGCCGGTTGTCGGCTTGATCATGGGCTCGGACAGCGACTGGCCGGTGATGGAGGCGGCCGCC
>JAEZKH010000013.1 GCA_023415515.1 Actinomycetes bacterium
CGCCGCGCGGCGACCAGGTAGGGATCGGGAAAGGGCTTTCCGTTATCGACGTCCTCGCTCGCCACCAGCACGGCCGCGGACGGCAATCCAGCGGATGCCATTCGTGCCGTGGCCAGCGCTCGGTTGCCCGACGTGACGACGGCCCAGCGACCGCCGGGGCTGGAGTCGAGAAGCCGGCGTGCGCCAGGAATCGCGCGTACTTCGGTGGCGCAGTCCAGTTCCCGCTGCGTCAGCTCGGCCACCGCTGCCGCGACATGGCCTTGGTCGCTTATCAGTTCGCCGACGAGGTCGGTGATCCGCCTGCCGTGCTCGATGTCGCGGTGGAAGTCGAACCCCGGGGCCCAGCGTTCGGCCCACTGGTTCCACGCGACCGCCGCTGCGTCGTGCGAATCGACGAGCACGCCGTCGCAGTCGAGGAGGAGCCCTTCGACGGCGAAGCTCACTGTCTCGTCGGCCACGGGGTGCAGGGTATACGTCATGACTGATTTCACAGGGCGCGCGGTGTTGGTCACGGGTGCGACCGGTGGAATCGGGGCGGCCACCGTCCGCCGCCTGGCCGGACACGGCGCTGAGGTGTATGCCGGTGGCCGCGACACCGACATACTCGCCAGGCTCGCCGAGGAGACCGGCGCTCACCCATTGCCGTTCGACCTTTCGTCAGAAGACGAGATCCACGCCGCTGTGTCGGGGCTCGACCTGTGGGGCGTGGTGAACTGCGGTGGATTCGGCGGTGAGATCGCAACACCACAGGACACCGACATCGCGGTGTTCGACCGAGTCATCACCGTCAACGCACGGGGGAGCCTGCTGGTCATCAAACATGTGACCCCTGGGTTGATCGAGCGCGGTCGCGGCGGTTCGATCGTCAACGTTTCGAGCCAGGCAAGTCTTGTCGCATTGCCGGGCCACATCTCGTACGGGTCGTCCAAGGCCGCGGTGGACAACATCACCCGGGTGAGTGCGCTGGAACTGGGCAAGCACAACATCCGGGTGAACAGTGTGAACCCGACCGTGGTGATGACCGACATGTCCGCGTTCCACTGGGACCGACCCGACGTCGGCCCCGCCTTTCTGGCGCAGATGCCGCTCGGCCGCTGGGCAACCGAGGACGACATCGCGGGTCCGATCGTGTTTCTGTTGAGCGACGACGCCGCGATGATCACCGGCGTCTGTCTGCCTGTCGACGGTGGGTACACCTGCCGCTAGCGTCGGTAGCCTTGATCCCATGATCGGGCGGTCGGTGAGGGCGTGCGCGCTGGCGCTTGTCGTCGCCGCGGCGTTCACCGGCTGCGCCAACACCGTCTCGGGCACTGCGACCTGGGTCGGCGCCAAGCTGGACAGGACCGTCCTGAGCGCAGGCGATTTTCCGGCCGGCGTGCAGTACGACCGCATCGTCGAGGCGCCGGGACGTCCCGACGGCGAGGGCGGGCCGCCCGCGATGCTGTCAAAGCCGGAAGGCTGTTCCGACGGGCTCACCAGGGTCATCGCCGCGTCCGCCGAACGGGGCAAGGGCAGCGCAGCGAAATACAGCGTCGCCTACGACGGCGCGCGCATCGTGATGACGGTGCTGACGTGGAACCTCGATCTCGGCGCGCTCGCGGCGGCAGCGCAGCGCTGCGCGGCGTACCAGACCTTCTTCGACCCGTCGTCGGAGGGGATTCCGATGACAACCACCGAGCTTCGGACCGACCGGCTCGATGCCCTCGTCTACGAGCAAACCATGGATCTGAACGGAGCGAAAAGCAGCGTGTTCTTTTCCTTCGAGAACGTCGGCGCGATGGCGGTGTTCGGAATCGCTTTTCCCACACCAAATCCCACCATCGCCGTCAAAGCGACGCTGCCGCAGACGTTTCTGGATGTCAGTGGCAAACAAGCCGCGCGGCTGTCGACCGACTGAGGACTGGCTTGGTCCCGGGCAAAACGCCCCGCCGATCAGCGACGGGTTGTAGCGTGGCCGAATGCCTTCGACGATGGTAACCGTCGACGGTTTCCCCGTTCCTGTCGATGTCGCCGGCCCGGACAAGGGGTCCGTCGTGGTGCTGCTCGGCGCCGCGCAGCAGGCGGCGTCGGCCTATGAGGCCGTGTGCCAACGGCTGCACACGGCCTCGCTGCGGACCATCGTGGTCGGTCCCGATCCACGCCTGACCGCCAAATCCGTCGTCGGCATCATGGACATGCTCGAGGTGCAGTGGGGGCTGCTGGTCGGCGACCGGGTCGGCGGTGAGTTGGCCTGGGAACTGGCCGCCACCCGCCTCGATCGCTTCATCGGCCTGGTCGTCATCGACCGCGGTCATCCGCGCGTCGCCGACGAATCCGGCGTGATCCGCGACGAGCATTGCCCGCCGGTGGAGATGAACACCACGGCGTTGGTGAGTTCACCCGCCGCGCGCGCGGTGGCGCGGGCGAGCCAGCGCTACGTGTACGGCGATTTCCGGTTGGTCGAATTGCTGGGCAGGCGCAACGCCCACGAGTCGACGGCGCAGTTGGCCGCCGAGATCGTGCTGCGCACCAGCACATGGTGACCGTTGGTCAGTCGCGCGCCTGATCGGGCGTCCACGCCTGCGGTAGCCCGGGAGTGGTGGGGAACAGGTAGTCGACGAACGCGGCCGCGGTCGGCTGCGGCTCGTGATTCGCCAGCCCGGGTCGCTCGTTGGCCTCGATGAAGACGTATTCGTCCTTCGTGACGTCGGGCACCAGCAGGTCGATTCCGGTGACCGGGATGCCGATCGCCTCCGCGGCGGTGACCGCGACCCGACACAGCTCGGGATGCACCTCGGCGGTCACATCGTGAATCGTGCCGCCCTGGTGCAGGTTCGCGGTCCGGCGCACGCGCAGTCGCTCGCCCTCGGGCAACACATCGTCGAACGACCATCCGGCCTCGGCCACCGTCGACTCGGTGACCGCGTCGACCGGGATCTGCGACTCGCCGCCGGTGGCGGCGGCTCGGCGCCTGCTCTGCGTCTCGATCAGCTCGCGCACGGTGTGGTGCCCGGTGCCCACGACCTCGGCCGGTCGACGGATCGCGGCGGCGACCACCTTGCCGTCGATGACCACAAGCCGAAGGTCATCACCCTTGGCGCGCTGCTCGATGAGCACTTCGGGATGCTGCTCACGGGCCCGGGCGAGCGCCCGGTCGAGGTCCTCGGGGCCGTCGACGCCGACGGTGATGCCCTTGCCCTGTTCGCCCCGGGTCGGCTTCACCACCACATCATCGACCTGGGCGAGGAACTCGTGGTCGCCCTCGTCGAAGGTGGCCAGGCGGCCCTTCGGCACCGTGATGCCTGCGTCGGCGACGATGCGACGGGTCTGGCGCTTGTCGTCGCAGCGACTCATGGCCACCGCGGAGGTGAACTCCGACAACGATTCTCGGGTGATCACGCTGCGGCCCCCGTAGGACAGCCGCATCTCGCCCGCGCCCGCGTCCAACACCTCGACCCAGATGCCCCGGCGCATGGCCTCGTCGGCGATGATGCGCGCATACGGGTTGAGGTCGTCGACCGTCTCTGGCGGATGGGTGAACAGCGGTTCGTTGATGGCGTTCTTGCGTTTGACCGCCATCACGGGTACGCGCTGGAAGCCGAGCTTTTCGTACAGCCCGATCGCGGCGACGTTGTCGTGGGTCACCGAGAGATCCATGTAGGACCGGCCGCGGTCGCGGTACGACCCCGCCAGCGCCCTGGTGAGGGCGGCGCCGACGCCGGGCAGGCTGGTGGTCGGGTCGACGGCAAGCGTCCACAGGCTCGAGCCGTTCTCCGGGTCGTCGAACAGAAGCTTGTGGTCGACGCCGGTGACTGTGCCGATCACCGAGCCGTCGTCGTCGCGCGCTGCCACGAGGTAGTCCACCGGTTGACGGTCGCGGTGGTTCTGCCAGATGACGTCGGTCGGCGCCGGCACCATCCCGCAGCGCACGTACACATTGTTCATCGCGTCGGCATCGGTCTCGTCGCGCAGTGTGCGCACGGTGAAGCCGGTGGTGGCAGGCACCGGTTCATCGTTGTCGGCGAACCGCAGTCGGTAGGTGTGACTTGGATCGATGAACAGTTCGGCAGGCGCTCTCGACACCAGGACGTGGGGCTCGCGGGCGTAGATGCAGATGTCGCGCCTGCCGTGCGTCTCGCCGCGCAACACCTCGGCGAGCTTTTCGGCGTCGGCGAACGTCTGTCCGAAAATCAAACGGCCCCAACCGAGTTCGAGGACGACGTCGTCGGCCATCTCATCGACGAGGTGCGCGGGCGAAGCGCCGTGCAGACCGAGGGTGATCGCCTCGGGGTGGTCGCCTTCCAGCGGTTGGGCCGAACTCACGCCGCGGCGCCCGTGATTCCGTGCCGCTGCAGCCACAGCTCGAGCAGCGCGATCTGCCACAGCTCGTTGCCGCGCAGCGGGGTGAGCCTGCCGTTCGGATCGGCGAGCAGGGCGTCGACGGCCTCCGGCCGGAACAACCCGCGCTCCTTGGCGACCGGTGCGTACAACGCGTCGCGCACCAGGTCGAGATAAGGGCCTTCGAGATGGGTCAGCGCCGGAACGGGGAAATACCCCTTCGGACGGTCGATCACCTCGGATGGGATGACCCGTCGGGCGGCCTCCTTGAGCACACCCTTGCCCCCGTGGGCGGTCTTCAGCTCCGGTGGACACGTCGCGGCCAGCTCCACGAGTTCGTGGTCGAGGAACGGCACTCGCCCCTCCAATCCCCAGGCCATGGTCATGTTGTCTACCCGTTTGACGGGGTCGTCAACCAACATGACGGTGGTGTCGAGGCGCAGTGCGCGGTCGACCCCGGTCTGCGCGCCTTCCCTGGCGAAATGCTCGGTGACGAACCGGCCGCTTGGATCGTCGTCGGTCACGACGCCTGCCGCCGCGAGTCCTCGGACACCCTCGGAGTCGCGGTCGAAGAACGCCGCGCGGTAGGCGGCGACCGATCCGTCGAGGGAAGCGGCGCCGGGGTCGCCCATCGGGGGGTACCAGTGGTAGCCGGCGAATACCTCGTCGGCGCCCTGGCCGGACTGCACCACCTTGACGTGTTTGGCGACTTCCTGGCTGAGAAGGTAGAAGGCGACACAGTCATGGCTGACCATCGGTTCGCTCATCGCGCCGATCGCACCGTCCAGCGCGGGCAGCATCCGGTCGGTGCCGATCCGGATCTGATGATGGTCTGTGCCGAACCGGTCGGCCACGATGTCCGACCATTTGAACTCGTCGCCCTCGACGCCGCCGACGGACTCGAAGCCGATCGAGAACGTCGACAGGTGCTTCTGGCCCGCCTCGGCGAGCAGGCCGACGATGAGACTGGAGTCGACGCCGCCCGACAGCAGACATCCGACGGGGACATCGGCGACCATGCGACGGTCCACCGCTATCCGCAGCGACTCCAGAACCGCGTCCTCCCAGTCCTTCTCCGACCAGTCGGCGCGGTCGGCGTGCCGGCTGAAGTCGGGCGACCAGTAGACGGGCGTCGTACGACGAC
>JAEZKH010000015.1 GCA_023415515.1 Actinomycetes bacterium
GGTCCTCGGCATAGAGAGCGCTCTCGATCTGATCGAGCATGCGCTGCTCATGATCGGAGAGTGGCATGCGTCCCTCCTTGCCGCCCGTCACGTGGTCTTCAGCGAATTCACGCCCGCGTTCGCGGACATCTGACAGTCATGATACGAGGTGAAACTGAGCCGTACCACCTAGTTCGCTCCCCGATTGTATGACGTGCACCGCCCTCGTGAGCCACCGCCTCGCCCGGCGATAATGGCACTGGCCGTCCCGGGTCAACCCGCGGCCGGGCGCGCAGAAAGGCGGCGAGCGAAGGTGGCGACATTTCTCATCGATCTGTCGCAGGCCGACATGGAGCGCAGGCTCGGCGATGCCCTCGGCGTGTACGTGAACGCCATGCGATATCCGCGTGGCACCGAAGACCAACGGTCGTCGATGTGGCTCGAACACACCAGAAGGATCGGCTGGAAGGCCGTTGCAGCGGTCGAGGTGCCTGACGCGGCGGACTGTCCGGCCGCCGAGTTGACCGCCGCGCCGATCGTCGGGGTCGCATACGGCTACTGCGGGGCACCCGATCAATGGTGGCAGCAGCAGGTCGTCGCAGGGTTGCATCGGGTCGGCGCGGACCAGGCCCGGATCGCCGAGCTGATGACGAGTTACTTCGAGCTCACCGAACTGCACATCCATCCGCGCTGCCAGGGACGCGGCCTCGGCGAGGCGTTGGCGCGGCGGCTCTTGGCCGGCCGCGGTGAGGCGCACGTGCTGTTGTCGACACCGGAGATCAACGGCGAGGCCAACCGTGCCTGGCGGCTCTACCGCAGGCTGGGCTTCACCGACGTCATCCGCGGCTATCACTTCGCAGGCGACCCCCGGCCGTTCGCGATTCTCGGACGGTCGCTACCGCTCTGACGGCGCAGATCTGGCACGATGACCTCGTGTCGAACCGCCGCAGAGTCCGCCTGCTGGCGATCGTGCTGCTGTTGGTGATCGTTCCGTCGGCCGTCGGGTGCGTGCGCGTGCGGGCGAGCATCACCGTCTCCCCCGACGACCGGGTGTCCGGCCAGATCGTGGCCGCGGCGAAGCCGCGCGGCGCCGATGACAAGGGCCCGCAGCTGCTCAACAACCTTCCGTTCAGCAACAAGGTGGCGATCTCCGACTACAACAAGGACGACTACGTCGGCTCGCAGGCGGTCTTCTCCGACCTGACGTTCGCCGAGCTCCCGCAGCTGGCCAACATGAACCAGGACGCGGCCGGGGTCGACCTGTCCCTGCGGCGCGCCGGGGATCTGGTGATCCTCGACGGCCGGGCGGACCTCACGTCGTTGACCGATCCGGAGGCCGATGTGTCGCTGTCGGTGTCGTTCCCCGGCGAGGTGACGTCCACCAACGGTGACCAGGTGGCCGCGGAGGTCGTCGAATGGAAGCTCAAACCGGGCGTGGTGAGCACGATGTCCGCCCAGGCCCGCTACACCGATCCGAGTGCCCGGTCGTTCACCGGCGCGGCGATCTGGCTGGGTCTCGCCTCGTTCCTGGTGGCAGGCATCTTGGCCGGCCTGGCGTGGGTGAACCGCGACCAGTCCCCCCGGTTCACCGACCCGACGGCCTCATCGCGCAACTAACCGCTCTATGACTTGGTACAAAGCCCCGGTCAGGCTCTACTGTGGACACTCGCGAGCCGAACATCGATCGAAAGGGGCGGGGCGCTGAGCGTCAACACAGCGACACCGTCAGCCGTCGAACTGGCAGCCGCCGTCACCGAGCAGCTCCGGGAGTATCTGGCGCAGCGGCGCGCCGACGCCGCCTACATCGGCACCGACTACGCCGATCTCACCGCCGCGCTCGAGGAGTTCGTACTTCGGGGCGGCAAACGCCTGCGGCCCGCGTTCGCCTATTGGGGGTGGCGCGCGGTCGCCGACCGCGAGGCGGACGCTTCTGTGTGGCGGCTGTTCGCGGCGCTCGAACTGCTTCAGGCGTGCGCTCTGGTGCACGACGACGTCATCGACGACTCGGCCACCCGCAGGGGTCTGCCGACCGTGCACCGGATCTTCGCGCAGAAGCACCTGGACCGCCGCTGGACCGGGTCGGCCGATCAGTTCGGACTCTCCGCCGCGGTGCTGCTCGGCGACCTGGCTCTGGTGTGGGCCGACGACATCGTCGCGACAGCCGAGCTGCCGCAGGACGCCCGGCGGCGGGTGCAGCGGGTGTGGGCCGACATTCGCACCGAGGTGCTCGGCGGCCAGTACCTCGACA
Organism: Actinomycetes bacterium; assembly: GCA_023415515.1. Classification (GTDB taxonomy): domain Bacteria; phylum Actinomycetota; class Actinomycetes; order Mycobacteriales; family Mycobacteriaceae; genus Mycobacterium. The sequence continues at coordinate 2,228 of JAEZKH010000015.1, forward strand.
TCGTCGCCGAGTCGAGCGGCGCAACCACCGTGGCGTCGGCGATGAACGTCAACACCTACAAGACCGCGTCGTACACGATCACCCGGCCACTGCAGCTCGGCGCCGCCGCCGCCGCCGACCGGCCCGACGTGCAGGCGATCTTCTTCGAGATCGGCAACGACATCGGCGTGGCGTTCCAGCTTCGCGACGACGTGCTCGGGGTGTTCGGTGATCCCGCCGTCACCGGTAAGCCGTCCGGCGACGACCTGCGCTCGGGAAAGCGAACGGTGCTGCTCGCCGAAGCCATCGAACTCGCCGACAAGACCGACCCCTCGGCCGCTGGACTGCTTCGGTCGTCGGTCGGGACCGATCTCTCCGACGAGCAGGTGCGCGACCTGTGCGGGGTGATCGAGTCGGTGGGCGCGCTGGCCGCGGTCGAGAAGCACATCGACACGCTCACCACCCGCTCGCTCGACGCGATCGCCGCGGCTCCGATCGACGAGCACGCGAAGGCGGGGCTGTCGACGTTCGCCAGGTTGGCCGCCAACCGGACGGCCTGACAGATGACCGCAGCGGCGGCGTGGTCGCGGCTGACCGCCTTCACCAAGTCACCCGAAGCCAGGCCGGCGCTGGCCGGTTTTCTCGGCGCCGTGATGATCACGGCGGGCGGGGTCGGCGCGGGCAGCACGCGCCTCCACGATCCGCTGCTCGAGTCGTTACACCTGTCGTGGCTGCGCTTCGGGCACGGGCTCGTACTGTCGTCGGTGCTCCTGTGGGGCGGCGTCGCGGTGATGCTCATCGCCTGGCTTCGTTTGGGCCGCAGCGTGATCGACGGATCCGCGCGCGAGTACACGATGGTGGCGACCGCCGGCTTCTGGCTGGCCCCGTTACTGCTGTCGGTGCCGGTCTTCAGCCGTGACACCTACTCGTACCTGGCCCAGGGCGCGCTGCTGCGGGACGGCTTCGACCCGTATCTCGTCGGCCCCGTCGACAACCCGAACTCGCTGCTGGACAACGTGAGTCCGATTTGGACGACGACGACGGCTCCGTACGGGCCTGCGTTCATCCTCGTCGCGAAGTTCGTCACGATGCTTGTCGGCAACGACGTGATCGCGGGCACGATGGTACTGCGGCTGTGCATGCTTCCCGGGCTGATACTGCTCATCTGGGCCGCACCCAGATTGGCTCGCCACGTCGGTACCGATGGCGCTGCCGCGCTGTGGATCTGTGCGCTCAACCCGTTGGTGATCATCCACTTGATGGGCGGCGTGCACAACGAGATGCTGATGGTCGGCCTGATGGCGGCGGGCATCGCGCTGATATTTCAGCGCCACCCCATCGCGGGCAACGCGCTCATCGTCGTCGCCGTCGCGGTGAAAGCCACAGCGGGCCTTGCGCTCCCGTTCATGGTGTGGGTCTGGGCGCGGCAGCTGCGCGACAGCAGGGGGCTCTCGCCGCTACGCGCATTCGCCGCGGCGACCGCGGGGTCGATCGCGATCTTCGTCGCGGTGTTCGCCGTGTTGTCGGGGTTGGCCGGCGTCGGCATCGGGTGGCTGACAGCGTTGGCCGGTTCGGTGAAGATCATCAATTGGCTGACTGTGCCGACCGCGATCTCCAACGTGATCAACGCCGTCGGCGGATTGTTCTTCCCGGTGAACTTCTACGCAGTCCTCGAGGTCGCGAGGATCATCGGCATCGCGATCATCGCGATCTCACTTCCGGTGCTGTGGTGGCGGTTTCGGCACACCGACCGCCAGGTCCTCACCGGTATCGGTCTTGCGATGGTGGTCGTGGTGCTTTTCGTGCCCGCCGCGCTGCCCTGGTACTACACCTGGCCGCTTGCGATCGTGGCGGCACTGGCGCAGAGCAGGCAGTCGATTGCGCTGATCGCAGGCGTCTCAACGTGGATCATGGTGATCTTCAAACCCGACGGCAGCCACGGAATGTATTCATGGATTCACGTGCTGCTGGCCACGGTGTGCGCCCTGGCCGCCTGGTACTCGCTCTACAAGGACCCGGATCAGTACGCCATCGCCTGGGCGCGGCGCACCACCTCGCGAGCCTGATGGGAGTGAAGGGCATCGATCGGACGGGCGTTGTCCTGCCTCTCCACCGATCCGTCGCGCCTGATCGTCAGCGATGGGTCCGGGGTGAACAGCCACCGCACGATCTCGGTGTCCTTGTAACCACCGTCGTGCAGGACGACCAGCAGCCCCTGCAGGCTCTTGACGACGTGACCGGTGTCGTCGAAGAAGATCTTCGGCACCACCACCGATCCACCGCGTCGCACGCCGACGAGATGGCCGTCACGGAGGTGCTGTTGGACCTTGGTCACGGGGATGCCCAGCAATTGCGCGACATGGGGGAGCTCGAGGACGTCCTCGGCGGGATCGAGCACATCTTCTGCGGCCGGAATACTGCTCACCGCGCCGAGTCTAGGACGCAGGAGGCGTCGGCGTCGGCGCTCTGCAACCACAATTGCGGGCAAAACACTTCCGTAACATGTTTCCGGTGGAGACCCGCCGACCGTCCGACCCGCTCGTCGGGACGGTCCTGGACGGGCGCTACCGCGTCGACACCCTGATCGCCACCGGGGGCATGTCCGGCGTCTACCGGGCACTCGATCTGCGCCTGGATCGGCCTGTGGCGCTGAAGATCATGGACTCCCGCTACGCCGGTGACAACCAGTTCCTCACCCGGTTTCAACGGGAGGCCCGCGCAGTCGCCCGGCTGAAGGACCCCGGCCTCGTCGCCGTGTACGACCAGGGCATCGACGGTCAACACCCGTTCCTCGTGATGGAACTGATCGAGGGGGGCACTCTGCGCGAACTGCTGGTCGAGCGCGGGCCCATGCCGCCGCACGCCGTCGCCGCGGTGCTCGGCCCCGTGCTCGGAGGTCTCGCGGTCGCACACCACCACGGACTGGTGCACCGCGACGTGAAACCGGAGAACGTGTTGATCTCCGACAGCGGCGAGGTCAAGATCGCCGACTTCGGGCTCGTGCGCGCGATCGCAGAGGCCAAGATCACGTCGACCAGTGTGATCCTGGGCACCGCGGCGTATCTGTCACCCGAACAGGTCAGCACTGGGGACGCAGGGCCGGCCAGCGACGTCTACGCCGTCGGCATCCTGACATATGAGCTCCTGACCGGGACCACACCCTTCACCGGCGACACCGCGCTGACAGTCGCGTACCAGCGGATGGATCACGACGTCGCCGCGCCGAGCACCGTGATCGGCGGTGTGCCAAGGCAATTCGACGAGCTGGTGCAGCGTGCGACCGCGCGGGATCCGGCCGACCGCTTCACCGACGCCGAGGAGATGGCCGCCGAGCTCGAGGCGATCGTCGACCAATTGGGGCTACCCGCATTCCGGGTGCCGGCCCCACGCAACTCAGCGCAGCACCTCTCGGCCCAGGTGCATCGCGGCCTGCCCGAACAGGATGCGGTGACCGAGAGCGTGCACCCTCCTGCGCCGCGGAAGCACACCCGACAGCTCACCAGGGGGCCAGCGGACTGGCGGCACGACGACGATCACGAGGGGTTATCCGAACCAGACACTGCAGCAAGGCAATTCGCAGGTATCGACCTCGACGAGTTCTATTGGGCCCGGCAGCGCGCCAAGCGTGTGCTGTTCCTCTGGGTCGTCGCGGTGCTGGTTCTCACCGGCGCACTTGCCGCTGGGGCGTGGACGGTCGGCAGCAACCTGTCGGGGTTGCTCTAATCGCGGAGCATCTCCGCGACCAGAAACGCGAGCTCGAGTGACTGCTGCGTGTTCAACCGCGGATCGCACGCCGTCTCGTACCGCCCGGCCAGGTCGGTGTCGGAGATGTCCTGCGCGCCGCCGAGGCATTCGGTGACGTTCTCCCCGGTGATCTCGACGTGGATTCCGCCCGGATGGGTGCCGAGCGCGCGATGCACTTCGAAGAAGCCCTGCACCTCGTCGACGATGCGGTCGAAGTGGCGGGTCTTGTATCCGGTGGACGACTCGTGGGTGTTGCCGTGCATGGGATCGCACTGCCAGATGACCTGGTGTCCGGTCGCCTGCACCTTCTCGATGATCGGCGGCAGCAGATCGCGGACCTTGTTGTTGCCGAGGCGACTGACCAGCGTCAGGCGGCCCGGCTCGTTGTTCGGGTCGAGCCGCTCGACGTACTCGACGGCGAGTTCCGGCGTCATGGTGGGACCGATCTTCACGCCGATCGGATTGGCGATGACCTCGGCAAACGCGACGTGGGCACCGTCGAGCTGGCGGGTGCGCTCCCCGATCCACACATAGTGCGCCGACAGGTCGTAGAGCTTGGGACTGGCGTCGTCCTCCGTCGAGAGACGCAGCATCGCGCGCTCGTAATCGAGGACCAGAGCCTCGTGGCTGGCATAGATCTCGGCGGTCTGCAGGTTGCGGTCGTCGACACCGCAGGCGCTCATGAACGTCAGCCCTCTGTCGATCTCCCCTGCCAGCGCCTCGTACCGCGCACCGGCAGGCGACGTCCGGACGAACTCACGGTTCCAGTCGTGCACGAGGTGCAGCGAGGCCAACCCCGAAGAGGTCAAAGCGCGCACGAGGTTCATCGCGGCGCTCGCGTTGGCGTATGCGCGGACCAGGCGCGACGGATCGTGTTCGCGCACCCCGGCGTCGGGTGCGAAACCGTTGATCATGTCGCCGCGGTAGGACTTCAGCCCGAGCGCGTCGATGTCGGCCGATCGCGGTTTGGCGTACTGACCTGCGATGCGGGCGACCTTGACCACCGGCATGCTTGCGCCGTAGGTGAGTACCACCGCCATCTGCAGCAGCGTCCGGATGTTGGCGCGGATGTGGGGTTCGGTGTTGTCGACGAACGTCTCCGCGCAGTCCCCGCCCTGCAGCAGAAACGCCTTGCCCAGCGCGACATCCGACAGCAGGCCCTTGAGCCTCTCGATCTCCGACGGCACCGTCACCGGCGGCACGCTCTCCAGAACCGTCCTCATGGCGGCGGCCTGTCCGGCGTCCCAGCCGGGTTGCTGTGCGGCCGGCTTGGCCAACGCGGCGTCGAGCCGCTGCCGCAGGTCCTCCGGCAGCGGCGGCAGCGAGGGCAGCTGCTCGATGGGTACGTCGACAGTCCAGTTCACCCGTACATGGTAACCGGCTCAGACCAGCCGGTTTTGCCCGCGGGCACAACGCGAAATATAGGGAAACACCCGATTTTTTCGTCCGCCCAACGCGGCTAACGTCCAGCTCGAATCACTGGTGAGAGGTACGAAGGCGGGAGTCATCCGATGCCGAAGGACACAACGCGCATAGCATCGAAGCTCTATGCGGTCGCGATCGCGGCGGCCGGCGCAGGGTTCGCCGTCGCAGCGCCCGCCCAGGCAGGACCGGGAAACTGTGACCAGTGGACCTTCTCGGGCGTGACGAACATCAAGCTGAGTACCGGACCGATGCTCTCGTTCGAGCCGGGACCCTCGGAGAATGTGAGCAATGCGACGGCCACCGACGGCAGGCAGGACTGGGGCACGATCGAGGGCACCATCCAGCCCAACGGGTTCGTCATGCTCGTTTACACGAGCAAATCCTTCCCCGACGATCCGCAGCTCATCCTCCGCGGCGACGTCACACCGGACGGGAAGGCGAGCGGCAACTTCACCGCCAAGCAGAACGGAACGTGGGAGCTGACGACCCCGCTCACGTGCAAAACACCCACAGCGGGCGGTGGAGCCCAGGGCGGTGGCAACTCACGGGCGGTCACCGGCGACGTCGACGTGTACGACACCCCCGGCGGGGCCGGAAGTGTGATCGGCATGCTGCGCGGCGGCGACCACGTGAACCTCGGTTCCGGCTGCAGAGACGACAACTGGTGCAACATCGCCTTCCCCGGCGGGCCCGGTGGCACCGCGTGGGTGTGGGGTGACTTCCTGAAGTAAGGCTTCGCGCGGCAAAACATAGGGAAACACCCTATTTTTCCCAGATCTGCTCACAGCTAATGTCCAGATTTCGGGGTCCTCAAAGTACTTCCCGCAGAAATGGAGCCACACCATGCCGAACGGCAGATTTGTCATGACATCGCCGCTGCTCGCGGCTTCCCTCGCCGTCGCGGGCGTGGGCTTGCTCTCAACAGCCGCGCCCGCTCAAGCGGCACCCGGCGACTGCCAGCAATGGGGGTTCCCAGGAGAGGTGAACTTACGTCAGGGCACCGGCGAAATATTGGTCTTCAACTCGACCGGCCCCAACGCCGGCGGCCCCGGCCAGTGGAAACAACCGAACGGCGTCACAAAGAACGTCAACGTCGCGGGGAACATCGACCCGAGCGGAGCCGTGCGTGTGACGGTCATCTTCAAAGAGAACGACACCTGGGATTTCACCGGGCAGGTAGGTGCCAACGGGACGGCGACCGGAACTCGGCCCGGAAACGTCTCTTGGGAATCACTGGCTCCGTTGAAGTGCGAGCAACAGTCACCGAAGGAAGGCCCGACCATCTCCTTCGATCCCATTCTGGGCGGCTTGGTCGCGCACATCACCGACCGCAGTGGAGTCACCTCCCAATGCGAGTACCGCTCGGACTTCTACACCCGCACGTTCCGGCTGGATGCCAACGCGACTTTCGATCTGAAGATCGTGCCCGCCATCCCCGAGTTTCGTGACCGTCCGATCGACATCACCTGCGACAACGGCACCGAAACCCACACCAGCACCTTCTTCTAACCAGCGCCGGTCATCAGCTGGTACCGCAGCAGGTTGTGCTTCGCGTCGACCAGCGCGTCGTGCGCGTCGCGCGGCCGCGGCGGCATCCGTGGGCTCCCGCGTTCCTCCCAGAACTGGCGCAGTTCACGGGTGAACCGCGGGATCGCGGGCGGCAACGCCGTCATCGGCCCCCACAGCTGACACAGCACCACATGGTCATAGGCGCCGACCCAGGCCCACAGCTCGATCGGCTCGTCGCCGTCGACGCCGAAGAAGTCCTCCAGGTCCGACCGGATCTGCTTTCTCGACCGGTACAGCTGCGACGAGGGTGACGGCAGCTTGGGCAGTACGTGTGTGCGCACCCACCGGCCGGCCCGGTCGGGATTGAACTCGCTGGAGATGCCGTAGTACTCACGACCGTCCTCGGCGGCCACCCCGATCGAGATCAGCTCGATGGTGCGGCCGTCGTCGATGAACTCGGTGTCGTAGAAGTACTTCACGGCGGGCCTACGCGTTGGCCTTCTCGGCGACCGGGTCGGTGGGCGGTGCGGGCGCGGCGTGGATCTCACGGTCGAGTTGCTGATTGACCTCGGCGTCGTCGGGGAACCGCGGTTCGCCCGCGATGACGTGCTGCAGCCAGAGCTTGACCTGCACGACCGGCCTGCGCAGGACCCGCTCGCGGACCAGCGCCCGGTGCATCTTGCGGGGCTTGTTCGTGTAGCGCCAGCGGGCCCACGGGGCATGCGGACGAGACAGTCGGTACGCCCCGACCAGCAGCAGCGGGGTGATGAACATGCCGATCAGCCCGGTCCAGACCTTGCCCTTGAGTAGCACGACCACCGCCAGCGCCAGGGTGACGACCGCCAGTGCGACGACGGTCGCCCGCGCGGCGAAGCTGTGATCCTCGCGCCAGATTCCGATGTCGAAGAACGAGAGCGGGTTGAAACCGAGCACCAGCAGCCCGGCAACGGCGATCGCGGCGAACACCGCGTCCACCGACGTGCGCCCGTCCTCGGCCCAGTACACGTCCTGCAAATGCAGTATCAGCGCGAACTCATCGAGCACCAGAGCAGCGCCGACACCGAAAATGGTTGCTGCGACCGTGAATTCGGGTACTCCCCCGTTGACCGCAAGGGTCACCATCGCCACCCCGGAAACCATGACGAGGACGACTCCGATGACGACATGGTGGATGTGGATGCCGCCGCCCGCCGAAATGTTGCGCGGTTGCCACCACTTTCGTGGCTCGTCGCTGTCGGCGTGGCTACGGATGTACCTGACGATGGTTCGGGTGACGAAAAAGGTGAGGATGAAGGCCACGAGGCAGAACACCAGCGGCATCCGACCGTGGGGAATGTCCAGACCCCAGTTCAGCGTCACGTGCACGCAGAAAACTTACGCTGCCCGGGCCGCGACGTGCCGGGGATATCATCCGGCGCGCCGCGGGCGGCCGATAGTCTGTCCTGCGATATGAGTAGGCGGGCGCCCGGCGGGGCTGGTTGGTGGCCAACCGTCGCGTGGCGGCTGTTCCAGCTGCTCACACTGGCGGCGGTGGCGTGGACGGGTTGGCGGTTGCTCGGCCACCTCACCTACCGCATCGACATCGACGTCTACCGCATGGGCGGGCGGGCCTGGCTGGACGGCAAACCGCTGTACGCCGACGGCGCGATGTTCGAGACGAGGGTCGGCCTGGAACTGCCGTTCACGTACCCACCGCTGGCGGCGATCGTCTTCGCCCCGTTCGCCCTGCTGCCGCTCCCGGTGGCCAGTGCCGCCATCACGGTGGCGACCTTCGTGCTGCTGATCGTGTCCACTGTGATCATCCTGACCCGGCTGGATGTCTGGCCGACGACGTCGCTCACCACCGAACCGGCGTGGCTGCGGCGGTGCTGGATCGCGGCCGCTCTGGTGGCACCCGCATTGATCTACCTCGAGCCGATTCGGGCGAACTTCGACTTCGGCCAGATCAACGTCGTGCTGATGACGCTCGTCATCGCCGACTGCGTGCCGCGAAAGACCCCGTGGCCGCGAGGCATCCTGCTCGGCTTGGCGATCGCGCTGAAGCTCACCCCCGCGGTCTTTCTGCTGTACTTCCTGCTGCGTCGCGATACCCGCACCCTTGTCGTGACCGTGATCTCGGCGGTGGCGGCCACCCTGGTCGGCTTCGCCTTCGCTTGGCGTGACTCGTGGGAGTACTGGACCGAAACCGTGCGCAACACCGACCGGATCGGCACCGCGACGCTGAACACCAACCAGAACATCGCCGGCGCGCTGGCCCGGGTCGGGCTCAGCGAGGGCGGCCGCTTCGCGCTGTGGGTGCTGGCCTGCTTCGCGGTGCTGGGCCTGACGATGTGGGCGGCCCACCGGCTGCTGTCCGCGGCAGAACCCGTGCTGGCATTGATCTGCGTCGCGATGTTCGGTCTGGTGG
>JAEZKH010000022.1 GCA_023415515.1 Actinomycetes bacterium
CTCCTTGCCGACGGCGCCTCCGATGGTGACGGGAATGTGCCGCAGCGCTTCGAGTTCCAGTGCGATAAGCCGTTCGCTCCCTTCAAAGGTGACAGGCTCGCCGTCTCGGTCGAAGAACCGCGAACACACGTCGCCGACCGCAGACCGCAGCGACGATGAGGCCGTCGGCACGAAGCCGGGGATATCGGAGCGGGTCAGCGGCGGCGCCCCGACACCCATCAGCGCGCAGCGGGCGTGCGGCCACAGGTCGAGCACCCGCTGGATGCTTGGATCGTTGAGCAGCGAGCGGTACAACTCTGGGCCGGGCAATGCCGGAGCGAACAGGTAATTCGCCCTGCCCCCAACGCGATTGGCGACCAAACGGGTGATCTCATTCGTCTGGTACCAGTCTGCGGCCTGATCGTTGCCGCCCACCGTCGGCGCGATGATGACGCCGGGTAGGGCCGCGAGATCGTGCTGGGCCACTTCGTAGACGGTGCGGCCCGACGACACCAGGAGCACGTCGCCCGGCAGCAGCCCGGCTTCGCTGAGCGCGCGTCCAACGGCAGGTGCAAGCGGTCTGCCCATCACGTCGACCAGCGAGCGGCCAGGGCTCGTTGCGGGCAACGTAGGAGCGAGGTAGACGTTCTCCAGCTGCAACGCGCGCGCGAGTTGATCGCCGAGGTCCCCCGGCCGCGCCTCGGCGGGAGGAACCACTTCGATTCGCACGATGCCCTGCCGTTTGGCCTCCGCGAGGAGGCGGCTCACGGTTGCCCGGCTTGTCCCGAGCTGCGCAGCCACTTCGGCCTGCGTTGCGTCCTCTTCGTAGTACGAGCGCGCCGCCGCATAGAGCAGCGAGGCAGGAAAGTGGCCGCCATCCAGCGGGGCGGCGCCGCTGTCGGCGATTTGCTGTGCCGATACTGCCTGGGCCGGTCTAGGCATGGCGTCGAGTATGGCACTGAACAACTGTTCTGGGAAGAATTTTGCTGAACATTCGTTCTGGACAGATGTGCACAACTTTCGATACTGTGACGGCAGCCACAGGTGAAGGAGCTGCTGATGACCGACCAGATCCCCGAGAAGATGCAGGCCGTGGTCTGCCACGGGCCGGAGGACTATCGACTCGAAGAGGTCGCGGTTCCGGTTCGCAGACCTGGTGAGGCGCTGATCCGGGTCGAGGCGGTTGGCATCTGTGCCAGTGACCTGAAGTGCTACCACGGCGCCGCCAAGTTCTGGGGCGACGAGAACCGACCCGCTTGGGCGGAGACGATGGTGATCCCTGGACATGAGTTCGCCGGGCGCGTCGTCGAACTCGACGACGAAGCCGCATCGCGGTGGGGTATCGCGGTCGGGGACCGCGTCGTCTCCGAGCAGATCGTGCCGTGCTGGGACTGCCGGTACTGCAAGCGCGGTGCGTACCACATGTGCCAGCCGCACGACCTGTACGGGTTCAAACGGCGCACTCCCGGCGCGATGGCGAGCTACATGGTCTACCCGGCGGAAGCGCTGGTGCACAAGGTATCCGCCGACATCCCCGCCCACCATGCGGCGTTCACCGAGCCGCTGTCCTGCTCGTTGCACGCCGTGGAGCGGGCGAACATCACGTTCGAAGACACCGTGGTGGTCGCAGGCTGCGGGCCGATCGGACTGGGGATGATCGCCGGCGCGCGTGCCAAGAGCCCGATGCACGTGGTGGCGCTCGACATGGCGCCGGAGAAACTGGAGCTCGCGAAGGGCTGCGGCGCCGACATCGTGATCAACATCGCCGAACAGGATGCGGTAGCGATGATCAAGGACCTGACCGGCGGATACGGCGCCGACGTGTACCTGGAGGGCACGGGGCATCCATCGGCGGTTCCGCAGGGGCTCAACGCGTTACGCAAGCTCGGGCGCTACGTCGAGTACGGCGTGTTCGGCAGCGACGTCTCGGTCGACTGGAGCATCATCAGCGACGACAAGGAGCTCGACGTGCTGGGAGCGCACCTCGGGCCGTACTGCTGGCCCGCCGCGATCCGGATGATCGAGTCCGGCGTGCTGCCGATGGATCAGATCTGCACCCACCAACTCCCGCTCACCGACTTCCAGCAGGGCCTCGACCTCGTCGCCAGCGGCAAGGAATCGGTCAAGGTCTCGCTCATCCCCGCCTGATCCCGCCACGAAGGACCTACAGAACATGAGTCGATTCTCGGCCGGGCCTCAGATGTCCCGGCGAAACATGCTGGCGGCCATGGGGATCGCCGGCGCGGCTGCGGCAGGCGCACCCCTGTTGAGTTCGTGCGGCGTCGGCGGTCGTACCGCGGCGCCGAACGGCGCAGACGCGGTGAGCGGTGGCTTCGACTGGCGTAAGGCCGAAGGGTCGACCATCACCATCCTGCAGACACCCCATCCCTACCAACTGTCGTATCAGCCTCTGCTGAAGGAGTTCACCGACCTCACCGGGATCACCGTGAACGTCGACCTCGTGCCTGAGGCGGACTATTTCACCAAGCTCAACACCGAACTCGCGGGCGGGTCCGGCAAGCACGACGCTTTCATGCTCGGTGCCTACTTCATCTGGCAGTACGGCCCTCCCGGGTGGATCGAGAACCTGGACCCGTGGCTGAAGAATTCGTCGGCCACCAACGCCGAGTATGACTTCGAGGACATCTTCGACGGCCTTCGGACCTCGACCAGGTGGAACTTCGAGCTCGGCAACCCGCTGGGCACCGGCGGCCAGTGGGCGATTCCGTGGGGTTTCGAGAACAACGTGGTGGCCTACAACAAGGCGTATTTCGACCAGCGCGGAATCAAGAAGCTGCCGGACCGGCTCGACGACTTCATCCAGTTGGCGATCGACCTGACAGATCGATCGGAGAATCGATACGGCATCTCGACGCGTGGGTCGAAATCCTGGGCCACCATCCACCCCGGCTTCATGACCCAGTACACCCGCGAAGGGGCGGTGGACTACACGTTCAACGGCTCCGACCTGATCGCCGAGATGGACAGCGACAAGGCGATCGAATTCACCAAGAAGTGGATCGACATGCAACACCAGGCCGGCCCCACCTCGTGGACCACCTACGACTATCCGAATGCCACAGGTGATCTGGGCGATGGCAAGGCGATGATGGTGTTCGACGCCGACAGCGCCACCTATCCCAAGAACAAGCCCGGCGCCAGCAAGGAAGCCGGTCACCTCGGCTGGTACCCGGGGCCAGCCGGTCCCGACGGCAATTACAAGACGAACCTGTGGACGTGGAGCTGGGCGATGAGCGCGAACTCACGCAACAAGCTGCCTGCATGGCTGTTCATCCAGTGGGCAACCGGCAAGGAGTCGATGAACAAAGCCGTCGCGGCGGGCAAGTACGCCGACCCGGTGCGAAAGTCGGTGTTCGACACCACCTTCAAGCGTGTCGCGGCCGATCAGTTCGGCTATCTGGAAGCCTTCGAGACCGTCATCGGTGAATCGAAGATCCAGTTCACCCCGCAGAAGAAGTTCTTCGACACCACCCAGAACTGGGCTGTCGCACTGCAGGACATCTACGGCGGCGACGACGCGGCATCGCGTCTTCGCAGCCTCGCCAAGACCAACACCTCCAAGGTCAACCTCTAGGAGTTCTGGCAATCATGACGACTCAGACCCAGAAGACACCCAAGACGTCTCCGGAGGACCAGCCGACGTCAGCAGGTCGAACGCTCCCCGAAGTTCCGGGCTGGCGCCGAAAGCTGCGGCCGTACCTGCTGTCCATCCCCGCTGTGGTCATCGTGATCGGGATCCTGTACCCGTTCGCGGTCGGCGCCTACTACGCGTTCCTCAACTACGCGGCGGTGAACCCGGACCCGCACTTCGTGTGGTTCGAGAACTTCACATCCGTCCTCGGAGACCAGGTCTTCTGGCAGAGCGTGAAGGTGACCGCCATCTTCGCCGTCGTCGCGACCGCGGTGGAGACGGTGCTCGGCGTCGGGTTGGCACTCCTGCTGAACAGGTCGTCGATCATCGGCAAGCTTTTCGAGAAGGTACTGATCCTTCCGTTGATGATCGCTCCCGTGATCGCGGGCGTGATCTGGAAGCTGATGTTCAACCCACAGTTCGGCATCCTCAATCACGTTCTCGGCCTGGGGAACACCTTCGACTGGTTGTCATCGCAGAACGCCCTGTTCTCGGTGATCCTCGTCGATCTGTGGATCTTCACGCCGTTCGTCGCGATCCTGGTGCTCGCTGGAATCCGGTCACTGCCCAGGGAGCCGTTCGAGGCCTCCGAGGTCGACGGAGCCAGCTGGTTCTACATGTTCCGCAAGCTGATGTTGCCGATGATGTGGCCATACATCCTGGTCGCCGTCATCTTTCGGTTCATGGACAACCTCAAGGTCTTCGACCACATCTATGTGCTGACAGCGGGCGGGCCAGGGGTCGCCACGCGGTCGCTGCAGATCGGCGCGTTCGAGGACTCGATCATCAACCTCGACTATTCGCGTGGCAGCACCTACATGCTGCTGCTCTGGATCATCGTGTTCATCACCGCGCGCTATCTGGTCAGCGTGCTCGGAAAGGCGCAGCGCCGTGCTGCCGGAGCGGAGTCGTAAAGCCATGGCATTCTTCAACAGGAGTGAGTTGCTGCCAGGGCAGAAGCGCTGGTCGATCGGGTCCGTCGGCGCCGACGTCGGCCTGATCATCTGGTTCGTCTTCTCGCTCTTCCCGATCGCCTGGATGGTGCTGCTGGCGCTGAAGAACGCCGAACAGCAGACGACGACGTACTTCCAGTTCAGCCCGACCTGGTCGAACTTCGCAACGGTGCTGTCCGACAAGGGCACTCAGATGACGAGCGTCGACTTCAAGACATCGCTTCTGACCAGCCTGATCAACTGCGGTGGCGCAGTGATCGTCTCGCTGGTCATCGGCATCCCGGCCGCCTACGCGGCGGGTCGCTGGCAGTACAAGGGCTCCAACGACCTGATGTTCCAGATGCTCTCATTCCGCTTCGCGCCCGAGCTCATGGTCATCGTGCCGCTGTTCGTGATCTACAACCAGATCGGCCTTTTCGACACCAAGGTCGGCATGATCTGGGTGCTCCAGTTGGTGACGATGCCGCTGGTGGTGTGGATACTGCGGTCGTACTTCCAGGATTTGCCTGCGGATCTCGAACAGGCCGCCTTGCTCGACGGCTACACCCGAAGGCGGGCGTTCATGATGGTGGCGCTGCCCATCGTGCGGCCCGGCATCGCGGCAGCCGCGCTGCTGGCGTTCATCTTCGCCTGGAACAACTACGTCTTCCCGTTGATACTGGCCGACAGCAATGCAGGCACTGTCACTGTTGCGATCACCAAATTCCTCGGCGGAGGCGGTCAGGCGTACTACAACCTGACAGCGGCCGCCGCCATCATCGCCGCGCTACCACCGCTGATCTTGGCACTGACCATCCAGCGGTACCTGGTGCGCGGCCTGTCGTTCGGGGCGGTGAAAGCCTGATGCCCACGGTATCGATTGCCAACCTGCGCAAGACGTTCGGTAACGGCTCACGAAAAGTCACAGCGGTCGACGATCTGACGGTGGACATCGCCGACGGCGAGTTCTTCGTCATCCTCGGCCCGAGCGGGGCGGGTAAGACGACGACGCTGAAATCGGTCGCGGGTCTCGTCGACATCGACAGCGGCTCGGTCCACATCGGCGGCACGAACGTGACCGACGTCGAGCCCTACCACCGCAACGTCGCCATGGCGTTCGAGAGCTACGCGCTCTATCCGCAGAAGACGGTCGCGGAGAACCTGGCCTCGCCGCTGAAGTCGGGTCGCACCGGGCGCTACTCCGAGCAGGACCGTCAGCAGCGGATCGACCAGGTGACCAGCACTCTTGGGATCAACCACCTGCAGAAGCGATTTCCGCGGGAGTTGTCCAACGGCCAGCGGCAGCGGGTCGCGCTGGGCCGTGTTCTGGTGCGTCCCGCCGATGTCTATCTGTTGGACGAGCCGCTGAGCCACCTCGACGCCAAGCTACGGGCCGCGATGCGCGCGGAACTCAAACAGCTCGGCGCGATGTCGAACACCACCACGATCTACGTCACGCACGACTACCAGGAGGCGCTGGCACTTGGCGACCGCATCGCGGTGCTTCGCGCGGGCCGGTTCGTCCAGATAGGTACGCCGGACGAGATCTGGCGCAATCCCGCCGATACGTTCGTGGCCCGCTCGCTCGGACAGCCGGAGATCAACATCCTCGACGGTGTGGTCGACGACGGCCGTATCCGGCTGGGCGACGGATCGCTCGACGTGCCGGTTCCCGCGGGGGCCTGGTGTGATCGCGGCGACCGCGTGCGAGTGGGTATGCGGCCCTGTGATATTCGCGTCGGCGCGGGTGCCGGTTCGGCGCACATGTCGGGCACCGTGATGCTCACTGAGCGGCTCGGTCGCAACGTCGAGTTGACGGTGAAGGCGGGCGGCGAGCAGGTGATCGTGTTGGCCTCGGGCCGCGAGGGTGTCCACGAGGGCTCCGACGTCACCCTGAGCATTGCCGACGCCGACGTGCACGTCTTCGCCGCCGGTGACGGCGACAGCGCGAGACTCGGCGACCCGACAGATTCGACCCTGGAGGCTGCACGGTGACCGCGACAACGGAAGCGCGCCGCACGGCGAACGCGACAGCGCAGAGCCTGACGCTGACCGACCTGGTGAAGACCTATGCCTCGCGCGGTCGGGAGAGCGTCACGGCGGTCAAGGGCATCGACCTGGCGATCGAGCCCGGCGAGTTGGTCGCGCTGCTCGGCCCGTCCGGATGCGGAAAGACGACGACGCTGCGGATGATCGCCGGTCTCGAGACGGTGACCAGCGGTTCGATCAAGATCGGCGAGCGGGAGGTGTCGCAACTTCCCGCCGCCAAGCGTGGGATCGGCGTCGGCTTCGAGAACTACGCGCTCTACCCGCCGATGTCGGTGCGCGACAACCTGCTCTACGGGCTGAAAGCCCGCAAGGTCAAAGGCGCCGATCAAATGGTGGCGTCGATCTGCGACCGACTGGAGATGAACGATCTACTCGAGCTTCGGCCTGCCGGCCTCTCCAGCGGACAGAAGCAACGTGTGGCGCTTGCGCGCGCCCTCGTCCGCAATCCACCGGTGCTTCTGCTGGACGAGCCGCTGAGCCACCTCGACGCGTCGGCCCGTCAGCGGGTTCGCCGCGAACTGAAGGTACTGCAGCGCGAATTCGGCTACACCACCATCGTCGTCACGCACGACCAGGTCGAGGCGTTGTCGCTCGCCGACCGGCTCGCTGTGATGGACGCAGGCGTGGTTCAGCAGTTCGGCACACCCGACGAGGTGTTCGACGATCCGGCCAACCTCTTCGTCGCGCAGTTCGTGGGCGAACCACAGATCAACACGCTCCGAGGTACCGCGCGGGTTGCTCACGGCAAGACCCGCGTCGAGATCGGTTCTGGAGCAGGGTATCTCGAGACATCGGCCACCAGCGTAGCCGACGGGACCCGCGTCACCGTCGGTATCCGTCCGCAGGACTGCACGCTCAGTGGCGACGCAGGTCAGGGTATCTCGACAACGGTTGCCTATTTCGAGCACCTGCTCGAAGTCGGTCTGGCGACAAGCACGGTCGCGGGAATGGAGGAAGGAATCGTCGTCCAGACCCCGGCCCAGGAGAGCTACGAGCCCGAGCAGGAGGTCGTCGTCACCGCTCCTGCGGAGCGCGTGTACCTGTTCGACGCCGATACGGGGGAGAGGTTGCGATGACGAAGCTGTTCAACGATCCGGCCCGATTCACCGAGGACATGCTCGTCGGCTTCCTCGACGCGAACGCCGACTATGTCATCGGCGTACCCGGCGGTGTCGTGCGCGCGAACAAGACGGCCCCCGGGAAGGTGGCGGTGGTCATCGGCGGCGGCTCCGGTCACTACCCGGCCTTCTGCGGAGCGGTCGGCGCCGGATTCGCCGACGGAGCGGTGGTGGGCAACATCTTCACCTCGCCATCGGCCGAGGAGGCCGCGTCGGTAGCGCGCGCCGCACACGGCGATGCGGGCGTCCTGTTGACCACGGGTAACTACGCGGGCGACGTGATGAACTTCGGCCTGGCCGTCACGCAGCTGCGCAGCGAGGGCATCGAGGCACAGTACTTCGCGGTGACCGACGACATCGCCAGCGCGCCGAGGGGCGAAGAGTCGAAACGCCGCGGAATCGCAGGCGATTTCACCGTGTTCAAGTGCGCGAGCGCAGCCGCAGAGGAAGGCCTCGACCTCAACGGAGTCGTCCGCGTCGCAGAAGCAGCGAATGCAGCCACCCGCACGTTGGGGGTCGCGTTCGACGGGTGCACGCTTCCCGGCGCGGATCAGCCGCTGTTCACGGTGCCTGACGGAAAGATGGGCCTGGGCCTCGGCATTCACGGGGAACCCGGCGTCTCCGACGAGGACATGCCGTCGGCAGACGAACTCGCCGCGGCTCTAGTCGACGGCGTCCTCGGCGACAAGCCCGACGGCGGCGGCATCCGGATCGCGGTGATTCTCAACGGTCTTGGCCGCACCAAGTACGAGGAGCTCTTCGTCGTGTGGGGTGCCGCGGCGAAATTGATCCGCGCCCGCGGATACGAGATCGTCGAGCCCGAAGTAGGTGAGCTGGTGACGAGCCTGGACATGGCGGGCTGCTCGCTGACCGTGATGTGGCTCGACGACGAGCTCGAAAAGTACTGGCGCGCACCTGCCGACACCCCGGCCTACCGCAAGGGCGCCGCGCGTTCGATCGCAGCAGGTGACCGCAGAACGGACCCAGCAGCCGAGGCCGCGGCCCCGAAATTCGACGTCGCGGAACTGGCCGACGAGGACGGCCGCCGCGGCGGACAGCTGGTAGCACGGGCACTGGAGGCGATGGCGGAGATGCTTGCCGACGCCGAAGACGAGTTGGGCCGTATCGACGCGGTCGCAGGCGACGGAGACCACGGCAGGGGCATGGTCAAGGGTTCCGCGGCGGCCCGTGACGCGGCAGCGGGCGCCGTCGACGAGGGCGCAGGACAAGGATCGGTGTTGGCCGCTGCGGGCAAGGAATGGGCGGCCAAGGCGGGCGGCACGTCAGGTGTGCTGTGGGGGGCGATGCTCTCGGCGCTCGGCGCCAGGCTGGGCGACACCGGGCGACCGGATTCGGCCACCGTCGCAGCGGGCATGCGCGACGGCTATGACGCGCTGGTCCGACTCGGCGGGGCATCGCCGGGCGACAAGACGATGCTCGATGCGCTGCTGCCGTTCGTCGAGGAGTTGCAGAGGCGGACCGACGACGGCGAGCCGTGGCAGCAGGCGTGGCGGGCGGCCGCCGACATCGCCACAGACGCCGCGCGGGCCACGGCCGACATGCGACCGAAGGTGGGCAGGGCCCGTCCGCTCGCCGAGCGCAGCGTCGGCACGCCCGATGCGGGCGCGACGTCACTGGCGATGTGCGCGCATACGGTCGCCGACTGTTTTGCGCTGACGGCGAAAGGGGACTGAACCGATGGGGCTGCGAATCGTCGTCGGGTCAGACGACGCCGGATATGAGTACAAGGAAGCGCTGAAGGGCGATCTGCGCGGTGACTCCAGGGTGGCTGAGGTCAGCGACGTCGGCGTCGGCGCGGACGAGGACACCGCCTACCCGCACGTGGCCGTCGCCGCGGCGAGGATGGTCGCCGAAGGAAAGGCCGACCGCGCCCTGCTGGTGTGCGGTACCGGGCTCGGGGTGGCCATCACCGCGAACAAGGTGCCGGGAATCAGGGCCGTGACGGCGCACGACAGCTTCTCCGTCGAGCGTTCGGTGCTGTCCAACGATGCGCAGGTGTTGTGCCTGGGACAACGCGTCATCGGGCTGGAACTCGCCCGCAGGCTGGCGCGCGAGTGGTTGGACTACGAATTCGACCCGGCCAGCAAGTCCGCGGACAAGGTCGAAGCCATCCGAGGCTACGAATCGACAGCTCCATAGCGCACAAATCGTCATCTGTCGTGCACGGACACGTCACCATGCCGACGCCGTTTCGAGAGGCGGGCACGCGACCGTGCAGGCGTGCGTACCGCTTCCGTTCTGATAGCCGCTGACCAGCCGAGCGGCCCGACCACCACGTCGTCGGCGCCGCGCTACACCCTGCTGTTGACCACCGACCCTGCGCTCATCGACGCCGCGCAGCGACTCCGTCACGACGTGTTCGTCTCCGAACCGGGTTTCGCGCTCGACGGTGCCACCGACGGGCGCGACGCCGACCGCTTCGACGAGTTCTGCGACCACCTGCTCGTTCGCGAGGACAACACCGGCGAGATCGTGGGCTGTTACCGGATGCTTCCCCCGCCTGCTGCGGTCGCCGCCGGCGGGCTCTACACCGCAACCGAATTCGACGTCACGGCGTTGGACCGGCTACGGCCCTCTCTCGTCGAGATGGGGCGCGCCGTGGTCCGCGGTGACCACCGCAACGGCGCCGTGGTGCTGCTGATGTGGGCGGGCATCCTCGCCTACCTCGACCGGTGCGGCTACGACTACGTCGCCGGCTGTGTTTCTGTGTCGGTCGACGGCGGAGACGACGCACCCGGCAGCCAGATCCGCGGAGTTCGCGACTTCGTGTCTTCACGGCACGCCGCCGCAGCCGAGTACACCGTCCACCCGTACCGCCCGGTGCTCGTCGCGGGCCGGACGCTCGACGAGATACCCTCACCCGCAAGGCTTTCCGTTCCGCCGCTGATGCGCGGCTATCTGCGTCTCGGCGCCAGGGTCTGTGGTGAGCCCGCCCACGACCGAGATTTCGGTGTCGGCGACTTCCCCGCCTTGCTGGACAAACGAAGGGCCGACACCAGATACCTGAAACGCCTGAGGTCTGTCGCTGCGGCGAGCGAGATGGCCGACAGGACGGCGTCATGAGCACGTCCGGGTCGAGCGCCTGGGTTCCCACGGCCACGTGCGACGCCACGTGCGTCGCCGCGGGTTCGGCGCCGTCAGGCGCAGCGGTCGTGGTCGCCGTGCGGGTCGCACTGCGGGCCACCCTGGCCACGGCGTTGCTCTCGGCTGTCCCGCTGCTGGCGATCCCGCTGCCGGGGCGCTCGCATGTGCAGCGGGGATACTGCCGACTCATGCTCCGCGCGTTGGGCGTGCGGATCACGGTGTCGGGCGGGCCGATTCGCAATCTGCGGGGGGTGCTCGTGGTCAGCGGCCACGTGTCGTGGGTCGACATCTTCGCGATCGGTGCGGTGCTGCCCGGGTCGTTCGTCGCGAAGGCGGAGATGATCAGCTGGCCCGGCCTCGGTATCGCGGCCCGGCTGATGAAGGTGATCCCGATCGAGCGGGCGAGCCTGCGTCGGCTGCCCGATGTGGTCGGCACGGTCGCGGCGCGGCTGCGGGCGGGCCAGACCGTGGTGGCATTTCCCGAGGGCACCACCTGGTGCGGGCTGGCGTACGGGCCGTTCCGGCCCGCGATGTTCCAGGCCGCCGTCGACGCCGGCAGGCCGGTGCAGCCGCTCGGGCTCGAGTACCACCACCGCGACGGCGCCCCGTCGACCGTGGCGGCCTACGTCGGCGACGACAGCCTGGTCGCGTCGATCCGCAGGCTGGTCACCGCCCGGCGCACGATCGTGGCGGTGCGAGTGGAGTCGCTGCAGCTGCCGGGGACCGACCGACGGGACCTGGCGGCGCGGTGTGAGGCCGCCGTTCGCGGCGGCGGCCTGCGACGCCCACACGGGTCGGCGCTGGCCGCCTGACCTGCGATTCAAGGCCGTCGTCCGGCGGCGGCTACCATGGAACGGCTATGACGACTGACGCTCGGCCCGATGCTCGTCGCGCAAGCGGCTCATCGCCGGTCTACCTGGATCACGCCGCCACCACCCCGATGCATCCCGCTGCCATCGAGGCGATGACGGACGTCCTGGCGACCGTCGGTAACGCCTCGTCGCTGCACGGGACCGGTCGGGCGGCGCGCCGCCGCATGGAGGAGGCCCGCGAGACGCTGGCCAACCTGCTCGGTGCCCGACCGTCGGAGGTGATCTTCACCGCGGGCGGCACCGAGAGCGACAACCTGGCCGTCAAGGGCATCTACTGGGCGCGGCGCGACGCCGAACCCCGTAGGCGGCGCGTCGTCACGACCGCCGTCGAGCATCACGCGGTGCTCGACTCCGTGGACTGGCTCGCCGAGCACGAAGGTGCGGAGGTGACGTGGCTGCCGACCGCGTCCGACGGCTCGGTCTCGCCCGCCGCGCTGCGCGATGCGCTGCGGGAGCACGACGACGTCGCCGTCGTGTCGGTGATGTGGGCCAACAACGAGGTCGGCACCATCATGCCGTTGGCGGAGCTGGCCGCGGTGGCCGCCGAGTTCGACGTGCCGATGCACAGCGACGCCGTGCAGGCCGTTCCGCAGATTCCGGTCGACTTCGCCGCCAGCGGCCTCTCGGCCATGAGCATCGCGGCGCACAAATTCGGCGGCCCCACCGGTGTCGGTGCGCTGCTGTTGCGTCGTGACACGGACTGCGTGCCGCTGTTGCACGGCGGCGGCCAGGAACGCGACGTCCGCTCGGGCACCGCCGATGTCGCCGGCGCGGTGGCGATGGCCAAGGCCGCGGAGATCACCGTCGAGGCCATGGGCGCCACGAGCGCACGCGTTGCCGTCCTCCGCGACCGGCTCGTCGACGGCGTGTTGTCCACCATCGACGACGTCGTGGTCAACGGTGCGGCGGGCGCGCAGCGGCTACCAGGCAATGCGCACTTCACCTTCCGCGGCTGCGAGGGCGACTCGCTGCTGATGTTGTTGGACGCCAAGGGAATCGAGTGCTCGACGGGTTCAGCGTGCACCGCAGGTGTGGCGCAGCCGTCCCACGTGCTGACCGCGATGGGAGTGGACCCGGCGGGCGCCCGCGGTTCGCTGCGGCTCTCGCTCGGCCACACCAGCGTCGATGCTGATGTGGATGCCGCACTCGAGGTGCTGCCCGCAGCAGTGGAACGGGCCAGGCAGGCGGCGCTGGCCAGCTCGGGAGTTGTCGAGTAGTGCGGGTTCTGGTCGCGATGAGCGGCGGCGTGGACTCGTCTGTCGCCGCAGCGCGGATGGTCGACGCAGGCCACGACGTGGTCGGTGTGCACCTGGCGTTGTCATCGGCGCCGGGAACATTGCGCACCGGATCGCGGGGTTGCTGCTCCAAGGAGGATGCCGGTGATGCGCGCCGGGTCGCCGACGTCCTCGACATTCCGTTCTACGTATGGGATTTCGCCGACAGGTTCAAAGAGGACGTCATCGACGACTTCGTCGAGTCCTACGCGAGGGGCGAGACCCCGAATCCCTGCGTGCGGTGCAACGAGCGGATCAAGTTCTCGGCGCTGTCGGCGCGCGCGCTTGCGCTCGGTTTCGACGCCGTCGCAACGGGCCATTACGCGCGCCTGTCCGACGGTCGGCTGCGGCGGGCCGTCGATCGCGACAAGGACCAGTCGTATGTGCTCGGCGTGCTGACGGCAGCGCAACTGCGCCACGCCCTGTTCCCGATCGGTGACACTCCGAAGGCCGAGATCCGCCAGGAGGCGGCACGGCGCGGCCTCGCCGTTGCCGACAAACCGGACAGCCACGACATCTGCTTCATCCCGTCCGGCGACACCAGGGCGTTCCTCGGCAGCCGCATCGGTGTGCGCCGGGGCGCCGTCGTGGACGCGGGCGGAACGGTACTCGCCGAACACGACGGCGTGCACGGCTTCACCATCGGCCAGCGCAAGGGCCTCGGCATCGCGGGCCCCGGTCCCGACGGGCGTCCCCGCTACGTCACGTCCATCGACCCGGATACCGCAACTGTGCACGTCGGGGACATCACCGACCTCGAGGTTGCGAGCCTGACCGGGGAGAAGCCGGTGTTCACCTCGGGGACCGGACTGCGCGGCCCGGTGGAGTGCGCTGTGCAGGTGCGGGCGCACGGAGGTGTCGCGGAGGCGGTGGCCCAGGTCAGGGACGGTGCGTTGATCGCCGATCTGCGCACGCCGCTTCGGGGCGTCGCGCCGGGTCAAACCATGGTGCTCTACCGCGCCGACCCCGATGGGGACGAAGTCATCGCGAGCGCCACGATCGCGCGCACCCAGGTGTCCTAGTCGGGCACCTTGTCCATGATGTTGGTCATGACGATGCCCGGCACCGTCTCAGGGAACGCGCAGAAGGACACCTCGGCGAGCACGACGTTCTTGATCCGGTAGTCGCGACCGCAGGTACCCGGCGAGCGCATGGTCAGCGCGTTCGCATCGGCGGTCCACTCACCGATGAACGTCGATCCCAATTCGGTTGCGCCGCAGTCATATACCTTTCCGACAAGATCGGCGAACGCATGCCGCGCGGTCTCGGGGTCGCGGTAGGCGGCGGCGCCTTCGGAGATCAAGCCGCCGTCGGGCGGGTTCTGAAAGGTGGTCTTGTGGAACTCCTCGACCTCGGGGCCGAATGTCTGGGTCTCGGCGAAGTACCACTGGCATTCCTTCGGTGTCCCGTTCATCAGGTCGCTGACGTCGACGGGACTCTTGCCGTCCATGCTCGGCACGATCGTCAGCGTCTCGCCTGCACCGGTGATCGCTCGCATCTGAGCTTGGTCGAGCATCACCGATTCGACGTCGACGGGCGACTGCGACCCCTCGTCGATCGCCGGGGGCGTCCGCGTCGCCGTGCCTCCGATGGTGTTTGCACAGCCTGCGGCCAGCAACGCGGCGGTGCACAGCACCGCCAGCCGGCCGGCCGCTGACGACATGGGATGGACTCCTTCCTGTGTCGCAGACTAACGCCTGAGGCGCATGTGGCGAATAGTGTTGGAGAAGTGACCGTGGATTCAGCGCCTGACGCGAGCGCCTTCGCCACCGCAACGGGCGTCGGATCCTGGCCCGGTTCGTCGGCGCGACAGGCCGCCGAGATCGTGGTCGGTGAGCTGCATCGCCTGCCGCACCTGGTCGAGTTGCCCGACCGCGGTGTCGGCGCCGACCTGATCGGCCGCGCGGGCGCGCTGCTGGTCGACATCGCGCTCGACACCGTGCCCCGCGGATACCGGGTCGCCGCGGGGCGCAGCGCGACCACCCGACGCGCGGTGAGCCTGCTGGCCGAGGACGTCGACGCCCTCGAGGAGGCGTGGGAGAACGCCGGCCTGCGCGGCGCGGGCAGAACCGTCAAGGTGCAGGCCCCTGGTCCCATCACCCTCGCGGCGCAGGTGGAACTGTCCAACGGCCACCGGGCGATCACCGATGCGGGTGCGGTGCGCGATCTGGCGCGTTCGCTGGCCGAAGGGGTCGCCGCGCACCGTGCCGAGGTTGCCCGGCGGTTGGACTGCCGGGTCGTCGTCCAGTTCGACGAACCGTCCCTGCGCGCCGCTCTCGAAGGCCGGCTCGCGGGTGTGACCAGCCTGTCGCCGGTGCATCCTGTCGACGAGTCGGTGGCGGGCGCACTGTTCGACGAGTGTGTGGCGGTGGTCGGCGGCGCGGTCGCGTTGCATTGTTGTGCGGGCGCACTGCCGTGGCGGCTGCTGCAACGCAGCGCCTTCGGCGCGGTGTCGTTCGACCTGTCGGCGCTGACGGCGGACTCGTTCGACGGGGTCGGGGAATTCGTCGAGTCGGGACGAACGGTTCTGCTCGGTGTGGTGCCGGTCGCCGCGCCCGAGCGGCGTCCCTCGGCCGAGGAGATCGCCCGGTCGGTCGTCGACGTCACCGACCGAGTCGGCTTCCCCCGTGCCGTGCTGCCCGAGCGCATCGGCGTCACGCCATCGTGCGGGATGGCGGGGGCGACCCTCGAGTGGGCCCGCACGGCGGTCGAACTCACCCAGAAGGCGGCCGACGCCATCGCCGAGGATCCCGCCGCGATCTTGGATTAGGGTTTGCCGGTCACGGGATTGTGCGAGAATGCACTGGCGGGACCCCCGGGCTGTCGCTCGGCTGGTCGGAAAGGGAACGTGGCGCACTCGACAGTTCGCATTGCGGCGGGAGCAAGCGTGGTCGTAGCCTCCCTCCTGCTCGCCGCTCCCAACGCCGCGCCCGCTGCCGCCGACAAACCCGGACATTCCAGCAACGACAATCGCAAGGGCGGTTCGAAGGGCTCCCCGAGCCGTGTCAAGTCCAACGCGGTGAAGGACGTCATCGACGGACTCGGCGCCATCGCGGACATCGGTGTGAATTCGAAGCCGGATCTCGCCCCGCCCGCAATGAGACTCGGCAACACCGGTGGCGACGTCGAAAGCCTCGCCGTCGTGCAGGCCGCCGCGCCCGAGGGCCAGACGATGATGCGGTCGGCAGCCGTCGCCGATGCGCCGGCCGGCGACAACGTGGCGGCCGCGTCGATTCCCGTTGGGGGGTCCGATTACTCGGGCCAGGCGGCCGCGGCGTTCCGGTCGCCGCGGGTGACCTTCGGCAACGGCCGCACGCCGGGCAGCCCTGGCGGTCACGCGCGTGACGCGGTTCTCACGCAGGATTCATCGACGTCGCCCGACGCGGCGCCGCCCGCGGTGCCCACCGCGATCGAGATGAACATCGCGCCGTTCCCGCCGCCATTGCCGCCAATCGAACGGATCTGGTCTGCCGATCTGGTGGTGGGGCAGTTCGGGTACGGCACCACCGTCACGGTGACCGATCCGCTCGCAGGCGTCGCGGGCCTGATCCTGATCCCCGCGATCGGGCTGGTGCTGGGTTACCGGCAGGCGCGCGCCGCGCAGTCGCTGCGGGACTCGCTGCGCGCCTGAGGTCTACCGCAGCTCTTTGCGCAGGATCTTGCCCGACGCGGATTTGGGTATCGCGTCGATGAACGCCACCTGACGGACCTTCTTGTACGGCGCGACCTCCGCCGCGACGAAGTCCATCACCTCTTTCTCGCCCAGGTCGGCATCGGTTTGCTTGACCACGAACGCTTTTGGTACCTCTTCACCTGATTCGGAATCGCGCACACCGATCACCGCGGCGTCGGCAATCGCGGGATGGGTGAGCAACAGCGCCTCGAGTTCGGCGGGTGGCACCTGGTACCCCTTGTACTTGATGAGCTCCTTGAGCCGGTCGACGATGTACACGCAGCCGGTGGAGTCGACCCTGGCGAGGTCTCCGGTGCGCAGCCAACCGTCGTCGTCGATGGTCTCCCTGGTCGCCGCTTCGTTGCCGAGATAGCCCGCCATCACGTTCGGCCCCTTGAACCACAGCTCGCCCGTATCGCTCAAACCCTTTGCGGGAATGTCGATCTCGTCTCCGGTGACCGGGTCGACGAGTTTGGAGTGTGAGTTGGCGACCGTCCACCCCGCCGCACCGATCGGCGCCACGGATCCGATCAGACGCCTGCCGCCGTCCAATGGCGTGCAGTGACTGACGGGGCTGAGCTCCGTCATCCCGTATCCCTGTACGACACGGCAGCCGATCCGGTCGGCGACGGCGTGACCCAGTTCCTCGTCGAGCGGTGCGGCGCCGGACAGCACGGCGCGAAGCGTCGAGGTGTCATATCTGTTCACAAGCGGGTGCTTGGCCAATGCCACCGCGACGGGAGGAGCGATGAAGGCGATCGTCACCTTGTGGTCGGCGATGTTGGCCAGGAACTCCTCGAGGTCGAAGCTTCCCATCATGACCAGCCGGGCCCGCGCGTGCACAACGGCGTTGAGCAGCACCGACATTCCGTAGATGTGGAAAAACGGCATGATGGCGATCACGACGTCGTCGGCGGTGACGTCCTGTATCGGGCGGATCTGCGCCACGTTGGCGACCAGATTGCGATGGGTCAGCATGACGCCCTTGGGATCGCCGGTCGTACCCGAGCTGTAGGGCAGCACGGCCAGCTGGGTTGCGGGGTCGAAGTCGACCGCAGGCGCCGGAAGCGCGGCGTCGAGCAGGTCGCGGGCGCTCGGGTGGCCCGGTGCGCCGTCGAGGACGACCAATCGATCGCCGGACAGGCCGACCGCCGCTGCGGCCTCCTCGGCCGCGGGCAGCAGCGCGCTGACGGTGACCAGCATCGCGGCCTTGGCGTCCGTCAGTTGCTTGACGATGTCCTTCGGGGTGAACAACACGTTGATCGTGGTCGCGGTCGCGCCCGCGCGCAGGATGCCGTGGAAGGCGATCGCGAACGCCGAGCTGTTGGGGGCGAGCAATCCGACGACATCGCCGACGCCGATGCCGCGGTCGGCGAGTGCACCGGCGAACGCATCGATTCGCGCGGCCAGATCCCGGTAGCTGAGGTGGGCGCCATCCTTGGCGTCGGTCAGCGCGATCCGGTCGCGGTCGACCTCGTCGATGGTGTCGAACAAGTAGTCGTAGACGCTGACGGCGGGGATGTCGACATCGGGGAACGGGCTTGCAAAGCTCATGGCGTCGATCGAACCATGTCGGCCTTCGAACCAGCTCAGGGTCCGTCCAGCAGCCTGACGAGCCTCTTGGGTGCGACCATCCGATAGGACGCGTCGAGGAGTTCGCGCACCTCGCGCCAGTCGACTTTCCTCGTCGCGGTGAAATCCAGTCCGAGCCATCCGGCCGGCCCCAGGTAGGCGGGGTAGAAGAAGCGCGGATCCTGCTCGAGCGCCCTGCGGTCACTCTCGTCGACCTTCACCATGATCGACTGCGGGTAATGGATGTGGTCGCCCTTTGTCTTGGGTTTGGCGCTGCCGCCGTACATGGCGAACATCTTCGACACGAAGAACGCCGGCCTGCCGTGGGAAACCTTTTCGGTCGCTGAGGGGAAGTCCAACGCGACGTGCCGCACCTGCGCCAGGACGGGATCGTCGTCGCGGAACATGATCGGGTGCGGCACGGGTGCCAAGTTACCTTTTCGGGCCACCCGTCGGGCCGACGAGCGTGTCAGCGGTCTCCGATAGCCTGCGATGGTGAGCCCCAAGGCAACCGAGGCACAGAAAGCGCTCGCCCAGCAGTCCGAAGACGCCCCAGATGCCGACCTGCGCCGACGCTGGCAGGAGCTGGCCGACGAGGTGCGCGAGCACCAGTTCCGGTACTACGTGCGGGATGCACCGGTCATCTCCGACACCGAGTTCGACACGCTGCTTCGCGAGCTGCAGGCCCTCGAGGACGGCCATCCCGAACTTCGGACGCCCGATTCGCCGACGCAGCTGGTCGGCGGCGCCGGGTTCGCCACCGACTTCACCTCCGCCGAGCACCTCGACCGGATGCTGAGCCTGGACAACGCCTTCACCCCCGAGGAGCTGGCGGCATGGGCGGGAAGACTCGAAGCAGAGATCGGCCCCGCAGCCTTCGAGGCCGCCCACTACCTGTGTGAGCTGAAGATCGACGGCGTCGCGCTGGCGTTGGTCTATCGCGACGGGAGGTTGGTGCGGGCGGCGACCCGAGGGGACGGTCGCACCGGCGAGGATGTCACGCTGAATGCCCGCACGATCGATGACATCCCCGAAACGCTCACGGGGTCAAAGGAATTCCCGATTCCTAAAGTCCTCGAAGTCCGCGGCGAGGTCTTCTTCCGGGTAGCCGACTTCGAGGATCTGAACGCAGGCCTGGTCGCCGAGGGCAAGGCGCCGTTCGCGAATCCGCGCAACAGCGCGGCGGGATCGCTGCGGCAGAAGAACCCGGCGGTCACCGCGCGCCGCAAGCTGCGGATGATCTGTCACGGCCTCGGTCGTTCGGAAGGGTTCAGCCCGAAGACGCTGCACGACGCCTACCGGGCGCTGAAGTCGTGGGGGCTGCCGGTTTCCGACCACACCACCCGGGTGCAGGGCATCGACGCCGTCACCGAGCGCATCGCCTACTGGGGTGAACACCGCCACGACGTCGAACACGAAATCGACGGTCTCGTCGTCAAAGTCGACGAGGTGGCACTGCAGCGGCGCCTCGGTTCGACGTCGCGGGCGCCGCGGTGGGCGATCGCCTACAAATACCCACCCGAGGAGGCCACCACCAAACTGCTCGACATCAAGGTCAATGTCGGGCGCACCGGCCGGGTCACCCCGTTCGCCTGGATGGAGCCGGTCAAGGTCGCCGGGTCGACGGTCAGTCAGGCCACGCTGCACAACGCATCCGAGGTCAAACGCAAAGGTGTCCTCATCGGTGACACGGTGGTCATCCGCAAGGCGGGCGATGTCATTCCGGAGGTCCTGGGGCCCGTCGTCGATCTGCGCGACGGATCCGAACACGAATTCGTGATGCCCACGACGTGTCCCGAGTGCGGGACGAAGCTGGCACCGGCCAAGGAGGGTGACGCCGACATCCGCTGCCCGAATACCAGGTCATGTCCGGCGCAGCTGCGAGAGCGGGTGTTCCACGTCGCCGGCCGCGGCGCGTTCGACATCGAAGGGCTTGGTTACGAGGCGGCCATCGCGCTTCTGCAGGCAGGCGTGATCACCGACGAGGGCGACCTTTTCACGCTCGGCAGCGAGGATCTGCTTCGCACCGACCTGTTCAAGACCAAGAGCGGTGAACTGTCGGCCAACGGCAAACGGCTGCTGGTGAACCTGCACGAAGCGAGGGCCCAGCCGCTCTGGCGCGTGCTGGTCGCGTTGTCGATCCGCCATGTCGGCCCGACCGCTGCGCGGGCGCTGGCAACCGAGTACGGCAGCCTCGATGCGATCATGGCGGCGTCTGAAGACGAGCTGTCGGCCGTCGAGGGGGTCGGGCCGACCATCGCTGCTGCGGTCACGGAATGGTTCACCGTCGACTGGCACCGCGCGATCATCGACAAATGGCGCGCCGCGGGCGTGCGGATGGCCGATGAGCGCGACGCGAGCATCGAGCGAACGCTCGAAGGGCTGTCGATCGTGGTGACGGGGTCGCTGACGGGTTACTCCCGCGACGACGCCAAGGAGGCCATCGTCGCGCGCGGCGGCAAGGCGGCGGGCTCGGTGTCGAAGAAAACGGCTTACGTGGTGGCAGGCGACTCGCCCGGCTCGAAGTACGACAAGGCCGTCGAGTTGGGCGTGCCGATCCTCGACGAGGACGGCTTCGCGAGATTGCTGGAGAACGGCCCGGACGGCGGCTGAAGCGGTCGGGGGAGTTTGTCGCGCCCATCGGCCGGGAATGCGACTGCAGAACCGACCTAGAGGAGTGACGACGATGGCGATCTGTGCGACGTGCGGAAACGACTACGACAAGGCCTTCACCGTGACGTGGCCCGACGGGCGCACCGAGAAGTTCGACAGCATCGAGTGCGCCGCGGCGCAGTTGGCGCCCGAATGCGCCCATTGTGGTTGCCGGATCCTCGGCCACGGGATCGAGACCGACGAAGGCATGTTCTGCTGCGCGCATTGTGCGAGGAAAGACAGCAGCGCCGACGTGAACGACCGCTGGCCGGTGCCCGCGGGCGCCTGACGCGTCAGCGCAGGATCGTCGCGACGATCCCGGCGAGATATCCCAGTCGCGCTACCTCCGACGGCCTGAACGCAGGCCCGCCTGGCCGACCGAGAACGACGGCGGTGCGATGATCGCCCAGCGGCGCCGCGGCCAACGCGATGTCCATGTCGCGCCATACCTGCGGCATCCAATCAGCGTCAGTGTCAATCGATGTCGCGCTTTCGATGGGCAGCCACGGCACCTCGTTGATGTGCGTCTCCGGCGCACCGGAGCTACCGACGACGCGGTCGATGCCCGACTCCGTCAGCCGCACGACCGTGCACCAGCCGACACGGAGCACGCGCGGTGCCTCGTCGGCGAGGACCTGGAGCCTGGCCGACTTACCCGACGCGGCAGCGATGTGGTCGATGAGCTCCAGCTCTCGATGTGCTTCGAGCAGCCCGGTGTGCGGCCGGATGCTGTCGACCCGCACCCCCTTGATGTTCTCCGCGGCGGTGATCAGCATGTCGGGCATCGCGCCGGGCGCCAGCTCGACGATCAGGTCGTCGATCGCGTAGCCGGTACCGCGCTCGACCACGTCGAGCGACAGGATGTCGGCGCCTGCCGAGCCGAGTGCCACGGCCAATGAGCCGAGGCTGCCCGGTCGGTCCTCGAGCTGGACCCGCAGCATGTACGAAGGCACGCGCAACACTGTCGCACAGGGGTACGGGCTCGGCATGCCGTGCCGCCGTCCGCTTGCGGGAGGAGCCGACAGGCCCGCGTCGGCCTTGACTAGGCTTTGATGTCGTGTCCCAGATCTCCCGAGATGAGGTAGCCCATCTCGCCCGCCTGGCTCGGCTCGCCTTGAGCGATGACGAGCTGGACGGCTACGCAGGCCAGCTCGGCGCCATCATCGAGCACGTCAGCCGGATTCAGGCCGTCGACGTCACCGACGTCGAGGCCACCGACAATCCGCTGATGTCGGTCAACGTCACCCGCCCCGACGTCGTGGAACCCTCGCTGTCGCAGGAGGAGGCGCTTTCGCAGGCGCCACGGACGGCCGAGGGTCGGTTCGCGGTACCGCGCATCCTGGGGGAGCCGGAGTGACGTCCACCGAGTTGACAAGGCTGGACGGTGCGACGCTCGGCGCCATGATCGCGGCCGGGGATATCTCGTCGACCGAAGTCACCCAGGCATGCCTGGACCGTATCGCCGAAACCGACAGTCGGTACGGCGCGTTCCTGCACGTGGCAGAGGCGGCGGCGCTGGCAGCGGCGGCGGGCGTCGATGCCGCGGTCGCGGCGGGCGAGACGCTGCCCTCGGCGCTTGCCGGCGTTCCGTTGGCGCTGAAAGACGTGTTCACCACCACCGACATGCCCACCACCTGCGGATCGAAGATCCTGCAGGGTTGGACGTCGCCGTACGACTCGACGGTCGCGGTGCGACTGCGCGCCGCAGGCATCCCGATCCTGGGCAAGACGAACATGGACGAATTCGCCATGGGGTCGTCCACGGAGAACTCGGCGTTCGGCCCGACCCGCAACCCGTGGGACGTCGAGCGGGTGCCCGGCGGATCCGGCGGTGGAAGTGCGGCCGCGCTGGCGGCGTTCCAGGCCCCGCTGGCGATCGGCTCGGACACCGGCGGGTCGATCCGCCAGCCCGCGGCGCTGACCGCGACCGTCGGTGTGAAGCCGACATACGGCACGGTGTCGCGCTACGGACTCATCGCCTGCGCGTCGTCGTTGGATCAAGGTGGCCCGTGCGCGCGAACGGTGCTCGACACCGCACTGCTGCACCAGGTGATCGCCGGCCACGACCCGAAGGATTCGACGTCGATCGACGCCGAGATACCCGATGTCGTCGCGGCCGCGAGAGCGGGCGCCGACGGCGACCTGCGCGGTGTGAAGGTCGGCGTCGTGCGGCAGTTGCGCGGCGACGGTTACCAGGACGGCGTGCTGTCGTCGTTCAATGCCGCGGTCGACAAGCTCACCGAACTCGGCGCCGTGGTGTCAGAGGTCGACTGCCCGCACTTCGACTACTCCCTTCCGGCCTACTACCTGATCCTGCCGTCGGAGGTGTCGTCGAACCTGGCCCGCTTCGATGGCATGCGTTACGGGATTCGGGTCGGCGACGACGGCACCCACAGCGCGGAAGAAGTCATGGCGATGACACGGGCCGCCGGTTTCGGCCCAGAAGTGAAGCGCCGCATCATGATCGGCACGTACGCGCTGTCGGCGGGCTACTACGACGCGTATTACAACCAGGCCCAGAGGGTGCGCACGCTGATCGCGCGCGACCTCGACGAGGCCTACCGCAAAGTCGACGTGTTGGTGTCGCCCGCGACGCCGACGACGGCGTTCCCGCTGGGAGAGAAGGTCGACGACCCGCTGGCGATGTACCTGTTCGACCTCTGCACGCTGCCGCTCAACCTGGCCGGGCACTGTGGCATGTCGGTGCCGTCGGGGCTCTCACCGGAGGACAACCTGCCGGTCGGGTTGCAGATCATGGCGCCCGCGCTGGCCGACGACCGGCTCTACCGCGTCGGCGCGGCGTACGAGACTGCGCGCGGTCGGCTGCCGACAGCCGTGTGAAGCCGTGAATCAGCAGGCAAGATAGACGCCATGCGCATAGGAGTCCTGACCGGAGGCGGCGACTGTCCTGGCCTGAACGCGGTGATACGGGCGGTGGTCCGCACCTGCGATGTGCGATACGGCTCGTCAGTCGTCGGATTCCTCGACGGTTGGCGCGGTCTGCTCGAGGACCGACGCATCCAGCTGCGCAACGACGACCGCAATGACCGACTGCTCGCCAAGGGCGGCACGATGCTCGGCACGGCGCGGGTGCACCCGGACAAGTTGAAGGCGGGCCTCGACCAGATCAAGCAGACGCTCGACGACAACGGGATCGACGTGCTCATCCCGATCGGCGGCGAAGGCACGTTGACCGCGGCGCACTGGCTGTCGGAGGAGAACGTTCCCGTCGTCGGGGTACCCAAGACGATCGACAACGACATCGACTGCACCGACGTCACGTTCGGCCACGACACCGCACTCGGCGTCGCCAGCGAGGCCATCGACCGCCTGCACAGCACCGCCGAATCCCATCAGCGGGTGATGCTCGTCGAGGTGATGGGGCGACACGCCGGTTGGATCGCGCTGAACGCGGGGCTGGCCTCCGGTGCGCACATGACGCTGATCCCCGAGCAGCCGTTCGACGTCGAAGAGGTGTGCCGGCTGATCAAGCAGCGCTTCGTGCGCGGTGACTCCCACTTCATCTGCGTGGTCGCCGAAGGCGCCAAGCCCGCAGAGGGCTCGATGAAGCTGCGCGAGGGCGGGATCGACGAATTCGGCCACGAGAAGTTCACCGGCGTCGCCCAGCAATTGGCGATGGAGGTCGAGAAGCGGATCAACAAAGAGGTTCGGGTGACGGTCCTCGGCCACGTGCAGCGCGGTGGCACCCCGACCCCGTACGACCGCGTGCTGGCCACCCGCTTCGGCGTCAACGCCGCCGACGCCGCCCACGCCGGCGAGTACGGGATGATGGTGTCGCTGCGCGGCCAGGAGATCGGCCGCGTCCCGCTCGCCGACGCCACCCGCCGGCTGAAGCTGGTGCCGCAGAGCCGCTACGACGACGCCGCCGAGTTCTTCGGCTGATTTCTTCCGGCGAGCAGCCACAAAAGCACCCGTGACCGGCGCATTCGGGGTACTTGTGCGTCTCTTCGTGTGGGCCTACGCGGCTAAAAGGGACCCACTAGGATCGGGGCATGTCTGTTGCCGCCGCTGAACTGGTCGACTACGACGACGTCGTCGCGCGCTACGAGCCGGTCATGGGACTCGAGGTGCACGTCGAACTGTCGACGAAGACCAAGATGTTCTGCGGCTGTGCCAACCGCTTCGGCGCCGAGCCCAACACGCAGGTCTGCCCGGTGTGCCTCGGCCTGCCCGGTTCACTGCCGGTGCTCAACCAGACCGCAGTCGAATCGGCCATCCGGATCGGGCTCGCCCTCAACTGCGAGATCGTGTCGTGGTGCCGGTTTGCCAGGAAGAACTACTTCTACCCCGACATGCCGAAGAACTACCAGATCAGCCAGTACGACGAGCCGATCGCGATCAACGGCTACCTCGATGTTCCGCTCGACGACGGCAGCACCTGGCGCGTCGAGATCGAACGCGCACACATGGAGGAGGTCACCGGCAAGCTGACCCACCTCGGCAGCGACACCGGCCGCATCGCGGGTGCGACCACATCGCTGATCGACTACAACCGGGCCGGTGTGCCGCTGATCGAGATCGTCACCAAGCCGATCGAAGGAACCGGTGAGCGCGCGCCGGAGATCGCGCGCGCCTATGTGACGGCGCTGCGGGATCTGCTGAGGGCGCTCGGCGTTTCGGACGTGCGGATGGATCAGGGCTCGATGCGATGCGACTCCAACGTCTCGCTGAAGCCGAAGGGGGTGACGGAGTTCGGGACCCGCACCGAGACCAAGAACGTGAACTCGCTGAAGAGCGTCGAAGTCGCCGTTCGATACGAAATGCGCAGACAGGCAGCGGTTCTGGACGCTGGTCAGCGGGTCCGTCAAGAAACCAGGCACTTCCACGAGGACGGTTACACCTCGCCGGGGCGGAGCAAGGAGACCGCGCAGGACTACCGCTACTTCCCCGAGCCGGACCTCGAGCCGATCGCGCCGGACCCCGATTTCGTCGAGAAGTTGCGCGAGACCATCCCCGAATACCCGTGGCTGCAGCGCAAGCGGATACAGCAGGACTGGGGCATCTCCGACGAGGTGATGCGCGACCTCGTGAACATCGGCGCCCTCGATCTGATCGCCGAGACCGTGGCCCACGGCGCCTCCGCCGAAGCCGCCAGGGCGTGGTGGGGCAGCTTCCTGGTGCAGAAGGCCAACGAGAAGGGCGTCGAACTGGACGCGCTCGATATCACTCCCGCGCAGGTCGCCGCCGTCGTCGCGCTGATCGATGAGGGCAAGCTGTCCAACAAGCTGGCCCGCGAGGTCGTCGAGGGCGTGCTGGCCGGCGAAGGCGAACCGGGCGACGTCATGAAGGCACGCGGCCTCGAACTGGTGCGCGACGACTCGCTGATCCAAGCGGCGGTCGATGACGCCCTTGCGGCCAATCCCGATGTCGCAGAGAAGATTCGCGGCGGGAAGGTGCAGGCTGCGGGGGCGATCGTGGGCGCGGTGATGAAGGCGACCAGGGGTCAGGCCGACGCGGCACGGGTACGCGAGTTGGTCCTGGCGGCCTGCACGTAGATGATGGCGGTCGACGCTGCACTACTCGCCGCTGTCGAGCGCTCGCCCAAGGCGACCGCAGCACACGACCGTGCCGGCTGGGTCGGGTTGTTCACCTCCGATGCGCTCGTCGAGGACCCCTATGGTTCTGCGCCTCATGCCGGATGTGACCAGATCGGCCGCTTCTACGACACGTTCATCGCTCCGCGGCAGATCATCTTTCACCGCGACGTCGACGTCTCCGTCGACCTGGCGGTGGTCAGGGACCTGATGCTCGAGGTCATCATGGCTCCCGGCGTGACCATGAACGTGCCGATGCATCTGCAATACGACCTCCGAAAGTTCAACGGGGACTACGCAATCGAGCGGCTGCGAGCACACTGGGAGCTGCCGGCGATGACGGTTTCGATGCTGCGGCATGGCACGGCGTCGTTTTCGCCGTCGCTGAACCTGGTCCGCGAACTGCTGCGCAATCAGGGGTTGAGTGGCAGCCTCGGCTACTTCCGAGGCTTGAAACGGCCGGGTCGGCGGGCGAGGCGGTGCGTCGAAGCATTCCTCGACGCCGCTGTCGCCGGTGACGAGGTGTCGTCGCGGCGCGCGCTGATCGGCGGTGCGACAGTCAGTGCGGGCGAGCAGAAGTCACTGCCGATGGGCGAATTCGTCCACCGTGTCCGCGGCGGCAGGTGGTTCAAGATGATCGGCGCGGGCGACACTGTCAGCGCCTCGCTACGGACACCTGCGGGCCGTGGTGTCGTGTTCTGCGAAATGAACGGCGCGACAAGCAAAATCGCGCGCCTCCGCTACTTCGGATAGGTGTCGCCTCACATGGTGTGGCGGCCTGCTCGGCGGGTTGGGTCAGGTGTTGTCGGCGTTGCTGCGCGGGAAGCCGCCGCCGGACGGGAAGACCGGGAACACGACATCGTCGAGCTTCTCCGGGTCGCCCGCGGTCTTGTTCACCGTCGCGCCCCACACGTTTCCGTCCGGAGACGTCTGCAGCGCCCAGGCGTGCCCGTGTACGTCCTGGCGGACGACCTCCGGTTCGCCGGTCACCGAACCGGTGTCGGCGGCCAGCCGCACCGCGACCGTCTGCTTGGTGTTGATCAAGTTCACCAGCACCGTGCCGTCGAGCGCCGCGCAGCCCGCGACGCCCGGCTTGTCGGGCCAGGTCCAGACCGTCGAGGTCTTCGAATCCTTGGTGATGCGCTGCAGGCGGTCGGCCGTCGGGGTGCGGTCGGTGACGTACAGCGAGCCGTCGGACGGATCGACGCACAGCCCGCCCCCTGACCCCAACCCGCTCATGGCGGTGGTCAGGGGAGCCTGGTTGACCGTCGTCGGCTGCTCGATGCGCAACAGTTTGCCCGCCGGGGAAGCGGGATCGGCGGCCAGCGCGGGATCGCCTGCGTCACCGGTGAGGACGACCAGCGTGGTCGGGCTGGTGAACTGGAGAGCGCCCATGTTGCCCGTCGCGCCCTTGGGGATCCCGGTGAAGATCGGCTTCGGCACGTCACCGTCGGCGATGCGGACCACCCGGTTGTCCTCCGGCGTGCTGATGTAGGCATACATCAACCGGTCCTGCGAGTACGTCGGCGACAAGACGATGTCCATCAGCCCGCCGTCACCGCTGCCGTCAACCGGGATGACGGTCTTGACCTTGGGTTCGGCCCGCACCGAGACCTCTTTGACAGCGCCGGTCATGCGTTCGGCGACCAGCGCCGATTGGCTGTCGGGCAGCATGATCAACCCGCTTGTGCTCTCCAGACAGCCCTGCATGACCCCGGGGGCGGGGCATTCCTTGGGGAACGGCTTCGGCGGCAACGGCGGCGGCGGCGGGGGAGACGAGCTGGGACCCGGTCGCAACTCCGGTTCGGTGGTGAACGGTTGCGACTGGGCGCTGTCGAACCGGGCGCAGCCCGTCAGCACGAGCAACGCCGCGCAGGACACTGCGACCACACCCCGCAACGGCCCACGCAGATTCATGCCCGCCAGGTTACGGATTGTTCTGCGATACGCGCCACGCGCGGTGCTGCGGCGCGGCTTCCGCTTGCCTGCGAATATCACGCAGAAAGCGCCGCGCCAATCCTCGGTTCACCGATCATGTGCACTTACCCTGGGCAGATGACCAGTAATCCCCAGTGGCAGCGGCCCGACGACCTGGGCCGGCCCGGGTCGGCAAGCCTGGTCGATCCTGAAGACGATCTGCCCTCGTCGAACTATGCCGGTGACTTCGAGACGACCGCCATCCCGAACTACAAGTCCGATCCGGCGCCGGGATTCGGCCTGATCGGAGAGCCGGAGCCGCTGCCGTATGTGCAGGCCGGCGACGGCCAGCCGATCAGCCCGTACGCGCAACCCGCCGACATCGGGCCCGGATATCACGACAGCGGGCTCGACGATCGCCGCGGCACGCAGGATCTCGGCTTGATGCTCCTGCGTTGGGCCGTCGGCGCGCTGCTGATCGTGCACGGCCTTCAGAAGGCGTTCGGCTGGTTCGGCGGGCCCGGCCTCGACGGTTTCGAGGACCGGCTGACCGACGTCGGGTATCAGCACGCCGACATGCTGACCTACATCGGCACCGGCGCCCAGATACTGGCGGGCCTACTGCTGATTCTGGGGTTGTTCACCCCGCTCGCCGCGGCGGGGGCGCTGGCCTACCTGCTCAACGGCGTCCTGGTGGAGGCGATGGCCGCCCATAACGAGGCCAGGCTGCGGGACTTCCTGACCGATGGGCACGAATACAAGGTCATCCTCGTCGTCGCCGTCGTCACGATCATCCTGGCCGGGCCGGGGCGGTACGGGCTCGACGCCGGCCGCGGCTGGGCGCGGCGCCCCTTCGTCGGGTCCTTCGCGGCGCTGCTGATCGGCATCGGCGGCGGTATCGCGATGTGGGTCT
This sequence comes from Actinomycetes bacterium, assembly GCA_023415515.1. Lineage (GTDB taxonomy): Bacteria > Actinomycetota > Actinomycetes > Mycobacteriales > Mycobacteriaceae > Mycobacterium. The sequence goes on from JAEZKH010000022.1 coordinate 29,264, forward strand.
TCCTCAACGGAGGCAATCCGCTGTCCTGACCGGGACGGATCGGCCGAGGACAGCGGGCTCAGCCGTACGGGTTCGGCACCCGACCCGCGCTCGCCTGCGTCAGCCGCGGCACCGTGGAGAATGTGACGGCGGGAAGCGTCAGCTCGCGTCCGTCCTTGAGATGGGCCCGCGCCCACGACCCTTTGGTGAAGGCGAGGCCGTCGATGTCCTCCCAGGGCACGGTCTCGCTGTGGCGCAGGCCGCGCGCGGTGACCGTGTCCGGGTCCGCGACGGTGCGCAGCCGGACGACCGCGACCGACAGTATCGCCGGAACGACGAGCAGCGGTGCGAACCACGGCCATGCCGCCATCAGCGACAGCACGCCCAGCACCAGGAAGCCGACCGCGAAATGGGCCATCGGTGAGATACGGATCACGGCCGGGGGCGTGGCGGCGGGCTCTGGTTGGGAGGTCACGCCCGCCATCCTCCCACCGCAGGGCCTCGACCCGGAATTTGACGGCTGACCAGTGCGGCGACTACGGTCTTGTAGTTGTGGAGAACCTGGGCTTGCTCGTAGTAATTGGGTTGCGCGTTGATACCGCGCTGGCCCTGACTCGGGCATAGTCACAAGTATCGACGCGCAACCCTCGTACAGCGGCCTCCGCTGACGGGGGTTTTTTGTTGCCCCAGCAGTGTTTTGAGAGTCCAAAGCAATCGAAGACAAATGAGGACATCGTGAGTGCACCAACCACACGACCCCCGCAACCGCCGGTGAACCCGGCGTACGGGGATCTGGCCGAGGCCAACGCTGCGCAATCCGCGGCGAAGGCGCGCGGCCAAAGCCAGTCAAGCCCACCCGAGAAGGTTGCCCCGCAACAACTCACCGGAGCCCAATCGGTCATCCGGTCGTTGGAGGAGCTCGACGTCGACGTCATCTTCGGGATTCCCGGCGGTGCCGTGTTGCCGGTCTATGACCCGCTTTTCGACTCGCAGCGGCTTCGTCACGTCCTCGTCCGCCACGAGCAGGGCGCCGGACATGCGGCAAGTGGATACGCTCACGCGACCGGCAAGGTCGGAGTGTGCATGGCGACGTCGGGCCCCGGCGCCACCAACCTGGTGACGCCGTTGGCCGACGCGCACATGGATTCCATTCCGGTCGTCGCGGTGACCGGGCAGGTGGGCCGCGGTCTCATCGGTACCGACGCCTTCCAGGAAGCCGATATCTCGGGCATCACGATGCCGATCACCAAGCACAACTTCCTTGTGCGCAACGGAGACGACATCCCGCGGGTGATGGCCGAGGCGTTCCACATCGCGAGGTCGGGGCGCCCGGGCCCGGTGCTGGTCGACATCCCCAAAGATGTGTTGCAGGGGCAGTGCACGTTCAGCTGGCCGCCGAAGTTCGAACTGCCCGGCTACAAGCCGAACACCAAGCCGCACAACCGCCAGATCCGGGAGGCCGCCAAGCTGATCGCGGCGGCACGCAAGCCGGTGCTCTACGTCGGCGGTGGCGTCATTCGCGGCGAGGCGACCGAGGAGCTACGGGAGCTGGCCGAGCTGACCGGCATTCCCGTCGTCACGACCCTGATGGCGCGCGGCGCGTTTCCCGACAGCCACCCGCAGAACATGGGTATGCCGGGCATGCACGGCACCGTCGCCGCGGTGGCCGCATTGCAGCGCAGCGATCTGCTGATCACGCTCGGCGCGCGGTTCGACGACAGGGTGACGGGCAAGCTTGATTCTTTCGCGCCGGAGGCCAAGGTCATCCACGCCGACATCGACCCGGCGGAGATCGGTAAGAACCGGCACGCCGACGTGCCGATCGTCGGCGACGTCAAGGCCGTCATCGCCGAGCTCGTCGCGGCACTGCGCCGCGAC
>JAEZKH010000037.1 GCA_023415515.1 Actinomycetes bacterium
TAGACGCCATACGAGATCAGCCTCGGTCTCGTGGGGTCGGTGTTGTGTATAAGAGACAGCCGGTGACCCGGCCCGACGGTGCGGTGATCAGGTCGGTGACCCGGACGCGTTCGCGGATGTCGGCGCCCGCCTCGCGGGCGGTCTGCACGAGTGCCAGGTCCAGCCCGGGGCGACGCACGCAACTGCCGACATCGAGCCCTTCGTAGGCGCTGTAGTGACCGATGACCTCCACGCTCGGGCTGGCCAGACCGCCGCGGCTGTGAAGCGGGGGATCGAGTGCGAGCACTCGGTGGCGTGCCCCCAGCCGTTCCAGTTCGGCCCAGTGATGGGGAAAGAAAAGGTGGGTCGAGAGGGTGTCGGACGGGAAGGCGCTGCTGTCGAGACCGACGACGCTGCGGCCGCGCCGGGCGAGAGCAATCGCCGCGGCCGAACCGGCACACCTGCTGCCGACGACCACGACGTCCACATGTTCAGCCACAGCGGCAAGCATTGCACCTGGAGGCACTTTTTAGAAGTGGATTCACAAAATGAACGTAGATTGAAAGTCGAGGCGCTAACCTTGGTCGATGTCCACCGGCGGCGTTGATCGCGTACAGCGGCATCCGCGCGCTGACCGGCGCCGCGCACGCACTCGCGCCGCGATTCTCGACGCCGCCGAGGTGGTCTTCACCCGCGACGGTTACGACGGTGCGCGTATCGAATCGATCGCCGAGGCCGCCGACGTCTCGGTCGGCTCGATCTACATCCACTTCGATGGCAAACGTGATGTGTATCTGCATCTGGTCGAACGCTCGCTGGGGCTGTTCGCCGAATACATGGCCCGCAGTGAAGACCCCGACCTGACTCCTCTGCAACGGGTCCTCGCCGGCGGCGATGCCTACCTTCAGTTCCACCTCGATCACCCGGGCGCGTTCGATTTCCTGGCGATGCGCACCGACGTGGCGTCGACGAAGAGCACCGACATCCAGGCCCGCATCCGCGAGCGGGTCGGTGAACTGCTCGACCGGTTCGCCGGTCAGGTGGAGGCGGCCATCGACGCTGGGGAGGCGCGCCCGGTCGACGCGATGCGGTTGACCCGCTATCTCTGGGGCGCATGGAATGGCGTGGTCGCCCTGCGGCATCAACCCGACGGGCTGCGCGCGTCGGAGGAGGAAATTCAGGAAACCCTCGAACTCGCCCGCTGGTTGCTGCGGGAGGGCTTGGCGTCGCGGGCCTTGCGTGACGCCGACGGTGAAGTCGGCGACCGGGTCCCGCTGCCGCGCGTCACCCGCCCGACAGAGGAGTCGTAGGCTTGTCTCATGGGCGGCCAGCTGTTCGAAGTCCGCATAGTCCACCCCGGTGGATTCCTCCAGCCGGAGCCCGATGCCGTCCGGCCGCGCCTGTTGGACTGGCAGCTGGATTCCTACGGCACGCACGCCGCCAGGCACTACCGCATCACCCGCTACGACCAGGACGGGCAACCGAGGTGGTCGCTGGATGGCACCGGCCAGCACCCGTGGACCAGCGACGACGTCGAGTATCTGAAGGATGTGGCTGAGCACCACGCCGAACGGCTGTTACGCAGACAGCGGTGGCATCCCAGGAGCATGTACAACGACCACGAGCCTCCGCTATGGCTGAGTGGTCGAGGCTTCTCGTGAATCCGGACGGCCCCTAGCCGGAGAGCGCCCGTAATCCCACGAGCGTCCGGGTAAGCAGTTCGCGTCGTTCCTCGACGGTCATCGCGTCGGCGGGCGCGGTGCGCACCCGCAGGAAACCCTGTGTCACCAGGTCACCGACCAGGAACCGGGTAGCACCCAGCGGAAGCGACAGCGCAGCGGCGATCTCGGCAGTCGAACGGCTCTCAGCGCAGGCACTCACGATATGGCCACGCACATCGTTTTTCGCCCAGGGCGGCTTGGTCGCGGTGTCGACGGCTTGCACCGGGGCGTCGAGCGGCAGCGTGACATCGGAGTCGACGCGCCTCGGCTCGTCTGAGGGCGTCGGTTCGGTGAACCAGTCGTCGAATGACTCGCCCCGGCTTCGGGTCGGTTGATGCGCGGTGCGGTTCCGTAGGAACGACAGTGTCTCGTCGGCGTGCTTCGATGCGCGCAGATCGCTGGAGACGACCTTGAGGACGGTGCGGTCGGTATCGATGACGAATGTGGTCCGTTTGACGGGGAGCAACCGGGCCAACAGGCCACGGCGCCGCACGTGTCTGCCTCGCCGGGCGGGCTTCCGGGAAAGGGCCGAGTCGCGCAGTCTGGCCAGCCTGCCCCGACGCACTCCGAAGAGCTCTGACACGACGCCGTCGGAGTCGGAGAGCAAGGGATAATCGAACGAGCGTTGTCGGGCGAAGCGGGCCTGACGGCTGACGGTATCGGTGCTGATGCCGACCCGCTGCGCCCCGACCGCCGCGAACTCGGTGCTCAGATCCCGGAAATGACAGGCCTGCGCGGTGCAGATCGGGGAGGACGCCAGCGGATAGAAGAAGAGAACCACCGGCCCGTCGGACAACAGCGTGGACAGCGTCGTGGGGCGACCGCTGTGGTCGTACAGAGTGAAGTCAGGCGCCGTTTCGCCCGCGAGCATAGGCAGAGAGTAACCGCGATCGGCGCGGCCACATCGAAAACGCGGCTACGTCCACGCTTCGTGGGCACCCGGCGAATCGGGCAGTTGGTGCCGACCGCCCTGGGTGTGCCTGCTCCTCACAAACCACACGACGCCGGCGATCGACACCGTCGCTGCCGCGATCATCGTCGGCCACATGATGATCTGTGCGACCCACACCCGCCGCTGAACTCTGACGATTCGCTGCTGCGTGTGCCGGAGCCGGGCCAGGTTGTCCATGCGCTCCGAATGCCCACGATCGGTCAACCGAAAACGGCGCGCCGGTACATTGCGATCCATGGGTCTGCTGGACGGCCGGGTCGCCTTCATCACCGGAGGGGCGCGGGGACAGGGCCGCGCTCACGCCTTGGCGTTGGCGGCCGAAGGCGCAGACATCGTCATCGTCGACGCGCCAGGGCCGATGAACCTCACCTACCCGCTCGGCACCGAGGATGACCTGCGCGACACCGCTCAACAAGTCGAGGAGCTCGGCTCCGAGTGCACCCCGATCGCGTTGGACGTCCGCGACGCCGACGCCGTGAACGCCGCGGTGGCGGAAACCGTCAGCAGCTTCGGAAGTCTCGACATCGTGGTGGCGAATGCCGGCGTCGTCAGCACAGGCCCGCTGGACGAGGTCACCGACGAGACGTGGCGCCAGCTGATGGACACCAATCTGACGGGCGTGTTCCATACGTTGCGGCCCGCGATAGGTGTGATGCGGCGGCAGCGTTTCGGACGAGTCGTCGTCACCTCCTCGATGGGAGGTCGGATGGGCATCCCGGAACTGGCGGCATACAACGCGACCAAGTGGGGGGTCATCGGCCTCGCGAAATCGCTGGCGTTGGAGGTCGCCAAGGATGGCATCACCGTCAATGGTCAATGTGATCTGTCCGACCACGACGCGCACGCCCATGGTGGCGCCCGCAGGCACCGACGACGTTCCCGACGACGTTCCCGACGACTTGGTCCGGCGGATGATGAAGGCGAACCCGATACCCCAGCCGTGGATCGAGCCGGAGGATGTGAGTCGCGGGCTGCTGTATCTCGTCGCCGATCCGGGCGTCATCACCGGCAGCGTCCTCGAGATCGGCCTCGGCGGCAGCGCCCGACTCCACTGATTCTTCCCGTCTGTGGGCGATTGGCACAAAACGCGGTAACTCGCCGCACGACCACCGGGATCGATACCGTGATCAAGGTGTCTGTGCCACGTGCGGCGGCGAGCGCGCCGGCCGGCGGCGCGCGCTCGCGTTGGTGGTCGCCGGGGCTGCTGTTCGCGTCGGTGTTGCTGGCATACGCGGCGGGAGCGGTGCTGGCTTGGCAGTCGTTCGGAGCCGAACTGACACCGGCATTCTTCCCGCCTGCCGGCGTGACCGCAGCCCTCATGCTGCTCACATCCCGTTCGCGGTGGGCAGTCATCGTCGCCGCGATCGTCGCCGCCGAACTTGCCGTGGACCTGTATTTCGGCGTCGGTGTACTCACCGCCGTGGGATACGCCACCGCCAACTCGGTGGAACCGATGATCGGGGCCTCGGTGGTGTTGGCCTGGTGTAGAGGAGTGCCCGACTTGCGCGTGCGGCGCGACCTGGCGAAGTTCCTCGTCGGGGCGTGCGTGGTGGGGCCGCTCGTGGGCGGCGCGATCGGGGCGACGGTCGGCTATCTGCAGCACAACTCCGCCTGGGTCACGACCCTCACCCACTGGTGGGCAGGCGACGGGATCGGTGTTCTCGTGGTGGGCGCCCCGATCCTGTTGTGGACGAAGCAATCCCACGTGCTCCGGAGTCGACCCGTGGAAACCGCCGCCGTGCTCGGTGTCACGGGCGCGCTGTCCCTTGCCGCGATCTGGTGGCAGACACCGGTGGCGTTGCCGTTGCTGCCGGTGATGGTGTGGGCCGCTTTTCGGCTCGACGTGATCGGTGCCGCACTCGCGGGCGCCGTGGCGGCGTTCACCGTCAATTACCTCACCGGGTCCGGACGCGGCGCTTTCCGAGAGTTCGACCTCCCAGAACCGGCTCGCCTGGCCCTGACTCAGGTGTTCATCGCGGTGATGGTGTTGGTGGCCATGCTCGTTGCGCAGGAGGCCGCCGGGCGCGTCGCCGCGGTGAGAGCCGGAGAAGCCGAGCGCCGGGAGCGCGACCGGCTTCAGACACTTGCTCAACTCGCGCAGCTGCTTTCCGCCGCGCTGACACCGAGCCAGATCGGCGACGCGGTCGTCAAGCAGCTGTACAACGAAGCGGGAGCGCAAGCCGTGGCGCTCGGTCTCCTCACGCCTGACGGGCGCAGGCTGGAGTGGGTGAAAACGGCGGGCTATCCGCAACTCGTGCGCGACCGATTCGGCGGTGGGGTCGCGCTCGATGTCCCGTCGGCGTCGACCGAAGCGGTGCGTACCGGCCGACCCGCGGTGATCGGCAGCGCGGCCGAATACCGGCGGCGTTACTCCAACAGCGACGACCTCATGGCGCGCACAGGGGCCGAGGCGGTGGTGAACTGGCCGCTGACCGCGGGCGCCAAATCAATCGGGGTGCTCGCCTTGATGTGGATGAAGCCGCAAGCGTTGGACGCCGCGCAGCTGGCATACATCTCCGCGGTGGCCACCATGGTCGGGCAGGGTCTGGTCCGCGCTCAGGTGTACGCCGACGAACACGCGAGAGCCGCCGTGCTGCAGGCCGCCGTACTGCCGACGGAACCGGCTCCCGTCGCCGACCTGGAGGTGGCCGTCACCTACGAGCCCGCCGACGGAGAGCACGGGCTCGGCGGCGACTGGTACGACGTCATGGCATTGCCGAAGGAGCGCACCTACCTCGCGGTGGGTGATGTGGTCGGCCATGGTCTGCCCGCTGTGGAGGACATGGCGCAGCTGCGCAGCGCCGGTCGCGCGATGGCCCTGCAAGGGCTGCGGCCCGCGCAACTGCTCGCCGAACTCAACACCTTCACCGCGCATGCCAGCAATGGCCGGTTCGCCACGATGGCGGTCGCCGTTTTCGATCCTCGCGCAAGCGCCGTCACCTACGCCTCGGCCGGTCACCCGCCGCTGCTGTTGCGTCGCTCGCGTGACGGAGAGGTTGTGCGGCTCGCCGACGGCCACGGCCCTGTGCTCGGGCCCATCCGCGACGCGTCCTACAGCGAGGGCCAGGCGCATCTCGAGCCGGGCGACACCTTGGTGATGTACACCGATGGTCTGGTCGAGGGCACCGGCAGGCATCTCGAGTCGGGTATCGCCACCGCGGAGAGCGTGATCGCGGGCTGGAGTCCGGAGAGCCCGCTGGACGAAGGGTGCAGGCGCCTGACGGAAACGCTCGCTCTGCGGCCGCGCCGAGACGACGTCTGTGTGGTCGTGGTCAGGTTGCGGCCGTAAGTTGCCAGGCGTGAGCGACGACAGGGTTCGGGTTCGGATGGCCGCCAACGGCGTGGCGACAGTGACGATGGCGCGCGCCGACAAGCACAATGCGCTCGATCAAGCGATGTTCGACGGCCTGATGAACGCCGCTGAGCGGCTGACAGGCGACAGGTCGGTCCGGGCGGTCGTGCTCCACGGTGACGGTGAGAGCTTCTGCTCAGGTCTGGATGTCGCCGGCTTCATGTCAGGACGGGCGGGTACGGGCGCGCTGCTGACGCGGGAAGGCGGGAAGCTGGCCAACTTCGCACAGCGGGTGTCCTACGACTGGTCGATGGTGCCTGCACCCGTCATCGCCGCGGTCCACGGCAACTGCTTCGGCGGCGGTCTGCAGATCGCGCTCGGCGCCGACATCCGCATCGTCTCGCAGGATGCAAAGCTGTCGGTCATGGAGGTCAAGTGGGGGCTGATCCCCGACATGGGAATCACCCAGACGCTCCCGCGGCTTGTCGCCGTCGACGTCGCAAAGGAGTTGACCTTCACCGGCCGGATCATCTCCGGGAGCGACGCTTTGGCGCTCGGGCTGGCCACGCGCACCGCCGACGATCCGCTCGCCGCCGCGCTGGGGCTCGCCAAAGAGATATCGCAGCGGTCCCCGGATGCCATCCGCGCCGCCAAGCGCCTCTACAACGAGACCTGGGTCAGCGACGACCCGGCGGCCGCCCTCCTCCTCGAATCCGAACTGCAGGCCGGACTGGTCGGCAAGCCCAACCAGATCGCCGCCGTCGCGGCGGGGATGTCGGGGGAGCGCCCTGTGTTCACCGACCCCAGTGGCGAGACATCGAGCACGTGATGCGAACCGGGACAACGACATGCGCCGTCGTCGGCGGCGGACCCGCCGGAATGGTGCTCGGCCTACTGTTGGCGCGCGCCGGCGTCGATGTCACCGTTTTCGAGAAGCACCGGGACTTCTTGCGCGACTTCCGCGGCGACACCGTGCACCCCGCCACCCTGACCCTGCTCGACGACCTCGGGCTGTACGACCGGTTCATGGCACTGCCGCACAGCGAGATTCACCGGTCGCAGTTCACCATCGGTGGCCGGACGGTGACCGTCGTCGACTTCGGCCGCCTGCGGGTACCCCATCCGATGCTGGCGCTCGTGCCGCAGTGGGATCTGCTGGACCTGCTTGCCGATGCCGCCAAGGACGAGCCGAGCTTCACTGTGAAGATGCAGACCGAGGTCACCGGCCTGCTCGGGGACGGCGGGACGGTGACCGGGGTGCGCTTCGACGGACCTCACGGTCCCGGTGAGATGCGCGCCGACCTGACCGTCGCCTGCGATGGCCGCACCTCGCTCGTCCGCCGCGACGCGGGCATGAAGCTGCGCGAGTTCCCTGTGCCGTTCGACGTCGCGTGGTTCCGCCTCGATGCGATCGGCGACATCAGATATCAATTGACGCCGCGATTCGCCGACGGCATGGCAATGGTGCTGATCCCCCGCGAGGGCTACTTCCAAGCCGGTGCCATCCTCCCCAAGGGCGGGGCGCCGCAGCTGCGTGCCCGTGGGCTCGACGCGTTTCGTGCCCAGGTCGCCGAACTGGTACCCGAGGGCTCGGTCGACACCATCGACTCCTGGGACGACGTCAAGGTTCTCGACGTTCGACTCGATCGTCTGGACCGCTGGCACAGACCCGGGCTTCTGTGCATCGGCGATGCGGCGCACGCGATGTCGCCCATCGGTGGCGTCGGGATCAACCTCGCCGTTGGCGATGCCGTCGCCGCCGCGGCCGCTCTCGCCGAACCGTTGTCGGCCGGCCGAGTCAGCGAGCGCGATCTCGCCAAGGTGCAGCGACGTCGACAGCCACCCGCCGTGATCACCCAGAGCGTGCAACGCATTGTGCACACGGCGTTGCGCCGCGTACTGGTGAGCGGCACGCGGCCACAACCGCCGGAGCTCGCCGAACGTGTGGTTTCGGCACTTCTCAGCCGCGTGCCCGCACTGTCGGTGGTGCCCGCCTACTTCATCGGTGTCGGCGTTCGCCCCGAACGCGCGCCGGCATTCGCGCGCCGGAACGGCGAGTGACGGTCAGGCGGTTCTGGCACGAGAGAGGACGGAATCAGCCGGGTCAACGTGCCGTTCTCGATCTGGGCGAGTAGCTCGGCCTCGCGCGCCTCGAGCTCGCGAATTCTGCGGTGCGCCTTGTTCAGTCGGCTGTTCAAGGCTCTGAGTGTGGGAATCGAAGGCGACATAGTAGTTCCTGATCTGTCCGTTATGCGGTTTCCTTCAGGGTGGCGGTGTGCAGTCCGTACGGCACCGCCTTGAGCAGGGTGACCGCAAGCACGGTCCCGTCACTGAGTTCACAAGTGCGGCGCTCGCCGGCCCGAGCACCCGAAAGCGCTGCGCCAAGGGGAGAGTCGATCGACCGGACGATCATGTCGGCGTACTCGGCCCCCTGCACGCCCAGCAGAAAGGTGTCGACGTCACCGGACGCGTCGTGGCGGATGGTGACGACCATGCCGGGTTCGGCGATGCCGTCATCCGGCGGATCCTCGCCGACGACGGCGTTGATCAACAGATCGTGGATCTGTTGTATCCGCCTCTCCCAGGCACGGCGGACGGCGTGGGCGTTGTCGTCGGCCTCTCCCCCGGGGACACCAGCGGAGAACAGGAACCGCAGGGTGTCCAGTTCACGATGCAACCTCTCGTGAGCCTGCGCCGAGATCCAGACGCGTGTCGACGCCGGCATGTCAACTCCTCGTCGTTCCGTACGGAACCGCTTCGAGCAGGGTCACCGACACCTCGGCCCCGCTGGGTATCGAATAGGTGCGCTGCTCGCCGGGGCGGGCGCCGAGGATCGCCTGACCGAGCGGTGACTGCACCGAGTACACGTCGATGTCGGCCTGTTCCGCGCCCCGGATGCCGAGGAGGAACGTCTCGGTCTCACCCGTGTCGTCGAAATGGACGGTCAGCACCATTCCCGGTTCGGCGATTCCGTCGTCGGGCGGCGTCTCGCCGATGACCGCGTTGCTCAGCATCTCCTGGATGAGGCGGATACGCGCCTGTCGGGCCGCATGCATGGCGACCCGATCACCATGGAGATCCACCAGGGCGTCGGGAATTTCGCTGAGGTGCTGCGAACGTAACGCGGCGAGTTCCAGGTGAAGTTGATCATGGGCCCTCTGAGTCATCCACATACGCTCAGTACTGGTCACGAGAGTTCCTTTCGTTTCAAGAAATGGGGCCGCCGCCAGGGGCGGGCAACGTTGATGCGCCGCCCCTGCCGACTCGGGCGCCCTCGACGGGCAACGCCTACGGGCTGATCCGCCCGTCAACTGGCTGTCTAGCGACCGGTTCGACGTAGCGGGTCGAACTCGCGCAGGGCTTCGGGCTGCTTGCCCGTGGTGATCTGTTCGGCGAGTAGCCGACCGGTCACCGGGCCGTGCGCCAGTCCCCACATCCCGTGCCCCCCAGCCACATACACGCTTCTCGACACCTCGCCCACGAGGGCTCGACCGTCCGGGGTAACCGGGCGGGGGCCGACCCAGACGTCGCTGCGCTCAGCCCAGCGGACTCCGTCGAGCAACGGGCCGGCGGATCCGACGATGGCGCCGACTCGCGCGGGCACAACAGGCTCGTATGGGTCGCGGAACTCCATGGTGCCCGCTACCCGCAGCGCGCCCTGGTAGGGCGTGCACGCGACTCGAACGTCCGGGAGATAGATCGGCCCCAGCAAGGGCCGGTCGACAGGCACCGTGAACGAGTATCCGCGGCCTGCCCGGACGGGCACCCGAACCCTCTCACCCACCAGCCGTGACAGCCATGCGCCGGTGGCGACCACCGCGACGTCGGCGGTCAGGTCGTTGCCGTCGCTCACGCGGACCCTCGCCCCACTGCCGCAGGTCGCCACGGCGCGCACTTCTGCTGTGCGTATCGTCGCGCCCCGCTCCTCGACCGCGCGCCCGAGGGCTGTCACGAAACGGCCGGGATCGATGAAGCGCTGGCCGTTGACGTTCACGCCTGCGGTGATCGCGTGCGATGCCAACGGCACCTGTTCGCGCAACGCTTCGCCGGACAACGCGGTGACCGAAAGCGACTGTCCCGAATCCTCGAGGTGGCGCAGTTCGCGCAGCATGTGCTCGGCGGCTTCGGTGGTTCGGAAAAGCGCGGTGATCGGCGCATCCGTCACCGGTGCGTCGACTCCGTTGGCGGTGAGCACGTCGAACGCCTCGATGCACTCCTCGTTGAGCGGCACGTTGGCGCGCACCGCGCGGTGCCACGACGACGGCCTCGAGTTGAGCGCGAATTGAAGGAGGAAACCGGTCAGCCCGCGCCGGGGTGGCACCGGAATATGCAGTGGCGCAGCCGGGTCGGCCAGCGAGCGCAATCCGTACCGAAGTACGGAAGGCGAGTTCAGCGGGGAGGTCAACGCAGGTGCGATCCAGCCGGCGTTCCCCCAGGACGCACCCGCTGCGACGCCGTCGCGGTCGATGACGGTGACATCGACGCCCCGCTCCTGCAGGAACCACGCGGTCGACAACCCGACTATTCCGGCGCCGACCACGATCGCCGACCGCGGTCCACCGTCGATGCGCTCGACGTCGGCCATGACTTACCTCCACAGTAGTGATTCGGTGTTACGTCCAGCGTGATGGGCCTGCACACGGGAGTGTTTGCCGAAATCAGACAACCCGCCGACGCCTCGTTGTGCGTACGCGACAACGCCGGTTACCGCACATATGAGCGACTACCTCATCGCTCCGGCGTACGGCCGGGATGCTCGTGCCCGTCCCCGCTGCCCGCCAGGTGCTCGAGGGCCGCCGCTACCGCGGCGACGACCAACCCCGTCGCACAGGCGGCCGCGACCCCATCGAGCGCAGCAGCAGCGGCCATCGGGGCAGATCCACAGTGAAGGTGTCCATTGACAGTCACTCATCTCGAAAGCTCGACGATTCGATGTCTCGATCGTCGGACACATCCCCGCCGAAGGGTTTGCGCTGCGCGCACAACGGCGCCGCCGCGGGTTGTCGGGTTTCGACAGCCGCGCATTCAGTCGGTCTCGGTCGCCGCCAGTTCGATCATCATCGCCAACCGTTTCTTCGCGTCGTCGAGTTGCAGGTTCGCGATGTCGGCCATCTTGCGCAACCGATAGCGCACGGTGTTCTCGTGGACTCCCAGCTTCTGGCCTGCCTCGGCCGAATCGCCCTGGGCCTCCAGCCAAGCCCGCAGCGTCGCCAGGTACTCGGTGTCGTGTGCCCGGTCGTGTCGGCGCAACTCGGCCACCGGTCCACGGTCCGGGGGGCGGCCGGATCGGGCGGCCGTGCGCAACCGCTGCAGCAGAATGTCGTCCCACGATTCGTCATAGACGACCGGCGCCGCGCCTGCGGATGAGACTTCGTGCAGGGCCAGACACTCATCGGCCTCGTGACGTGCTGTCGGAAGGTCTGTCACGTCGGCCGCGCCGCTGATGCCTGCCATCAGGGTCACGCCGTCGGGCAGCGCGGCGCGCAGACCGCTCACCCAGCGCCGTGCCGTCTCCGCCTCCTCGCCGGGCATCAGGGTGTAGACGGTGTTTCCGGCCAACGCGCTGCGTCCCGGGCGGGACCAGCCGAAACCGGTGGTGGCCCGTTCGAAGGCCTGGAGCAGGACCGCGTCGCGTTCGTCGCCGATGAACGCCTGCACCGCGATCACCCGCAACGGATTGTGTGCGAGCCCGAGGCGGCTCGCCGCGGTCGCGGCATCGGCGGTCCCCTCGAGCAACCGGATCACCAGTTCGGACTCGACCTGACGCTCCAGATCCGCGCTCGCACGGGAACGCAACAGGTGCAGCGCGACGGTGCGAGCGCCATCGGCCAACGCGGACAATGCGGCGCCGGACAGCGGCTTCCTGCACTCCACCCACACCGATCCGATCAGTTCGCGTCCCGCTCGCACCGCCACCACCATGCGTCCGACGAGACCGTGATCGGCGTCGGGTGCGATGAACAGCGGCTCGTCGGAGACTGCGAGATGTGCGTAGACACCGCGCACGTCGAATACTGCGCGCAAGTGCTCCGGTGCCTGTCGCTCGACGATGGTCGCGACCCGGGCGGGGTCGGCGTTCTGCTGCCGCCTCGAATACGCCAGCACTCGCGAGCGCCGATCCTCGATGATGACGGCTCCGCCGGTGGTTTCCGCCAAGCTGTCGGCCAGTGCGAACAGATCCGTTGGGCCACGCCCGGATTCGGTTTCCCGGCCTTCCAGAACCAATCCGTAGATGATCGCGGACAGTTCGCTCCACGACACCGCGGGATCCACCACCATCACCGCAACACCCTCGGCGGCACCGGAGAACGCGGTGTCGTCGTCGCCGCCACGGATGAGCACGACAACCGCACCCGCCGATGCGGCCCAGCGCACCGCCTCCTTCACCGACTGCGCGCCGATCCCGAGCAGCACGTCGCCGGTCACCGGGCGATTCTCGGTGAGTTCGTGGATGACCACGCTGCGCAGTTCGGTCGATCGCGGAATCGGACAGAAGCGCAGTCGCACTCCGTAACTGCCCAGCACATTGACAAGGCGGTCTAACGTGACCACGTGCCGCTCCCCACGTCGAGCCGATCAATCAGCCTAACCAGCGGGCCAACCGCGTGAGTCAACGGTGGTCGGGGTTGCCGGTGGGGTTCAATTGCTGGCGTGGTGGACGCCAAACCGGCGGGGCGACCGCGGGACGCCTCGATCGATACGCGGGTGCTGGCGGTGACCCGTGAGCTGCTGATCGAGTCCGGCTGGGACGAATTGAGCATGCGGTCGATCGCAACACGCTCCGGCGTGAGCCGGTCGAGCCTGAACCGCCGCTGGTCGTCGAAGGCCGAGTTGGTTCTCCACGCGATTCTCGGCGCCACACCGGATCTGGCGCCGTTCGCAGGCACCGACCGGTCGGGCTGGGTGGAGTGGGTGGTGCAGGGCAGCCGCGAACTGTTCACCCGCCCTGAGGTGATCGCCGCGGTGCCGGGGCTCCTGCTCGCGCTGGCCGAGAGCGACGAGTTGCGGGCCCGGCTGTGGGCTGACTTCAGTGGGCCTGCGGTGGCGCTCTTCGCCGGTCCGGATGCCGACAGCGATGCCGAACGCGACGCGCGTGCCGTGCTCGCCATGGCCGCGGGCGCGGCGCTGTTCCTCAGCGCTGTCGCCGTGGAGGACGGCACCGATGCGTTATACGCCAGGATTGACGCCATCCTCGGGCAGGTCGTGGCCGGGGAAGGACGCGACGATCGCGTTGATCGGTGAGCGCCAGGCGATGTCGAGGTCGCGCAACGTGGCGGAGTCGTCTGTCGGGGTTGCCGCGGTGAGCAGAAGCGCCGCTTCGTAACTGAGACCGTCCCCGAGCGGGACAACATTCGACACTGTATCGGCGATTCGGCTCAAACCGCGGAATATCGGCGGGCTCAACGGGATTCGTTTGAATCGGCGCCCGGCGCCGAACTCGAGTGCCGAGATCATGTCGTCGAACGGGATGAGGGTGCCGCCGCAGACGTAGCGTCGCGGGCCACGGCCAGGGGTCATGATCGCGGCGTGGACCTTGGCGATGTCGCGGACGTCGACCATCTGCATGCCCCCGCGTAGGCGGGGCGCGACGCCCCACCGCACGATGGGCGCCCACCCGCGCTCGGTGCCGCCGGGCTCGGTGTGAAACGCCGCGCCGCCGACGCTCGAGGGGTAGGTGACGACGACGGGTGCCCCGGTGCGCTGGAGGCGTCGCGCGGCGCGATCGGCGTAGGCCTTGGTCTGCGCGTAGGCGCTCCGGCCCTCCGTGGTGGGGGTGTCGGGGCCGATGACGCCGTCGGGCGGGGGGAACATCGCGCTGTAGCTGCTGATGGACACGACGGGGTCGAGGCCCGCGTCGACCGCGCGGTTGAGAACAGTCTCGGTGGCATATGCGTTGATCTGCCACATCAGCGTGCGGCGGCGGTTGTCCGTGCCGACGACCCCGGCTCCGTGGATCAGCGCGTCGCAACCGGCGAGCAGACGGTCGACCACGGCGGTGTCGCGGACATCTCCGGCGAGTACCTCGATGTCACCGATTTCGGCGAGCCGGGTCACGACCGGCGCGCCCTCGGCGTCGGGCGCGACGAGCAGGCGGACGCGATGACCTTCGGAGAGCAGGAGGCGGACGCAGTGCGCCCCGAGGTAGCCGGTCCCGCCGGTGACTGCGATCAGCATGGTTCTCCTCGCGTGCCTGTGGGTGCCGCCGTTGTGCGGTATATTACGGTGCCAATGGTATCGAAATTGGCAGCGGGTCCGTTCACCCCCATGGCCCTGGGGCCGTTGACGTTGAAGAACCGCTTCATCAAGGCCGCCACATTCGAGGGCCGGATGCCGCGCGGCGAAGTGACCGACGCCCTCGTCGACTTCCACACCGAGGTTGCCGAAGGCGGCGTGGCGATGACGACGGTTGCCTACTGCGCGATCTCACCCGGCGGACGGGTTCATCGCGACACCATGGTGCTCGACTCACGGCGGGCGAAGGCGCTGCGGCGGTTGACCGACGCCGTACACGCCCGCGACGCGCTGGTGTGCGCGCAGATCGGCCATGCCGGTCTTGTCGCCAACACCCGGTCCAATCGGATGCGCACGCTCGCCCCGTCCACTCGATTGAGCGCGCCCGCAATGGCTTTGGTGCGGGGCGCCACTGTCGGACAACTGACCGAGGTGGTCGACGACTTCGGCGCTGCGGCGCGCAACGCCGTTGACGCCGGCTTCGACGCCATCGAGATCCATCTCGGCCACGGATATCTGCTGAGTTCGTTCCTCAGCCCCAACCTGAACAAGCGCAACGACGGCTTCGGCGGCGACACGACGCGCCGAGCGGAACTCGCGCGCCGGGTGATCGAACGGGTCCGCGCAGAGGCGGGCGACGCCGTGGCGGTCACCGCGAAGTTCAACATGGACGATGGCGTGCGCGGCGGCTTCTGGCTGACCGACAGCCTGCCCACTGCGCGTCTGCTCGAATCCGACGGCCACCTCGATGCGCTCGAGTTGACCGGCGGCAGTTCGCTCCTCAACCCGATGTACTACTTCCGCGGTGATGTGCCGATGGCAGAGTTCATCGCCTCCCAACCTGCTTTCGTCGGCCTCGGACTGCGTCTCATCGGCGGCCGGATGTTTCGCACCTACCCGTTCGAGGAAGCGTTCTTTCTGCCGCTGGCCCGGCAGTTCAGGGCGGCGCTGTCGATGCCGTTGATCCTCCTCGGCGGGGTCAACACGATCGACACGGTCACCGGCGCACTGGCGGAGGGCTTCGAGTTCGTCGCCATGGCGCGTGCCCTTCTGCGCGATCCGGACCTCGTCAACAAGTTCCGCACCGGCAGCACGCGCGAGGGTCTGTGCGTGCACTGCACGAAATGCATGGCCACCATCTACGGCGGCACGCGGTGCGTGCTGCGCGACGAACCGGCCTAGGACAAGGCGTCTCGCGCCGCACCCTGTGAGGCGGGGGTCGGCCACCTGGCCGGGACGGGCCGCGGGCGCACGATCTGCGGCCACCAGAACCACCGGCCGAGCAGGGCCGCGATCGACGGCGTCATGAACGCCCGGATCACCAGCGTGTCGAACAGCAGGCCCATCCCGATCGTGGTACCCATCTGGGCGACGACGACCATGGCGCTCACCGACATCGACATCATCGTGAACGCGAACACCAGGCCTGCCGCGGTCACGACGGATCCGCTGCCGCCCATGGCGCGGATGATTCCCGTGTTGAGCCCTGCGGGTATCTCCTCCTTGATGCGCGCGACCAACAGCAGGTTGTAGTCGGCGCCGACAGCCAGCAGGATGATGACCGCCATCGCCATCACCATGAACTCGAGATCCAGGCCGATCAGGTGCTGCCAGAACAGCACCGACAATCCGAACGAGGCGCCGAGCGAAAGCACGACGGTGCCGACGATGACGGCCGCCGCGACGATGCTGCGCGTGATGAGGAGCATCACGATGAAGATCAGGATGAGCGCGGCGACGCCGGCGATCAACAGGTCGATCGCGTTGCCGTCGCGCATGTCCTTGAAGGTGGACGCGGTGCCGCCGAGGTAGACCCGGGAGCCCTCCAGCGGCGTGCCCTTGATGGCCTCGAACGCCGCGTTCTTGATGTCGTCGATGCGTTCGATGCCGCCAGGGCCGAGTGGGTCGTTCTCGTGGGAGATGATGAACCGCACCGAATGCCCGTCGGGGGAGATGAAATTCTTCATGCCGCGCTTGAAGTCGGCGTTGTCGAAGATCTCCGGCGGCAGATAGAACGTGTCGTCGTTGTGGGAGTCGTTGAACGCATCGCCCATGGCGGACTGGTTCTCGCTCATCGCGAACTGCTGATCCTGCACGCTCGACTGAGTGGAGTGCATTGTCAGCATCATGTCGCGCATCCGCTTCATCGACTCGATCTGCGGCGGCAGCATCGCCTGCAACTGCGGCATCAGGAACTCGAGCCGCTGCAGGTCCGGAAGCAGAGACTGGATGTCATTGGTCAGCACGTCGGTTCCGTCGATGACGTCGAAGATGGCCCGAAGGGTGTGACACACCGGGATGTCGTAGCAGTGCGGCTCCCAATACAGGTAATTGCGAACCGGCCGGAAGAAATCATCGAAATCGGCGATGTTGTCCCGTAATTCGGCGGTATCGATAGTCGTGTCACGAATCCTCTGCACCATCGAATTCGTGACCGTCACCATCTGACCCATCAGCGCGCTCATCTTCGTCATCGCGTCGATGGTCGTCTGCATGTCGTTGGCCTGCACCAACATGTCGTCCATGGTTTTCTCGCTGTACGAGCGGTTCAGCTCCTGAAGCGTGCCGCCCATGCTCATCTGCGCCGGGATGGTGCTGAACTTCAGCGGTTTACCCTCCGGACGGGTGATCGACTGCACCCGCCCGATGCCGGGCACCTTGGTCACCGCCTTCGCGATTCGCTCGATCACGAGGAAGTCCGCGGAGTTCCGCAGATCCTTGTCGGTTTCGACCAACAGCATCTCGGGGTTCATCCGGGACACGGGGAAATGCCGTTCTGCCGCTGCGAAGCCTTGCTGGGACGGCAGATCGGTGGGGAGATATTCGCGGTCGTTGTAGCTGGGCCGGTAGCCGGGAAGGGCCAGCAGGCCGACCAACGCGAGCAGGACCGTCACGGTCAGGATCGCTCCCGGCCAGCGGACGACGGCGGCGCCGATGCGGCGCCAGAACCGAATCCGCATGGCACGCTTCGGTTCCAACAGCCCGAAGCGGCTCGCGACGGTGATGATGGCCGGACCGAGCGTCAGCGCGACCAGCACCGCCACCAGCATGCCGATCGCGAGCGGAACGCCGAGCGTCTGGAAGTACGGCAACCGGGTGAACGACAGACAGAACGTGGCGCCTGCGATGGTCGACCCCGAGCCGAGGACGACGTGTGCGGTGCCGCGGAACATCGTGTAGTACGCCGATTCGCGGTCCTGCCCGATCGAGCGGGCCTCCTGGTAGCGCCCGATCAGGAAGATCGCGTAGTCCGTCGTCGCGGCGATCGCGAGGGTGACCAGCAACTGCGTCGCAAACGTCGTCAACCCGATGAGGTCGTTGTAGCCCAGGAAGGCGACCACGCCGCGGGTCACCGACAGGCTCAGCACCATGATCGTCAGCACCAACAGCACGGTGACGATCGACCGGTAGAAGAACAGCAGCATGAAGACGATGACCGCGACCGTCACGTACTCGATGAGCCGGATGCTGGCGTTGCCCGCATTCTCCTGATCGGCCTGAAGGGCGGGCCCGCCCGTGACATACACCTTCACCCCGGGGGGTGGAGTCAACCCGGCGACGAGCTTCTGGGCTGCGATGACCGACTCGTTGCCGAGCGCTTCGCCCATGTTGCCCGCCAGGTAGACCTGTACGTAGGCGGCTTTGCCGTCTTCGCTCTGCGCACCGACCCTCGTCAGGGGGTCGCCCCAGAAGTCCTGGATGTGCTGGACGTGCCTGGTGTCGGCGCGCAGCTTGGCGATCATGTCGTCGTAGAACCGGTGGGAGTCCTCGCCGAGCGGCTGTTCGCCCTCCAGCACGATCATCGCCGAACTGTCGGAGTCGAACTCGTCGAAGACCTTGCCGATGCGCATCATCGCCGCGACAGACGGTGCGTCTTTGGGCGACATCGAGACCGCCTGCATCTTGCCGACTTCCTCGAGCTGCGGGACCGTGAGGTTGAACAGCACGATCAGCGCGACCCAGCCGACGATGATCGGAATCGCCAGCCGCCGGATCCACCTGGCGATGCCGTCTGCGCTCACCAGTCCGTCATCTGTCGTCGACACACAGCCCTATCAAAACGGATTCGGGCGGTGACGGATGCCGCAACGCCGACATCCGATCATGTGTGAAGTCGCACACGGTCGGGTAAGTGGATCGCATGTCGGTGTGTGCTTTCGTTGAGGCGGTCTCCTGATGGTCCCGGCGCTGCGCAGTGTCGCGCGTTGGAGTGCGAGACCGGCGAAGAACGTCGAGACGGCGATCAGCCCGAAGGTGAACGTCCTGCGCGGACTGGCTGCGCGCGCGACGACCCCGCTGCTGCCTGACGACTATCTGAAGATGCTCAATCCGCTGTGGACGGCCCGCGAGCTTCGCGGCGAGGTCGTCGATGTGCAGAAGGAGACCGAAGACTCGGCGACGGTGACGATCAAGCCGGGCTGGGGGTTCTCGGGTGACTATCACCCCGGGCAGTATGTCGGCATCGGGCTGCGGGTCGACGGCCGCTGGCACTGGCGCTCGTACTCGCTCACCTCGGTGCCTCAGCGGGACAAGAAGCACATCACGATCACCGTGAAGGCGACTCCCGAGGGCTTCCTGTCTTCACACCTGGTCAACGGTGTGGCACCGGGCACGATCGTGCGGCTCGCCACCCCGAAAGGCGACTTTGCGTTGCCGGATCCGCCGCCGTCGAAGATCTTGTTCATCAGCGCGGGCAGCGGCATCACCCCGCTCATGGCGATGCTCAGGTCGCTGACCGCCCGCGGACACGATCCGGACATCGTGCATCTGCATTCGGCCCCGTCGAGGGACGGCGTGATCTTCCACGACGAGCTGCGCGCGTTGGAGAACAGCCATCCCAGCTATCAGCTGCATCTTCGGCTGACCGAGACCGACGGTCATCTCGACTTCCAGCAGCTCGACAGCCTGGTACCGGATTGGCGGGACAGGCCGACGTGGGCATGCGGGCCTGCGCCGATGCTCGATGACATCGAGGAGGTCTTCGACGAGGCCGACCGCCGTGACCGTCTGCGCATCGAGCGGTTCACCATCGATCGGACCGACAAGGGCGGTGAGGGCGGCACGGTCACCTTCGCCATCTCCGACAAGACCATCGAGATCGACGGCGCCACGTCGTTGTTGGAGGCAGGCGAGAAAGTCGGCATCCAGATGCCGTTCGGTTGTCGGATGGGCATCTGCCAGACGTGCGTCCTTCCCCTGGAGGACGGACACGTTCGGGACTTCCGGTCGGGCGATGAGCACGGCCCGGGTGACCGCATCAACACCTGCGTATCGACTGCTTCCGGCGACTGCACTCTGAAGATCTAGGAAACCCGCATGGCCATCACAGACATCAAGGCGTACGCCCACCTCACCTCCGAAGACGTGGAGGCGCTGGCCAACGAATTGGATGCCATCCGCGCGGACATCGAGGAATCTCGAGGGGATCGCGATGCGCGCTACATTCGCCGGACGATTCAGCTTCAGCGGGGGCTGGCCGCGTGCGGGCGCGCCGCCCTGTTCTTCAGCCACAAGCGGAGCGCGCGATGGGCCGGGATCGCGATGCTGGGCACCGCGAAGATCATCGAGAACATGGAGTTGGGACACAACATCATCCACGGTCAGTGGGACTGGATGAACGATCCGGAGATTCACTCCACGGAGTGGGAGTGGGACACCACATCACCGAGCGTGCACTGGAAGAAGTCGCACAACTTCATTCACCACAAGTACACCAACGTCGTCGGCCTGGATGACGACATCGGTTACGGCATCATGCGCCTGACGCGCGACCAGCGCTGGGAACGGTGGATGATCTTCAACCCCGTCATCAACCTCACGCTGGGAACGCTTTTCGAATGGGGGGTCGCCGCGCATGGACTCGAGACGACGAAGTTCCGCAAGGGCGAGAAGTCCAAGGCCGAGGTCCTCAAGGACCTGCGCATCATCGGAAAGAAGGTCGGCAAACAGGTCGGCAAGGACTACGTCGTGTTTCCCGCGCTGGCGGGAAAGAACTGGAAATCCACGCTCAAGGCCAATGCGATCGCCAACTTGATCCGCAACTACTGGGCCTATGTGGTGATCTTCTGTGGGCATTTCCCCGACGGGGCGGAGAAGTTCACCAAGGACGAGTTCGAGAACGAGACGCAGGGGGAGTGGTATCTGCGGCAGATGCTGGGCTCGGCGAACTTCCATGCCGGTCCGGTGATGGCGTTCATGAGCGGCAACCTGTGCCACCAGATCGAGCACCACCTGTTCCCCGACCTGCCGAGCAACCGGTACGCCGAGATCGGCGAGCGTGTCCGCGCGCTGTGTGAGAAGTACGATCTGCCGTACACCACGGGATCGCTTCCGCGGCAATACATGCAGTCCTTCTGGACCATTCTCAAGTTGGCGCTGCCGAACAAGCTGCTCACGGCCACGCCCGACGACGCGCCGGAAACCAACTCGGAGTTGAAGTTCCGGGTCCGGGACGGCATGCGGGAGAGCTTCGGGCCGGATCCGGCCACGGGCAAGCGTCGCGGCCTGCGGACGGCTCTTCGTGAGCTCGAGACCGCGACCATGGCGACCACCTGAACCTGCACCGCACGACGCGCACACAGGAGGTATCGGGAATGGCCGACATCATCGACCTGATCTACGCCGACCATGACTGGTTGCGCCGCCAGTTCTTCCGGCTGGACGACGCGAAGACCAAGGAGGAACTCGCGGCGATCTGGGATGTGCTCAGCATGCGTCTCGACGCGCACGCCGACGCCGAGGAGAAGGTCTTCTATCCCGCGCTGCTCAAACACGGCGGCCGCGACGACCCCGGCAACCCCGAAGGCGATCCCGAGGACGAAACCGAGGACGCGATCACCGATCACAACGCGATCCGCGATGCGGTCCGCCGGTCGCGGCGGCACGAGGCCGGCAGCGACGAGTGGTTCGAGGCCGTGTTCGCGGCCCGCAGGGAAAACGGCGAGCACCTCGAGGAGGAAGAGCGCGAAGCCATGCCGGACTTCATCAAGAGCGCGTCACTGGAGATGCGCCACGAACTGGGCATGAAATGGCTGAGGTTCTACGCCGCGCACGAATCCAGCGAGGGCATCGACCGCAGCGACAAGGACGCCGAGGAGTACATCGAGCAGCACTCCTGAGTGTCGGCCTCGCTACCGGCCCGCGTTGCGGGCCAGTTCGATGGCGAACTGATTCACGAAACGCCCCGCGCCGGGAGCGCCGTTGCACGAGCCGTCCGACTCGCCGGGTCGCTTCACCCACAGGAACGCGTCGACATTGCCGTTTCCGGTGTCGGTCGTCGGTGCGGCACCCAGCGCACGGCCGCTGGGATTGCACCAGTACATCTCGCCGTCCGCCGGACCCGCACCGTTGCGCGACGTGTCGATGACGTACGGCTTGCCCCCGGTCATCCCCGAAATCGCGTCGCCATAGCCCATCGACTCCTCTGTGGTGAAGAAGTTGGCGGTGTTGAGGCTGAAGCCCCTGGCTTTGGCGACCCCGACCTGATTGAGCCGGTTGGCCATCTCGTCGGCGGCGACCCAGCGCGAATGGCCCGCGTCGACGTACACCGCGGTCGCGGGGTTGGCGCTGAGCTTGTCGACGGCATAGCTGATCAAGTCGAAGCGCTCCTGCCGTTGGTCGCCCGACAGGCAGTCGGCCATGGCGAGTGCGTCGGGTTCGAGGATGACCGCGGCAGGTCCACCGCCGATCGCACCCGCGACGCCGTCGATCCAGCCCCGGTAGGCGTCGGCGGAGCCGAAACCACCTGCGGCGAAGCTGCCGCAGTCGCGATGCGGTATTCCGTAGAGCGCGAGCACCGGGATCGTGCCCGCGGCCTGCGCGTCGGCGATGTATTTGGCGTCCACAGACGGGGTGGACAGGTTGTCCATCCAATACGCGGTCGGCGTGTCTGCGATCGAGTCCAACTCGGGGCTTCGCGGATCCACACCGTCGGCGGCCATCCTGGCCTTCGACTTCGGATTGACATAGAACGGCAGGCCCGCCAGCGGGTTCGCGTCGCTGGCCAGTTGCACCGCGGTGGCGGTGTCGGGCTGTGCAGGGACTGCGACGAGACCCATGCCGACGACGGCTGCGGCTGCCAGAAGGGGGGCGGTCCACCGCGCGACTGCGCCTAGCGCTGATGACATACCCGGAAAACTTAGTGCCCCGCAGGGACGCGACGCCAATCGCCGCCGGGGATCGGTCAGTCGGTCGAGACGAGGTCGCCGTCATCGACGAAGACCAGGCTGCCGTCCGCGAGGCGGACAGCCCACCGCCGTGCGGCATCCACTATGTGGTGCTCACCGATGTCGACCGCTTCGCCGGAGAATCCGCCGAAGTCTTCGACGACGAACCCGTAGACCTCCTCCGGCGTGCCCGGATAGACGCGCACCGCGGCATCGACCTTGACCTGTCCCGAACCGTCGGCACCTGCGTCACCCCGTGACTGTGTCATCGGTCCCCACTTCCTCCCAGAGTGTTTACCTGCACGTCAACTATTACACGTTTGGCGAGGTCGGGTCGATTTTCGGACAACCCATCTCCGAAGGGTCACTTTGAGCAGAATGCGCAAAAGAGCGTTTTCGACGGTATGTCCCGCTTGTGCGCACAAGCGTGGCTTCGAGCCTGTTCAACCGTAATTTCCTGGGTGAAGAACCTGGAAGATACGGAGAACGAGATGCTTAATCCATTGCGCGCCATGCAGATTCGCGGCGGTACCTCGAAAGGGGTGTACTTGCTGCGCGACGACCTCGCCCCCTACGGGGACAACCTCGATGCGGTGCTGTCGGCGCTGATGGGCAGGGCGCCGCGGCAGATCGACGGCCTCGGCGGAGACACCACGACAACAAGCAAGGTCGCGATCGTCGGCGCCTCGACCGAGCCCGACGTCGACATCGACTACCTTTTTGCCCAGGTCGACCCGGTGACGGGTGCGGTGGACTGGACCCCCACCTGCGGCAACATCCTCGCAGGCGTCGGGCCGTTCGCCATCGAGCGCGCCCTGGTCCCCGTGACCGGAGAGACGACGTCGATGAGCGTCCGGCTGACGAACACGGGTGCCAGGGTGGTTGTCACCGTGGCCACGCCGAACGGGCAGGTCGGCTACGAGCGCAGCAAGACCATTGCCGGCGTGGCCGGCAGCGCCGCCCCGGTGCGCATGACCTTCACGGACTTCGCGGGCGGTACGACCGGGTCGCTGTTTCCCACCGGTAACAGGACCGACTTCGTCGACGGCGTCGAGATCAGCTGCGTCGACGCGGTGGTGTGCGCGGTGCTGATGCGCGCCGAAGACGTGGGCCTGACCGGAGGCGAGAGTCCTGCAGCGCTCAACGCCGACACCGCCCTCCTCGAGCGGGTGGAGCGAATCAGGTGCAAGGCCGGCGAGCTGATGGGCATGGGTGACGTCAGCGGAATGGTCGTGCCGAAGGTCATGCTGGTCTCCGAGTCCGACTCGGGCCACGCGCGGTCCCGTTACCTGGTGCCGAAGGTGTGCCACCCCGCGCACGCCGTGGGTGGCGCGATCAACCTCGCTGCGGCCCTGTCCATTGCCGGCACCGTCGCCGCCGGTCTCGCCGGCGGGCCCGACGCTTCGGGCACCGTCAGGATCGAGCACCCGAGCGGTGTGATCGAGCTGGCGATGACGATGGACGACGACATCCCGGTCGGGGCGCAACTCACGTCAACCGCCCGCAAACTGAGCGACGGAAAGGTCTTCTTCGAGCTCGATGACAACGCAGGAATGGAGTGAGCTAAAATGATCACGAAACTTCTTGTGCGCCATGGTCACTGGGTGTTCGGGGCGGCGATGATCGCCACGCTGGGCCTGATCTTCACCGCGATGCGACTGCCTGCCGGGTGGCTGATCGCGGGTATGCTCGGCGCGGCGACCAGCGCCATCGTGTTCCGCAGGCGACTCGATCCGCCCGCCAAAGCGATGTCCGCCGCACAGGGCGTGATCGGCGTGATCGCCGTCGAGCCGTTGACGAAGCTGACGGGGTCGGATCTGGTTCACTTCGCGGGCAACGCCGCGTTCTCGGTCACGACGACACTTGGCCTGAGCATCGTGCTGGGCATCATGCTCTTCCGGGTGGCGCCGGACCTGGGGATGGCGACTGCCAACCTCTCACAGATCGCGGGCGGCGCGAGCACCGTCTCCAGCATGGCCCGTGAATTGGGCGCCGACGAGCGTTACGTCGCGCTGTCGCAATACCTGCGGTTGGTCATCGTGGTGCTGTCCATGCCTGTCGTCCTGCCGCACCTCGGCGCGGCCGACCCCGCGCGCGACCTGGCGACCTCCCCGGCCGCATGGCATTGGACGGGCCTGCTGCTGTTCGTCGCGATCATCTACGCAGGGGGACGTCTCGGTAGGTTGGCGCGGATCCCCGCGCCGTTCCTGCTGGGTCCGCTTGCGATCGCCGCCGTGCTCGCTGTCGCCGATCCGCGCCTCGCGGTGTTGATGAACCCGAACGCGATGGTCACCGGCGTCGCCTATGTCGTCATCGGCTGGCAGGCGGGCGGCGGCTTCGCCGTCGACGTTCTGCGCAGGTTCATCCGGCTGATTCCGCTCACCCTGACGTTCGTCGCGCTGACGATCGGAAGTTGCTTCGGCAGCGCGGTGGTGGTCAGCCATTGGGCCGACGTGTCGCTGGCCGACGCCTACCTCGCCACGACTCCCGGCGGCATCTACGGTGTGCTCGCGATCGCCAACGAGGTGCACGCAGGCCCGATCGTGGTCACCCTGCAGGTGCTACGCCTGGTGGCGATGTTGTTGGCGGCCGGGCTGATTCCGAAGATCATCGAGTGGCTGAGCCGACGGCAGAACGCGGCTCACCCCCTGACGGGCCCGGCAGGGGGTTTGTCGACAGCGACGAACTCCTGCTCGGGTCGCCCCGTGGTGCCGTACCGCAGCTGAATTCTGACCTCGCCGGAATTGGCGAGGGTCGACAGGTATCGCTGCGCGGTTGCCCGTGACACGCCGATCTCCGCCGACACCTCCGCCGACGACATCGGCTGACCCGACCCGCGAAGGGCCTGCAGCACGAGGTCCCTGGTGGGAGAGGCCACCGCGGTGGGGGATTGCGTCGGTTTGACCTTAGGGCGGAGGGCGTCCAGCGCCGCATCGACCTCGTTGCCGCCGAGGTTGGTGCCCGACAGGATCTTCCGATAGCGCGCATAGCCGCCGAGCCGGGCCGCGAGATCGGCGGGCGCGAACGGTTTGACGATGTAGCTCAACGCTCCGGCCGCCATCGCGGAGCGAATGGTGGGCGCATCGGTCGCCGCGCTCAGAACCATGCTGTCGCAGTGCAACTCGCGGACAAAGTCGACACCGGATCCATCGGGGAGATAGACATCCACCAGCGCCAGGTCGACGGGTTCGGCCTTGCGAGCGGCGGCGATCGTCGTCGCCGTCGTGGTCACCGTGAACCCTGGCAGGGCGTTGACGATGCCGGCATGCATGTTGGCGACGCGGAAGTCGTCGTCGACAACGAGCACCGTCAGCTCTGAGCCGCCCATTGGGCTTCCTCCTTCACCATCACGCCCGGCAGTCGGGCGATGAACTCTGCGCCGCACAACTCGGCGTCGGGGTTGCCAGGGCTGGACAACCGGATGTCGCCGCCCAGCGCGCGGGTGATCTGGCGGGACAACGCCATGCCGATGCCGCGTCCGCCGGGGATTCCGGAGTCGGGCTTGGTGGACCTGCCCTCGGTGAACACGTGCTCGACGAAATCGGGCGGGACCCCGTCCCCGGTGTCGGCGACGGTGATGTGCAGCGTCGAATCAGCCTGCAGCAGCTCGACTTCCGCGATCTTGAGCGCGCTGACACCGGTGCGCGCCGCGTAGATCGCATTGTCGAGCAGGTTGCCGAGGATGGTCGTCACGTCTACCGGCAGAGCGAGTCGGCCGGGCACCCACGTGTTCTCGCCGATGGTCAGCGTGACACCGGATTCCCTTGCGGCGGCGGCTTTGGCCGCCAGGAATGCCTGCAGAAAAGGGTCCCGGATGGCGTCGATGCCGGGAATCGCCGAGCCGAGCGGACCCGACCCGAGTAGTTCTTCCACATATTGGGCGGCATCGTCGACGTGGCCGCTGTGCAGCAGGCCGTTGAGCAGGTGCAGCCGGTTGGCGAACTCGTGGCGCTGGGCGCGTAGGACTGTGCTCATCAATTGGACTGCATCGAGTTGGCGGGTCAGTGATTCGACGTCGGTGCGATCCCGCACCACGAGAACCGTTCCCAGCTCGCGGCCGTCGTGTGCCACACGTCGGGCCGACACCACGACGATGCGATCGCCGACGGTGGCCAGTACGGGCGTCGGTTCGGCGGACCTGAAGACGTCGAGCACCCTGGGCGTGAGCCCGATGTCGTCGACGAAGCGCCCTGGCTCGTCGTCGATCTCGAGCATCCGGCACGCGAGATCGTTGACGAACGTCACCTTCCAGTCGGTGTCGACGGCGAGCACCCCTTCGTCGATACCGTGCAGTACCGCCGCCTGACCGCGGATCAACTCGGCCATCTCGGAGGGCTGAAGGCCCAGCGTCAGACTCCGCCAGCGCCTGGCCAGGAGCACGGAGCCGATGACGCCGATGATCAAAGCCACCCCGACCAGGATCGCGGCTCGTCGCACATCCGACCACAGCTGATGGTGAACGGTCTCCGTCGAGATCCCGACGCTGACCTCACCGACCACCCGGTCCGAATTCGGCGCATAGACAGGCACTTTGGCGCGAACCGAACGCCCTAGCGTGCCCTGTTCCCGGTCCACCACTTCGTGGCCTGCCAATGCCTGGGAGGGATCGGTGCTGACGTGCCTGCCGAGTTCTTCTCGGTTGGGGTGCGACAGCCTGATGCCCTGACTGTCGGCGATCACCACGAACAACAGGTGCGCGTGGGTCTGGACTTCGGTGGCCAGCGTCTGTAGTGGGCCGGTGGCCAATTCGTCGGTCAACTCCGGGCCGGGAACAAGCGGCGTGGCGTCGTAACGCTCGACGTCGCTGCGGACAGCGGGGGCGTAGGCGATTGCGCGGGCCACATCCAACGATTGGGTCTCGTATTGGGACGCCAGGCGGTCGTGGCTGAAGAACGCGAGCATGCCGCCCGCCAGACCGAGCGTGAGCGCCACGATCGCGACCTGCAGCACCAGCACCTGTGTGGCCAGGCGTAGGTCCACGCGCCGCAATCCGACCATGTGGGAAGCGTACGTGCCGCGCTGAGCACAACGCGCAAAACTCTGAAATCGCCTGTTGCGCCGGTGAACGATTCGATGTTGCGACCGCGCTGCCGGCGAAGTGCCTGCGGCGACGGCGATGGTTCGCGGCGGGCATCGGGGCAGATACCTTGCCGAGGTGAGGTGAACATCTCTAGACTTCGCCCTCGAAGTGAGGCACTTGGACAGATTCTGTTCGACGGTTCAGGAGCGGCGTTTGACTCGTATTGGTCCGCAGGAAAGTCTCTCCGTGGACGACCATGACGCCCGATGAGGCAGTCCACGACTGGCTGGAAAGTCACATCGGGCCTGTGCGGACCTTTGAGCGCCAACCACGTTGGCGTCCGGCATGGTTCGCCGACGTCGAATGTGACGGCGCCATCGTGCCGTTGTATGTGCGTGGTGACCGAGAGGGCATGGAGTTCGCGCTGTCCACCTATCGCGAAGGCGACATCCTCGAAGTTCTGGAGAACCGGGGAATCCCCGTTCCCCACATCTACGGTCGGATCGAGGCGCCACCGGCCATCGTGATGGATCGCCTGCCCGGCGCCAACGATCTGTCGAACTCGTCGACTGCAGCAGAACGCAACCTGGTCATCGACGAATACATGGAAATCCTTGCGCGGATCCATCGACTGGATCCCAGTGAGTTCGTCGACATCGGCTTCACAATGCCGACAGACCCTCAGCGACACGCCTTGTCGAGCTTCGAGCAGGCCGTGTCGCGGTACCGGTCCAGCAAACAACGCCCTGAACCCTTTCTGGAATTCGGCATCGGCTGGGTCCGCCGCCACGTTCCCGCGCATCGCTTCGACCCCCGCTTCGTCCTGGGCGATCCCGGACAATTCATGTTCGCCGATGGTCGTGTGACCGGACTGCTCGACGTCGAACTGGCTTACCTGGGCGATACCGCACACGATCTGGCAGCACTGCGCCTGCGCGACATCTCCGAGCCGTTCGGTGACCTGGCGCGAGCGTTTCGACGCTACGAGGAGGTTTCCGGCGTAGAGCTGGACCTTCCGGTGGTCGAGTTCCACACCGTTCAGTTTTCGCTCACCACGCCGCTGTCGCTGGTGATGGTCTTGCACAACGCTTTCCCGATGAGCGAACTGCTGCAGTACACGGAGTGGTTTCAGCAATGCTCGCTCAACGCAGTGGAAGCAATGGCCGCCGTGGAGGGTGTCGCCCTCGACGACTACCGACTTCCGCAGGCGGCAGATATCCGGCAGGGCGGCCTGGTCGACGCGTTGGCGCCGATCATCGACCAATTACCCGCCGAAACCGAGATCGAGCGCTTCCGCCGGCATCAAACCGCACAAACCGCGCGCTACGTCGCCGACCTCTGCCGGCACGGTCCGGCGATCGAATCCGAGAGCCTCGACGATACCGAGCGTCTCCTCGGTGCCCGGTGCGCCGACTGGCGGGCGGGCGACGAGGCCCTCGAGGAATTCGTATTGCACGCGCCCGCGAGCATGGACACCGAACTCATCCGGCTGTTCCATCGCCGAATCATGAGGCAAATGCGTTTACTGGAACCGGTTCTCAACCGCAGTGGGGGCGTACAGCCGCTGACACCCATGACGCAGCTACTCGGCCGCTGACACCCTCGTGTGCAGCGGCCCGCATGACCGGCACAGCCCAGTGTGATCAGGAGATCATGTCGGGTTGATCTCGTCCAGGCTCCTTCCCGTGGTGCGCGGCCCGAACGGGACAAGTACGGCGACCGCGGCTGTCAGAGCGACCAGCACGACGGCGAACATCGCCGCTGCGCCATAGTGATTCAGTACCGGAATCAAAACGAACGGCAGCGCGGCACTCGAGAGCCGCGACAGCGAGTACGTCCATCCGACCGCCGTGGCCCGAACGTCGCTCGGGAAGATCTCCGCCTGGTACACGTGATAGATGTTCGAGAAGACATTGCTCGCCGCGGTGGTGAGCAGCCCGAACACGACGATCATCGCCGGAACGCTCACCGTCGCGAACAGCACGCCGCAGATCGCCATCACAGCAACCGTTGCCGCGATCAAGTGCTTGCGTTCGAACCTCCTCAGCAGCGGGATCGACACCAGAGACCCAAGCGGGTAGCCGATGAACGACACCGCGGTGAACAGCAGCGACGACGTCACGTCATAGCCCCTGCTGACCAACACAATAGCCGCCAGTGTGCCGAAACCGTAATAGCCGAACGGCTGGAACAGGTGGAAGACCGCGAGGATGGCCATCCGCTGCCGATACGGCGAAAGCTTCAGCCGCGCAATCGCAGCCGACGATGCAACCGGTTTCTCCGCCGCGTCGACCGTGACGGCCTCGTCGTCATCGACAACCGCTTGAATCGCGGGCGCGCAGCCCGCTTCGAAGGTCCGCACCGCCGCCTCCGCCTCAGCGGTCCGGCCGACACCCGCCAGCCACCTCGGCGAGTCGGGCAGGCCACGGCGCAAACACGATGACGACCAGTGCTCCGATCGCACCGATCACCAACAGGAATCGCCAGCCGGCGAAGCCGACGATGCTGTGGCCGTTCAACGACAGCGACAGGAACCCGAGCACGGGAACCGCCAGGAAGGAGCACGTGTACGTCCAGGCCGCCAACCGTCCGCGATCGGCCTTCGGCAGCACGTCCGACAGATACGAGTCGGCGACCGGATACTCCGCGCCGACGCCGATACCCGCCATGAACCGCGCCCCGACCAGCAGCCACGGGTTCGGCGCGAAAGCGCCGATGATGCTCCAGACCGAGAACCACACCAGGTTGAGCAGGAAGGCCTTCTTGCGCCCGATGCGGTCGGCGATCCTGCCGAAAGCCGCTGCGCCGATGAACATCCCGATGAACGACGACGCCATCAACACCTGCAGTGCGGTGCCGCCGAAGCCGTACTCCGTCTTCAGCGCGGTGGCGATGGTGCTGGACAGAAAGATCTCGTAGACCTCGAAGAACAGGCCGAGCCCGATTGCGACGACGACCTTGCGGTGAACGCGACCGACGGGCAGACGGTCAAGACGACGGCTGATGTCGTGGCGCACGTCCCTGCGGGCGGGCGCCACCAATGTCGCCGTCACTCCGAGTCCCCGTTCTCATTCGAATCCGAGTGGCTGTTGCCGTGCGAGTAATTGCTGCCGTCGCTGTCGTGGTCGCGGTTCCAGAAGTTCCACCGGCCGTCATGGTCGCCGCTGTGGTTCCACCGGTAGTTGCCACCGTGATTCCACTGCGATGGATCGGACTGTCCCGATTGGTCCGGCGCAGGAGCAGGCGGGGGAGGCGGTGACTGCGAAGCCCCCTGATGGCTGGCCGGCTTGGAGTAGCCGCCGGTCGATATCGACGAGTGCGACGGCGAGCGGTAGGTGGGTGCGGACGGCTGCGCGGCAGGTGCCGGGACGGGAGCAGGGGAGGGTGTCGGCGCCGGCGCGGGAACGGGCGCCGGTGCGCTGTGAGTGGCCATGGTGACCGGAGCGTTGGCCGAGGAACTGTGCAGGGCGCCGAAGAGGCCTGCACCCGCGGCCGCGACGAACCCCGCAGCGGCGAACGTCAGCACACGAGGCCGCGCGTACCACGGCTGCTGCGAGGAATAGGCCGTGGGCGCCGAGTTGAACTCGGGCTGTTCGGCAGACCACGCATAGGCGGGCACGAACTGCGGGCCATATCCGGGTGGTGGCGGAGGCACTGGGGCCGTCGGCCGCGCCGACGTCGGCGGGACGTAGGCCGCCATGGTCGGCACGTCAGGTGACGGCGTGCGCCACGGCGCGGCTTGCGTCCTGGTCCAGTCCCGGTCCTGATTCGAGGGATAGCCGGTCATGTCGTGCTCCTTGTTCGCGGTTTCGATGCACGTTCTGCACCGCTGCCACGAAGTTATGGAGCCGGCCGCGTCGACACCCGCTTGTGCTCACAAGCGGCGCTAACCGGCGATCTGCACTTTTTGCGCGTTGTGCTCAAGCCGCCGGATTCACTGTCCGTACACCGGCGGAGCCTGAAGGTTCGGCGCCGCCGCGGCCAGCAGTGCGGCCCGGTCGCGGTTGAGCGGAGGGTAGATGCGTTCACCGTTGATCACGCGCTTGGTCGCCTTGGCTTCTTCGCCCCGACTGACGACTGTGCGGTCCCAGCCCTCGGTGTACACCGCACCGGCGGGACCGAGGTCGAGAACGGTGACATACCAAGGGATCCGCAGCGACAGCATCGGAGCGCCGAGCAAGTCGCTGATCACGTTGTAGCCCGCGTAGCGGCCCATCGGTCTGCCGTGCTGGCACGACATCACCGACAGGTGGTCGTCGTCCACCTTCGCCGCGGCGACATCACCGGCGGCGAACACGCCGTCCACGCCCTCGACGCGCAGACAGTCGTCGACAGGCAACCGCCCCAGCGGGTCGCAGGCAACGCCGAACTGCGCAGTCAACGCGTTGGCGCGCATCCCGGCGCACCACACGACGGTGGCCGCGGCGATGACCTCACCGGAGGACAGCGTCACGCTGCGCTCGTCGACGGCCACGACGCCTTCGCCCGTCATGGTCTCGACGCCGTTGTCGTCCAGTGCCTGCTCGATCACCGGTCTGGCCGACTCGCCCATATCCGATCCGACCCGCGGGTTGCGGTCGACGAGGATGACGCGCGGCGTGACATCCGAGCCGAGCGCATCGGAGAGCATCGCCGGCAACTCGCTTGCGGTTTCGATACCGGTCAGGCCCGCACCGACAACGACCGCGCACGCGGATGCGGGATCGGCCGCGTCGAGGCTCCGGATGTGCGCCTGCAACGCACAGGCACCGTCGTACGTGTCGACGTCGAAGCCGAATTCGGCCAACCCGGGGAGTTCCGGCTTGGCGACCGTGCTGCCCACCGCGAGTACGAGGCGGTCGTAGCGATGAGTCGCACCGTCGGCGGTCGTGACAGTCCATGCGGCTGCGTCGACTCCGGTGACATCGGCGGTGATATGGCCGACACCGACCGGATCGAGCAGGTCCCGCAACGGGATTCGGCACGCGCTGAGGTCGGCTTCGTAGTTGCGCACGCGGATGTCGTGGTACGGCTGGGAACTGATGACGGTGACGTCGACAGTGCCCTGCGCGACCTCGAGTTCGTCCAGTCGCCGCGCCGCCCCGAGCGCGGCCCACAGCCCGGCGAAGCCCGAGCCGAGAATGAGGACGCGGTCGATCGACACCGCCATAGCATCACGCGCGCCTCGTGCGTCAGACAAGCCCCAATGTCGCAGAATCTGCGCCATTCCGCGAGATCCGGGTCTACCGTCAGCGGACATGAATCTGCAACGACGGGCCGTGTTGATCAGTGCCGGTGTGCTGGCGGGCATCACCACAACGCCTTTTTTGAGTGCTACGCCTGCGCAGGCCGAATCGAGGCCGAGCGAGGCCGATCTCGCACTGCTTCGGCGGACCTTCGTATTGGCCGGCGACGCCAGGCGAAGCGGTAACACACCTTTCGCCGCTCTAGTGGCCGATGAAGGCGGAAACATCATCGTGGAACGGGGCAACGAGTCGGTGCCGCCCGATGGAGATCCGACACGGCACGCCGAGGTCGTCGCGTCTGCTGCGGCGTGGCATGTACTCGGTGACGGCGGAATGAACCGGGCGACACTGTACTCCAGCGCCGAACCGTGCGTTATGTGCGCGGGCGCCGCGTATTGGACGGGGGTCGGCCGGATCGTCTATGGCCTGCCCGAGCACCGTTTACTGGAACTGACCGGCAACAATCCGGAGAACCCGACCTTCGCGCTTCCCTGTCGCGACGTCCTCGCGCACGGACAGCGCCCGATCGAAATCCTCGGCCCGCTGCTGGAAGCCGAAGCCGAACAGGTCCAAGAGGGTTATTGGCACTCGTAGTGCTTTCCCGCGGCAAGCCATGCCGTCTCTTCGCCCGGCGCCGGGAGCACTCGGCCGCCCTCAACAGCGTAGTGCGCGGGGCTGCTGGTGAAGACGACGAGCACGCGCTCTGGCGGGACGCCGGCTATCCGGGTGGCCGCGGCGGCGATTTCCTCTGCCAGCCTGGTTGTCTCGGTCTCCGGATGCCCGTCGCGGACCCATCCGGTGATGAGCAGGGGCTGAGCCGGCCTGGCATCGGTGTAGATGTTCTCGGCGGACACCTCGTTGAACACCACGTTGACGTAGGTGCTGGGAACGTGGTTGATCGCCGAGTGAATGTGGGTGATCTCGGTGGCCAGCGCCGCTTTGGTCGATGCGTCGATGGTCGATTCGGCGACGGTGCAGGTGTAGATGGGCATGTCGTTCTCCTTGCGTCGAGAAGCTCGGCGGGGTTTGTGGCCCCGCCGAGCTCTGGGTCGTCTGCTGGCGGTGAGCGGTCAGCCGAGGTGCGGCAGTTCCGCTTGGGTGTGGGCGACGATCACGGTCGGGCCTTCGGCGTCCAAGGCCAGCTTGAACTCGCTCGCCAACTCATCGGTGGTCTCGACGTCGGCGGTCCGGCATCCGAAACCCTTTGCCACCGAGGCGATGTCGAGACCCGGCAGATCCAGTGCGGGAACATTAGGCGTGTCCTCGAGCATCGCGAACGACTTGAGGATCTCGTAGGCCCCGTTGCGCAGCACAACGAACACGATCGGCAGCTTGTGCTGGGCGGCCGTCCAGATCGCTTGAACGGAGTACTGAAACGAACCATCGCCGATGGTGGCGACGATGTGCCGATCCACCCCGCGCTCACGATCGCCGAGCGCGACGCCCACCGCGCCCGGCACACCCCATCCGATGCCGCCGCTGCCGGTGGCGTAGAAGCCCTGCGAATGGGTCGTCGGAAGCCACTGCAGCAGTTCGGCCATTGTCGACGTGGACTCCATCACCACCGCCGAATCGACGGGCTTGACCGTGCTCAGGGTCGCATAGACCTCATCGGCGGTCATCGGGTCCGACGGCTCCGACG
>JAEZKH010000225.1 GCA_023415515.1 Actinomycetes bacterium
AGTCGGACCAAGGCGGGAGGCCGGCCGTTCCTAGGACGGCACATCTTCGGGGATGCCGGCCTTCCGCCACTCAGCAGCAAAGGCTGCTTTGAAACTGAACACAGCGCTTTCACGCCGCTACTGACGCGTCAGCAACCGCGGGCGGCCCACTTGATGCGCGGGTTGAGGAAGGTCGTCGTCGTCGGGCGACGCGGGTTCCTCGCAACCTGAATGGAGCGAGTCGCGCGCATGGCGAAGCCGAAATTAACGACGACTTAAGATCGTCCACCGATTCGGGAGGTTCGTCCACATCTTGGGGATACGCGCGGCAAGGTCACAACATTTGGCGTCGGGACCGTTGGGGCGCTAGCGCTTATCGACCGGCGGGCAGGGGTCGTTCCCCGGCGGCACCGTATCGCTGTCGCGGAACCGACCGTCCCGGCCTTGCGTGACGACCTCACCGCCGCCGGCGTTTTTCACAATCTCTCGGGCGCGAGCCTGGGCCGCGGCCTGGGTTGGGCGCACGGCGCTCGCACGTTCTGCACCGGGCGCTTTCACAGCCCAGCCGTCAGGATGCTTCACGACAAATCGGTCGCTCTTCTTGGACATGGTCTCCTCCGAATACCGGTGTTTTACGCTAGATATGGTGGAGCTTTCGAAGGTCAAGTGTTCGCGCTGTGTTCGCGCTTTGAGGTGCAGATGCGGCGAAGCGCCTGCAGCGAGCGGCTAGGAGTGCCTCCACGGACAGGAATAAGGGGAATTGTCACGGACAAGGCGCACAGGATTCGTGCGGCTCATGACAATGACAGCTTCAAGGAGAACTCAGATTCAGCCGGCCACGTCCGGCCTCCGAATTTCCGATAATATTCCTTAGGCGAAGATCGGGGCGACCATTGACCGCCCCTTTGTCGCTGACTCCAAACTCCGCGCGTCGCAGCCACTCCCCCGACAAGGCCCGGCTTCATTGCGGCTATGGAGCCGAGTTCCGACGCCAGAACTCTGCGTCCGACGCCAGAACTCTGCGTCGGCTAAGCGCACAGTTCCATTCCTGAGTGTCCGCTCCACCGCGCGGACGCCCCGAGGTCAGCCACCGACGATCCAACCCGCGCCCAGGCTCTCCAGACCCACGTCCGCCAGCACCATGCGTTGGCCGCCGCCGAACTCGGCGACGGTGTCGGCTCCGTCCTGACGAAGCGTGTAGCCGAGGCCGGCGCCCAGGTGGAGGTGGTCGCCCTCCCCGACGTTGAAGTCCAAGAGCGGTCGACCCGCCGCCCGCGAACACCAGCCCCCCAGCCTTAGGCGGCTGACGCGGACTAAGCAGCAGTGGCCAGGCCCCTGCCAGCGCGGCTCCGCTCGTGCGTCCGCCGCTGCCCCCTGCGGCGAACGCGGCGCGGCGGAGATCTGCCACGGCCGCGCCGCGCCCAGTCGTATACAGGGGCAATGTTGCTGACACCCTAGGCGACGCCCAGGCTCGCCAGCAGGCTGGTACGGAGCTTGTCGAACCGCTCTCCGGCGCGACGGCGCGGACGACCGATCCCCACGTCGACATCGAGTGAGATGCGTCCCTTCTCGAGGACGACAATCCGGTCCGCGAGAAGGATGGCCTCCTCGACATCGTGGGTGACGAGCAGAACGGCCGGGCCGTGGCGGGCGCAGAGATCGCCCACGAGCGCCTGCATCTTCAGCCGCGTGAGCGCGTCGAGAGCCGCGAAAGGCTCGTCCAGCAGCAACAGATTGGGTTCGCGCAGCAGCGCTCTCGCCAAAGCGACCCTCTGCGCCTCGCCGCCGGAGAGCGTGCCGGGCCAGCCCCGGGCATGACGCTCGAGCCCGACTTCCGACAGCGCATCCAGGGCGGCGCGGCGGGTCTCCGCCGTTCGGGGCCAGCCCAGCGCCACATTGTCGACCACCCGCTTGGATGGGATGAGCCGCGGCTCCTGGAACACCACGGACTTGGCCGCGGGGGTCAGCAGTTCGCCCGCGTCCACGGGCTCAAGGCCGGCCAGCGCGCGGAGGAAGGTCGTCTTTCCGCTGCCGCTGGCGCCCAGCAGGGCGACGAATTCACCGGCCCGGATCTCCAGGTCGAAGCCGTCCAGCACAACGTTGGGACCGAACCGCTTGAACAGTCCCTGTGCGCGGACGGCCAGACCGGCGCCTGCCGGCCGCGGACTCTCGATGATTGCGGTCATATCGCGGGGGCCTTTCCGGCGCGCCAGGGGGTCAGCAGCCGCTCCAGGCCGCGAACGAAGAGGTCGGTGCCGAGGCCGAAGACGGCGTAGAGCACCATGCAGACCACCAGCACGTCGGTCTTGAAGAACTCCTGGGCCTGCAGCATCACGAAACCCAGCCCGCGCGAGGTGTTGATCACCTCCACCGCGATCAGGGCGATCAGCGACATGGTCATGGCAAGCCGCAGGCCGACCATCAGCGACGGGATCGCGGACGGCAGGTAGAGTTCGACGATCAGCCGGGCGCGGCCCAGGCCGAACACGCGGGCGGCCTCCACCAGCTTTGGGTCGACGTTGCGGACGCCGCTATAGGCGTTCAAGTACATGGGCTTGGCCGCGGCCGAGGCGATCAGCAGCAGCTTGGACGTCTCGCCGATCCCGAACCAGACGATGAAGAGCGGGATCAGCGCCAGGAACGGCAGCGCCCGGATCATCTGGATGCTGGGGTCGATCAGCGCCTCCCCCGTCCGGCTGAGGCCGGCGGCGAGCCCCAGGAGGAGCCCGAAGCCGCCGCCCAGCAGCAGGCCCGCGCCCGCCCGGGCGAGAGAGACCGAGAGGTGCGCCCAGAGCGCGCCCGACGCCGTCATCTGGGCGCCGGCTTCGAACACCGCGGCCGGTGAGGCCAGCACCGTCGGGGGGATCGCGCCGGTGGCCGAGCCGATGGCCCACAGCAGCAGAAGCGCGAGCGGAACCGTGATGCGCAGGGCGAGGTCCGCGGCGGCGGGACGCGGCGGCCGATAGATCGGCGCCGGGGCGGCGAGCGTCACGCTGGCCGCCCGCGAGGCCGCGGCCGTGGCC
>JAEZKH010000263.1 GCA_023415515.1 Actinomycetes bacterium
CATGAGATCCGAACTGTCCACCGAGCGCCTCCACCGCAGGCTCGGCGGCGAAGCCGACGCGGAATCGGGGCCCGGCGACGAGGAGGACAACTCTGACGCCGCACTGTCGCGCTGGCTGCCCGACACGGATGCCGCGGCATCACCCGGTTGGCTGGCGGCGGCACGCGCCGACCCGGGCCGCGCGGGTGCGATCGCACTGGGTGTGGTCGGGCTGGTAGCGGTCCTTGTCACCGTGTTCACCCTGGTCCGGGACAAGACTCCACCGGTGGTGTCGGCGAAGTTGCCGCCGGTGGAGATGGTTTCGACGGCCCAGCCGACCCCGGCCGGTCCGACGCCCGAAGGGCCGGTCATCGTGAGCGTCGTCGGACTCGTGCACAAGCCGGGGCTCGTGACGCTGTCGTCGGGTGCGCGCATCGCCGACGCGCTCAACGCCGCAGGCGGTGCGCTCGACGGCGCGGACCTGATCGGGTTGAACATGGCTCGTCGTGTCGCAGACGGCGAGCAGATCATCGTCGGCATCGCCGCGCCGCCGGGGGAGCCGACGACGATGGGCAGCTCGGTGGCGTCGCAGCCGACGACGGCCGCCCCGTCGTCGGGCGAGCCGCAAACCGGGGGAAGCGCGGCGGCGACGACGGGCGCCATCGATCTGAACTCCGCGACAGAGGAGCAACTCGACGCTCTGCCGGGGGTCGGCCCGGTGACCGCGGCCGCCATCGTCGCGTGGCGCACCGCAAACGGATCGTTCACCAGCGTCGAGCAACTCGGCGAGGTCGACGGTATCGGCCCGGCGCGGTTGGAGAAGCTACGCCCTCAGGTCCATGTGTGAGAACGGTCGACGGTTGCGAGGTCCACCTCGACCTTCGTCTCGTACCCGCGGCGCTCACGAGCTGGGCGGTCACGGCGGCGGGGATTGTGTGGTCGACGACCGGGGCGCTCGCGGTGACCGTGGCGGTGAGCGCCGCAGCGGGTGCGGCCTGGTGGCGGGGCACCAGAGCGCGGCCGCCACAAGCACGCCGGCTCATGACCGGGGCGGGGGTGATGGCGATCGCGGGGACAGCGCTGGGTTTCGCCGCCGCCATAGTGCTTCGCGTCGAGCAGGTCGACGGCCATGCGCTCGCCGCGCGGTACGGCGGTGTTGGCACCGCGGTGGTCACACCGAGCGAGACACCGCGGGTCGTTGGCGGCGGCAGGCTGATGTTCCGCGGCTCGCTGCTGGCCTTCGATGCCGACGAAATGTCAGGCCGCGTCGTGGTTTTCGCGTCGGCGACAGCTTTCGCCGAGTTGGCAGCGGGCCAGCCCGCAGCGTTCGACGCGCGGATCTCGCGGCCACGGAGACGCGATCTCACCGTCGCCACCCTTTCGGCGACGGGGACGCCGCGGTTCGGTGAGGCGGCGCTGATCCAGCGGGCGGGGCAGCGGGTCCGCGAGGCGTTCGCGGCAACGGCCCGCACGGCGCTGCCCCCAGATCAAGCGGCGATGCTTCCCGCTCTGGTTCTCGGTGACACGTCGGCGCTGTCACGCGAAACCATCGCCCAGTTCCGCGCGTCCGGACTGACGCATCTGACCGCGGTGTCCGGCGCGAATGTGACGATCGTGTGCGGGTCGGTTCTCCTCACGGCGGGGCTGGTCGGCCCGCGCGTCGCGGTCGCGCTTGCGGCGGCGGCGTTGGCGGGCTTCGTCGTCGTGGTGCAGCCGTCGGCGAGTGTGCTCCGGGCAGCGGTGATGGCCGCCATCACGCTGCTGGCGCTGGTGACGCACCGTCGCAGACAGGCGATTCCGGCACTCTCGGCCGCCGTCGTCGCGCTGATGATCGCCGCGCCGGAACTCGCGGTCGACGTCGGCTTCGCGCTCTCGGTGTCGGCGACGGCTGCGCTGGTCGTCATCGCGCCCGCGTGGTCGCAGCGCCTGGTCGGCGGGGGATGGCCCAAACCGTTGGCCGACGCCGTGAGCGTTGCCGCCGCAGCCCAAGTCGTGACCGCGCCGTTGGTCGCGGCCATCTCCGGCACGTTCAGCGTGGTCGCCGTGCTGGCCAACCTCGCGGCCGCCGTGGTCGTCGCGCCGATCACCGTCCTTGGCACCGCCGGCGCCGCGCTTGCCATGATCTGGCCGTCAGGTGCGGACCTGTTGATCCGGTTCACCGGGCCCGAACTGTGGTGGCTCGGCAACGTCGCGCGGCTGTCGGCGTCTGTTCCCGGCGCATCGGTGCCTGTGCCCGCGGGCGCACTCGGCGCCGTCGTCGTCGCCGCGCCCGCAATCGCGATCGCGGTGCTCACGGGATGGCGCCGACGCCGCCTGTCGTCGCGGCATGACACGATCGGGGCATGAGCGAATCGGTGCCCGGCTTGCATCTGGTCCTCGGGGATGAGGAACTTCTCGTCGAGCGCGCCGTCGCCGCCGTTCTCCGGTCGGCACGCAAGCAGGCGGGAACCGTCGATGTCCCGGTGAACCGGATGCGTGCAGGCGAGGTCAGCACGTCCGAACTCGCCGAACTGCTGAGCCCGTCGCTCTTCGCCGACCAGCGGGTCGTCGTGCTGGAGTCCGCCGCCGAAGCCGGCAAGGAGGCGGCGGCGCTGATCGAGACCGCGGCCGCCGATCTGCCTGACGGCACGCTGCTGATCGTCGTGCACTCCGGTGGGGGCCGCGCCAAGGCGCTGGCGGGGCAATTGAAAAGCCTCGGCGCCACTGTGCACGCCTGCGCCAAGATCACCAAGGCGGCAGAGCGCGCCGACTTCGTGCGCCGCGAGTTCAAGGCGCTGAAGGTCAAAGTCGCCGACGACACGGTCACCGCACTGCTCGACGCGGTCGGCTCGGACATCAGGGAGCTCGCCGCGGTCTGTTCGCAACTGGTCGCAGACACCGGCGGCGCGGTGGATGCGGGCGCCGTTCGGCGCTACTACAGCGGCAAGGCCGAGGTGAAGGGATTCGACATCGCCGACAAGGCGGTGGTCGGAGACGTCGCCGGTGCTGCCGAAGCGCTGCGGTGGGCGATGATGAGCGGCGAGCCGCAGGTGGTGCTCGCCGACGCACTCGCCGAGGCCGTGCACACGATCGCCAGGGTCGGACCGCTCTCCGGTGATCCCTACCGGCTCGCCTCAGAGCTGGGTATGCCGCCGTGGCGGGTGCAGAAGGCGCAGAAGCAGGCCCGTCGGTGGTCGCGGGAATCGGTCGCGACGGCCATGCAGTTGGTGGCCGCGCTCAATGCCGATGTGAAGGGTGCAGCGGCAGACGCCGACTACGCGCTGGAAGCGGCGGTACGGAAGGTGGCGGAACTGGTCAGCGAGTGACCAGCCGCGAACCGGCCATCCGGCTCAGAGCTTGTTGAAGGCGCGCGTCAGCGCGGACTTCTTGTTGGCCGCCTGATTCTTGTGGATGACGCCCTTGCTCGCGGCCTTGTCCAGCTTGCGGGTGGTCGAGACGAGCAGCGCGCCTGCGGTGTCCTTGTCGCCGGCCTCGGCGGCCTCACGGAACGAGCGGATGGCCGTGCGCAGCGACGACTTCACCGACTGGTTGCGCAGTCGGGCGACCTCGTTGGTCTTGATGCGCTTTACCTTCGACTTGATATTGGCCACGCGCTAGTTCCTTCGTAAATCTGGATGTCGGGGTTTGCAAAAGCTCTCGGGCGCCCGTCGCGCGGGCAGCGAGAGTTCAGATTACCAGCGCAGCGGGTAAATGCCCAAAGTGGCCGACAAAGAGAAGCCGCTGGCCTGCGGTAACGGGGCGGGTGCGGCACCATTGCAACGATGAGCCTCCGGACACCGCGCACGCGAGGAGCAGAAACGACACCGCGCACGCGAGGAGCAGACATGCCTCCGCGTGCCGAGAGCGCCAAATCTTCACGCACCAACGGTCGCCGCAACGGGCGCCACGTCGGAATCTTCGACGGTTACAACGCCCTGGGCAGCTACTCCGAAGCATTCGACGAGATGTTCGACGCGCAGGGCAACGTGCGGGCGCCCTACAAGGGCATCTACGCCGAGCTTGCGCCGTCGGACGCCTCGGAGCTTGCCGCGCGCAACGAGGCTCTCGGCCGCGCGTTCATCGACCAGGGCATCACCTTCTCGCTGTCGGGACAGGAGCGCCCCTTCCCGCTGGATCTGGTGCCGCGGGTGATCTCAGCGGCCGAGTGGTCGCGGCTGGAGAAGGGCATCCGGCAGCGCGTCAAAGCGCTGGAGCACTACCTCGACGACATCTACGGCGAGCAGGAGATTCTGCGCGACGGCGTCATTCCGCGCAGGCTCGTCACCTCGTGCGAGCACTTCCACCGCCAAGCGGCGGGCATCGTGCCGCCCAACGGTGTCCGCATCCACGTCGCGGGCATCGACCTCGTCCGCGATGCGCAAGGCAACTTCCGGGTTCTCGAGGACAATCTGCGCTCGCCGTCGGGTGTCTCCTATGTGATGGAGAACCGACGCACGATGGCGCGCGTCTTCCCCAACCTGTTCGCCACCCACCGCGTGCGCGCGGTCGGCGACTACTCGTCGCATCTGCTGCGGGCGCTGCGCAACGCCGCCGCGTCCAACGAGGCCGACCCCACCGTGGTGGTGCTGACGCCCGGCGTCTACAACTCGGCCTACTTCGAGCACTCGCTGCTGGCCCGGCAGATGGGCGTCGAACTCGTCGAGGGCCGTGACCTCTTCTGCCGCGACAACACCGTCTACATGCGCACCACCGAAGGCCAGCGCCAGGTCGACGTCATCTACCGCCGCATCGACGACGACTTCCTCGACCCGATGCAGTTCAACCCCAACTCC
Organism: Actinomycetes bacterium; assembly: GCA_023415515.1. Lineage (GTDB taxonomy): Bacteria > Actinomycetota > Actinomycetes > Mycobacteriales > Mycobacteriaceae > Mycobacterium. The sequence continues at coordinate 4,752 of JAEZKH010000263.1, forward strand.
GTCCTCGGGGTCGCCGGCCTGCTCAACGCCGCCAGGGCGGGCAATGTGGTGATCTCCAGCGCGGTCGGAAACGGCGTCGGCGACGACAAGCTGGTCTACACCTACGTGCCGACCATCATCGAGTACTACCTCGGTGAGAAGCCGTTGCTGGCCAACGTCGACACCTATCGGTGTTGGCTCGACGACGAACGCGAGGAAGTGCTCGACCGCGTCGCCGAACTGGTCATCAAGCCCGTCGAGGGCTCAGGCGGCTACGGCATCGTCTTCGGGCCCGACGCGTCGCAGAAAGAACTGGCGACGATCAGCAAGAAGATCCGCGCCGACCCGCGCGGCTGGATCGCACAGCCGGTGGTGCAATTGTCCACGGTGCCGACGCAGATCGAGGACAAACTCGCGCCACGTCACGTCGACCTGCGCCCGTTCGCGGTCAACGACGGCGACGACGTCTGGGTGCTGCCGGGCGGCCTGACGCGGGTGGCGCTGCCGGAAGGGTCGTTGGTCGTCAACTCGAGCCAGGGCGGCGGGTCGAAGGACACCTGGGTGCTGGCGTCGCGCACCTCGGCCGCCGACCGGGAACTGGCCGCCGCCGAGGTGGTCCGCGAACTCCCCAAGGCGACCAGGGGCAGTCGCTCCGCCACCAACGGCGACTCGACACAGTCCCAACAACAGCAACAGTCACCGGGACCTGGCCAGAGCCAGCAGCAACAACAGCAGCAGCAGGTGATGCACTGATGCTGGCCCGCAACGCCGAATCGCTGTACTGGATCGGCCGTTACGTCGAGCGAGCCGACGACACCGCCCGCATCCTCGATGTCACCGTGCACCAGTTGCTCGAGGACTCCAGTGTCGACCCCGACCAGGCGTCACGCACGCTGCTCCGGGTCTTGGGCATCGAGCCGCCCGACAAGCAACTCGACGTGTGGTCGCTGACCGACATCGTTGCGTTCAGTCGTGACACCCACGGTGGCTCCATCGTCGACTCCATCTCGGCCGCGCGCGAGAATGCAAGGGGCGCACGCGAAGTCACGTCCACCGAGATCTGGGAATGTCTCAATTCCACGTACAACGCGTTGGCTGACCGCGAGCGCGCCGCCAAGCGGCTCGGCCCGGCGGAGTTTCTCTCCTACGTCGAGCGGCGTGCTGCGATGTTCGCCGGGTTGGCCGACTCCACCCTGTCGCGCGACG
>JAEZKH010000303.1 GCA_023415515.1 Actinomycetes bacterium
TCCAGCACGCGGGCGACCACCTGGACGGTTCCCGCAAGGCTGGCGGTCGGCACGAGGATGAGGGTGAGCGCACCGGGCGCCACGTCGCAATCGGCCGCGATGCGCTCGATGAGCGGTTCGGGCGGCGGCGCGTTCACCTCCAGGATGAGCGCGGGCCTGCCGCCATGATCGCGATAGCGCAGTTCGTCGAATAGCGCCTCGCTCGCGCGGATCGCACGGGCGGGGCCCGATCCCATCGCCCGGTAGGTCTCATGGGTGAGATGCCATCCCGCATACTGGCTGGCCAGGCACGCCGTCACCGGATCGGAGGAGCGTACGAATACGCTCGCGCTCCATTTCGCGGGAGGGACGAAGGGTGCGAGGCTCACATCGCCGAGGCCGCCGAGGCAGATCTCCGCGATCCGCCGGCCGGCCTCGAGAGAGCCGCGCGCGCGGATGCCGGCATCGATGATGCGGGCGCCGCTCGCGCTCTCGCTGACGGCGAGCCGCAGCAGCGCCGCGTTCGAGGCGAGGTCGTCGACCAGCTTTTCCGAAAGGGCGCAGACGCTTGGCCTGTGGCGCGCCATTTCCGCCCTCATCGCATCCTCCAGAGGTGCCCGCGGCCATATCTCTACTGCGCGTACTCGACGACGGCGCCGGAGTTCCTTCCGCGCACGCATTGGAAGGTCAATTCAGGGCGATCGGCGAAGCGGTGGCGGGCGTCTTCGAGGATGCGGTCGGCATGTTCCTGCGTGCCGAGAATGGCAAATCCGGTGGGACCCCACGAACTCTGGCCGAGGCCGCGCAGGCCGCACGCCTCCAGCCAGTCCATCACCTGCGCCACACCCGCACTGACATAGCGCTCGCCCTGGGTGCCGGCGTAATGCTCGCCCTGCAGGCGCTGCATCTCGCCGATTGCGGCGGCGAAATAATCGACGTCGCCATCGGCAAGGGCTGGGAGGGCGACCATCACCGCGAGCCGCGTCAGGTGTCCGGCGAGGGTGTCGGCGAAGGGGGGCAGGTCGTCGAGGGTGAAGTCCTGCGCCTCGTCGCTGCGTCCCTGCCGCGAGCCGTCATGCACCAGGAGCACGCGCCATTCGGCCGGGAAGGGCAGGCGGGCGAGGATGGGGGGCACGCCGTTGCCCCCGTGCTTTCGACCGCCATCGAGGATGACGCCGCCCTGCGCGAAGGCGCCGACACCGACCGCCGAGCGGCCGTCGCGCCCCACCGCCAGCGCCAGTTCCGGCGTGGCGAGGTCAAGATCGTTCAGCCGGCACAGGCCGATTGCGACGGAAAGATCGAGCTGCGTGCCCGAGCCGAGGCCGACATGGGAGGGGAGCGCGGTCTCGACCGTGATCTCGATGGCAGTGTCGACCCCGAGGTAACGCGCGACCTTCTCGGCCGCCTCGATGGCGCGGCCAGCATACGGTCCGGTGGCGGAGAGTCCCCTGGCGCGGCGCATTTGGATGACGGTCGCAGGCTCATCCAGCGCGATTCCGAGGCTGCCGAAGCGGCGGCCGAGCGTGCCGGCGAGATCGAGGTAACCTAGGTGCAAACGGCCGGGCGCGCTCACCCGCACCGTGCCTGTCGACCGATAGCCGTTCGCCGTCCTGAAATCGGGCGTCGTGTTCACGGGCATTTCCTCGGCTGGCATCGTAAGGTGGATGCCTCGGCGACGACAAGCGCAACACCCGGCCGGCAGGTTCCACTGCGCGTTGCCGGTTTGCGAGAAAGGTGAGGTGGATGACCATCGACTCGAGAAAAGTCATTTCGGATCAGGATGTTCAAACGAGGCTCGCGGCGGAGCTTCCGCAATGGCGTCTGGAAGGCGGCATGATCTGCCGGGGCTATGGGACGAGTGGCTGGAAGAGCAGCCTGCTGGTCGTCAACGCCATCGGTCATCTGGTGGAGGTGGCTTGGCACCATCCCGACATTGCTCTGTCCTACAATCGGGTCGAGGTGCGGCTGATGTCGCACGATGTAAGGGGCATCACCGAAAGGGACCTGCAGCTGGCGCACAAGAACGAGGAATTCGTCCTCTGGCGACCCAAGGAGGAACCGGAGAGCGCCTTTGACGGGACGCCTGACGCCGATACACGCTTCGCCTATCTGCGCTACGACTGACGGTCGCTCGCAAACGGCTAGGGCGACCTCTGGACGTGAGACGGCGACAGCGCACAATGTACGCTTCGGTTTAGTGCGGGGCTGGTCGATGAATCGTGCGTTGTTGGCGGCAGTTGCCGCTCTTGCTTTGGCTGGGTGCCAGACCAAGCAGGTCAGCGAAATGAGCTATTCCGAGGTTGAAAATCTGGCCGGGGAGATCGTCCAGCGCTGCATTGCCCAAGGCGTCAAGCCGAACACCCCCGAGATGACGGCCTGTGGTCAGCATGAGGCGAACCGCGAGGTCGTCAGCCGTCAGAACGCCCGCATCCGGCAGCAGAACGCCGCTGCCGCCGCAAGCGCATCACTCTCGAATGCCTCTCAGGGCTATTACAACGCCGCAGCAGCTACGCGGGCGAACATGGTGAATAATCGCACCGTGCAATGCCGGTCGCAGCCAATGGGCGCCGGCACAGTATCGACCACCTGCTATTGAGCGAGAGATGAATGGACGATCGTCCTAGAC
>JAEZKH010000343.1 GCA_023415515.1 Actinomycetes bacterium
CGGCCCGCCAGCGGAACAACCGGTGTTCGGCGTTGACCAGCACGAGCCGTTCCAGTAGCACGACGAATATGACGAAGAAGCACATCCACGCCAGCACGTCGCGGACCGAGAACATATGGTACGACCGCCCGATCTGATAGCCCACACCGCTTGACCCGCCGAAGGTTTCGACGAGCGCGGCAAGCTTCCACGAGTCGGCGAAGGACACCCGGCCCGCCGCGAACGCGAACGGCATGACCGTCGGGATGATCACGTGCTTGGCCAGATCCATCCGACTTCGGTTGAACGCCTTGCTCATCCCGACGAGGTCAGGGTCGACCGACATCATCCCCGCGGCGACGTTCAGCGCTATTCCGGGCAACACGAACAGGATGACCACCGAGGTCGGCCCCATACCGCTGATGCCGAACACGATGATCGCGACGATGGCGTAGACGATCAACGGAACGTTGGCCGCCAGGTAGATGAGGTCGTGGAAGAACGCCCTCGCGTACCGGAAGCGGCCCATCAGGACACCGATCACGGTGCCGATGACGACTGCGATCGTCCAGCCGAGGATCGTTCGCCACAGGCTGTCGGCGAAGTTGGTGAACACGACACCGGATGCGGCGAGTTCGGCCATTCGCTTGCCCACGGTCCACGGTGACGGCAGCACATATGGCTCCATCCGCGAGGACGCGTATGCCCAGATCCCGATGAAGGTCGCGATCCCCGCCAGCGAGTAGAACTGCGAGGCGAGGAGTCGACGGGTCGACGGCGCCAGCGACATCACGAGCGCATCAGGACTGCGACGGCTTGATGACGACCATTTCAGGGTCGGGCTGGTCGGCAGGGGCCACCCCAGCGTCCTTCAGGAGCTGAAAGATCTTCTTCTCCTTGTCGATCCACTCCTGGGTGAGATAGGGCGACTCGACGAACCAGTCGAAGGTGTCGGCAAAGTAGGCCTTCATCCACTTGGCCTCTTCTGCGTTCTTCACGGCGAAGTGCTGCGGGTACTCGTCGATGATCTCTTCGCGATGCTTGGCCCACTCGTCCAACGCTCGCTGCCACACCTTGAGGAAGAACGCGGCCTCCTCCTGGTGGGAGTCGTACCACTCCTTGCGGGCGGTGAACAGGTTGCTCATCACGCCCTCGTGCCCCGGCTCCATCGTCTCTCCGAAGAGTTCGGAGGCGGACCTGCCGTCGTACATGATGTTCAACTTCCCGGAGGCGAACTCCGGAATGGACTGGGTGGGATCGGCGAACGCCCCGCACACCTCGTTGTTCAGCACGAGTTCGGGAATGACCTGGTAGTCGGCGGTGACGAGGTTGAGGTCGTCGCCGTTCTCGGCGAGCGTGCGATCGTCCATCTGCTTCAGCAGCGCGGTCCAGATCAGGGTGTTGCCGACCGGCGACTCGGCGGCGATCTTGCAGCCCTTCGGCATGTCGGACACGGTCTCCCACTGCGGGTTCGCCGTGATCAAGACGTCCTTTGCCTTGTTGAACTTGCCGAACGTGGTGGTCTTGACGCCCGTCTCCTGCTCGAGATTCTGCAACTCGTAGGTGCCGATGGACACGACGTCGGCGTGCCCGCCTGCGAACTGGCCGTACTCGTCCCACGTCACCGTCTGCAGGATCCGGAACCCGGACTCCTTCTCCATGTCTTCGAGGATTCCCTGGTCCTGAATCCAGTCCCAGGCGGGATCGGGCGAGAAGGTGAACCGAATGACACCGTCCTCCCCGCCATCGGCTGACTTCGAGTCGCTTCCGGGGCCGCTGCAGCCGGAGACGAGCAGGATGCCGGCGCCGAGCGCAGCCAAAGCGGACGTTGTCTTCTTGTTCATGCGGTGGACCTCCTGCGTTTACCGCCGGGCGGCTGCCGGTGATGGGGCGGATGACCTGCACAGACCGCGCAGCCGTCGGTCTTCTGGGCTGCCGAAATAAACTATAGAACGGCAGATCCTATAAATTATGGGAATTCCGATCTTGCTCGGTTGCCGTTGTGTAAAAGATGTGAAACGCCCACCGGTCGTCCTTCCCGGAGTTACCTAGCAAGCGCTTGGTTGCTATCCTCTAGTGGTGGACAAGGCCGCGCTGAGCCGTCGGGACGAGCTGCTGGACCTCGCCGCGACGATGTTCGCCGAGCGGGGTCTGCGCGCGACCACGGTGCGCGACATCGCCGACTCCGCGGGCATCCTCTCGGGCAGCCTCTATCACCACTTCTCTTCCAAGGAAGAGATGGTCGACGAGGTGCTGCGGGGGTTCCTCGACTGGCTCTTCGGACGCTACGAGGAGATCGTCGCCACCGAGCCGAACCCGCTCGAGCGGCTCAAAGGGCTGTTCATGGCATCGTTCGAGGCGATCGAGAACCGACACGCCCAGGTCGTGATCTACCAGGACGAGGCGAAGCGGCTGTCGGGGCAGGCGCGGTTCTCCTACGTCGAGGAACGAAACAAAGAGCAGCGCAGGATGTGGCTCGACCTGTTGAACCAGGGTGTCGAGGAGGGCTATTTCCGTCCCGATATCGACGTCGACCTCGTGTACCGCTTCATTCGCGACACCACCTGGGTTTCGGTCCGCTGGTATCAGCCGGGCGGACCCATGACCGCAGAAGAGGTCGGTCGTCACTATCTGTCCATCGTTCTCGGCGGCATCACCGCCGGGACACCGAAAGGAAGCAACTGATGCAGCAGGCATACGTGATCGACGCCGTACGCACCGCCGTCGGCAAGCGCAACGGGTCGCTGTCGGGCGTGCATCCCGTCGACCTCGGCGCAGCAGGATGGCGCGGATTGTTCGACCGGGTCGACGTCGACCCCGGCGCCGTCGACGACGTCATCGCCGGCTGTGTCGACGCCATCGGGCCGCAGGCAGGCAACATCGCACGGCTCTCCTGGCTGGCCGCAGGTTATCCGGAAGAGGTCCCCGGCGTCACCGTCGATCGGCAATGCGGTTCGAGCCAGCAAGCGATTTCCTTTGGCGCACAAGCGATCATGGCAGGTACCGCGGACCTGATCGTCGCGGGCGGCATGCAGAACATGAGTCAGATCCCGATCTCATCGGCGATGACGGTGGCCGAGCAGTTCGGGTTCACGTCACCGACGAACGAATCGAAGAGCTGGCTACACCGCTACGGCGACCAGGAGATCTCGCAGTTCCGCGGCGCCGAACTGATCGCCGAGAAGTGGGATATCTCCCGCGAGGAAATGGAGGAGTACTCGCTGGCGAGCCACCAGCGCGCCCAGGAAGCGATCCGGTCGGGCCGCTTCGAGAACGAGATCATTCCGGTGGACGGCTTCGTCACCGACGAAGGTCCGCGCGACACGTCGCTGGAGAAGATGGCCGGGCTGAAGACCCTCGTCGACGGCGGCAGGCTGACCGCCGCGATGGCGAGCCAGATCTCCGACGGCGCCAGCGCCGTGCTGCTCGCCTCCGAACAGGCGGTGAAGGACCACGGGCTCAAACCGCGAGCGCGCATCCACCACATCAGTGCGCGCGGTGCCGATCCGGTGTTCATGCTGACCGGCCCGATCCCGGCGACCGAATACGCCTTGCACAAGACGGGGCTGTCGATCGACGACATCGACACCGTCGAGATCAACGAGGCCTTCGCACCGGTGGTGATGGCGTGGCTGAAGGAGACCAAGGCCGATCCCGAGAAGGTGAACCCCAACGGCGGAGCGATCGCGCTCGGCCACCCGCTCGGCGCGACCGGCGCGAAGTTGTTCGCCACCATGCTCAACGAGCTGGAGCGCACCGGCGGGCGCTACGGCCTCCAGACGATGTGCGAGGGCGGCGGCACCGCCAACGTCACGATCATCGAACGGCTCTAGCCGACGCCCACCTCGACGGTGCGGCGTTCCTCGGCCGCGCGGTAGAGCGCCTCGGCGACGGCCACCGCACGCATGCCGTCGACGCCGCTTGCGATCGGCGTCCTCCCGCCTGCGACGGCGGCGGCGAAGTCCGCGACCTCGGCGTTGTATGCGACGTCGGTCGACGCAGCGAGTCGGCGGGTCCCGTCGTCGTCGTGCAGGTCAAGGGTGTCGGGGGCGGGGCTTGTCCCGCCCCGGGCGTCGAGCCAGCCGTCCGTGCCGAAGACCGTCCAGTCGGGACGGGTGCCCATCCGCAGGGCGTGTGATGCGATGTTGGCCAACGTTCCGTCGGCCAGGCGGCAGCTGCCGACGAAGACGTCTTCGGCGCCGGGTTTGTCGATCATGGCGGTGACTTCCACGATCGGTTGGTCGCACAGATAGGCCACCAGATCGACGGTGTGCACACCCTGGTGCAGGAGCGTTCCACCGCCGGAGAGCGCGGGATCGGCTCGCCAGGTGTCGTAGGGGTAGAGGCCTTTACCCGCTCCACAAGCCATCTCGGCATAGAAGACGTCGCCGAGCCGGCCGGCCGCGATCGCCTCCCGTGCCGCGCGGGCCGTCGCCTTGTGTCTGAGATGAAAACCCGTCCCCAACAACACGTTCGCTGCTGCGGCGGCATCGACCAGGGCCTTCGCGTCAGCGACCTGCAGGGCCAGCGGTTTGTCGATGAGCACGTGCTTACCGGCCTGCAGGGCGCGCAGGCCCTGCTCGGCGTGCACGCCGTTCGGCGTCGCGATGTACACGGCGTCCACGCTGTCGTCCTGCAGCATCTGCGCGTAGTCGTCGTATGCCGCGTCGGCTTCGTGATCGTCGGCGAAGGCCTTGGCGCGGTCGAGGCTGCGGCTGCAGACGGCGGCGAGCGTGCTGCGCGCATCGGCCGCGATAGCCGGTGCGATTGCGATGTCGGCAACCTTGCCGATGCCGATGATGCCCCAACCGACCGTCATGTGGACTCCCTCGTGGATTGGTTTCATATTTTATAGTGCATAGGAGGATCCGCGTGCGTTTCGTCCCACACTCGGCGCGGGCGGGTCAGGGGGCGGGGTTCGCCGCCTCGTCGTCGTCGAACTCCAATGAGTGAATGCTCGACTGGATATGGTCGGCGACGGCCTTGGCGGCCGCTTCCGGATCGCGCCGGAGATAGGCGTCGAGGATGGCGCGGTGCTCGACCTGCGGATCGGGTCCCACGCGGTGGCTGATCGCCAGCGGAACGTACAGCGCCGCGGCCTCGAGCAGCGAGCTGAGGATGCTGACCAGCCGCGGTGCGGGCGCGGGTGAGAGCAGGACCTTGTGGAACTCGCGATTGCACACGACCCAGCGGTGGTCGGACGTCGCCGACATGTCGGAGTACAGCTCCTCTGCCTGGTTCAGCACGTCCAACGAGACGTTGTCGACCGCCAGCCGGGTGGCGTCCGGCTCGAGCTTGAGTCGAATGGTGTGGATCTCCTTGGCGTCGGCCAGGTCGAGCGACGTGACGGCCGCGCCCTTGTGCGGAAGCAGCGTGACGAGACCCTCGGTTGCGAGATCGCGCAGCGCTTCGCGCACCGGGGTCATGCTGACGCCGAGATCCTTAGCGAGGGTGGCCTGGATGAGCGGGGCGCCGGGCGCCAGCTCGCCGGTCAGGATTCTGCTGCGCAGCGCCTCATACGCGTAGGAATGGGCGGTCCGCGGCGCGGCGACAGTCATGCACCCTCGTTTCGTCGATTCCCGCTGCCCTCCGCAATGCGGGTGACCAGCGATTTCACGCTTCTATAGAATACATTATCGTGGCTTCACTTCCGCCGGACTCCGCAGTGGGACGCCAGGTCGGCGGCGCGATGGCAGACCTGTGCGCACGTCTCGACGACTCCTGTACTGCAGCGCAGCGCGCGTCGCTGCGTCGCGAGTGGGGAGACGAGGACCGGACCACCTGGTTCTACACCCCGACCGATCACGGTGGTCTGCCGTTGAGCGATCAGCGCCCGTCCCAACAGCAGTTGACGATGCAGCTGGTGGCCCAGGGGCTCTCGGTCCCGGCATACAACACGGTCGCCGCGGTGATCGGAATCGAGAACGTGCTCGACCGGGAAGAGGGTTTCTCCCGCGACTGGGGCCGGGAGCGGGGCCGCGACCCGGGTTTGTACTGGGTTCGGATCTTCGGCAGCCCATCCGATCGGCGGTGGGGGTGGCGCTTCGGCGGCCACCATGTCTCGCTGAACTACGTGGTCGACGACGGTCGACTCGTCGCGGCCACGCCCTGCTTCATCGGTTCGGATCCGGCCAGGTCACCGTTGCTCGGCGGCGGTGAACTCGCGCCGTTGCGCGCGGTGGAGGACGCCGCGAGGGCCCTGGTCGCCGGTTTGAGCGACGCGCAGATGCGGCAAGCGCTGCTGCACCCGAGCGCGCCGAGCGACATCATCAGTGGCAATCGCGCCCGGATCACCCCGACGACCGGCCCGGCGGCCATGATTCACATGAACGACGCCAAGCTGTGGGGCAGCCTGCTCGACGACCCGCGAATGGCGGCACTGGCCGAGGCGATCGACGAGCACGCCGAAGCGGCGTCGGGGTACGGGTCCGACGACCACGACAGGCTCGCGATTCGGCAGTCGCCCAGCGGTCTTGCGGCTGCGGACATGGACACCGATCAGAAGACCGCGCTGCACACTCTTGTCCGCGCCTACGAATCGCGGGCCCCTGAGGGGGTGCTGGCGATCACTCCGGAATCGCTCGACGGCGTGTATTTCGGGTGGGCGGGCCCGGTTGCGCAGGGAAGTCCGCACTACTACCGGATCCAGGGGCCTGACCTGTTGGTGGAGTACGACAACACCCAGCGCCGCGCCAACCATGCCCATTCCGTCTGGCGCAGGCCGGAGAGCGACTTCGGCTTCGACGCCCTGGCTGCGCACCGGGGCAATCACCCCCATTGAGCGGCCGACGCCGCACCGGTGAGGTACTGTTTTCTACAATTTATAAAGTAGGAAGGCGGTGCGGTGGTCGAGATACCCGACATCATGCGCGCGGCCGTTCTGTTCGGCCCCGACGACCTGCGGGTGGTCGACAAGCCGGTGCCGAAACCCGGGCACGACGAGGTGCTGGTGCGCGTGGCGATGTGTGGAGCATGCGGAACCGACGTCGCGATCCAGTCGTCGCCGTTCCCCGGCCAGCCGCCCTACGGATCGTTCACGCCCGGCCACGAATGGACCGGCACGGTGGTCGACCGTGGCGCGTGCGTCGATGAGATCGACATCGGACAGCGGGTCGCAATCCATGTCCATCACGGCTGTGGCCGGTGCCGCAACTGCCTCAACGGGGCCTACACCGCGTGTGAGAACTACGGCCAAGCCGACAAGGGCCACCGGGCAACGGGATTCACGTGTGACGGCGGCTTCGCCGAGTACGTCGTGCACAACGTCAGCTGTGTGTATCCGCTGCCCGACGATCTCAGCTGGGAGGAGTCGGTCCTGGTGTCCACCGCGGGCACATCCGTACACGGGTTGGACCGCGCGGGCGGGCTGATCGCCGGGGACACCGTCGTCGTGATCGGTCCGGGTCCGGTCGGCATCATGACCGCCCAGACGGTGCGGGCTCTCGGCGCGACGAGCGTCATCGTCGTCGGCACCAGACAGGAGCGGTTGGACCTGGCGGCTGCCCTCGGTGCGACCGACATCGTCAACTCCTCGACCGACGACGCGGTCGAGGAGGTGCGGCGGCTGACCCGGGGCCGGGGTGCGGACATGGTGATCGAGTCGTCCGGTGATCCGGCCACCCCCAACCAGGGGCTGGAGATGCTGCGCAGGGGCGGGAAACTTCTGATCCTGGCGTTCTACAAGGACCCGGTTTCGTTCAACCTGGGTTTCGCCAACCGCGAGGAGATCTCGATCGTCACGTCGCGCGGCGAGGGCAGACAGGCTGTCGGCCGCGCGTTGAACCTCGCCGCAGCGGGGCTGATCAGCGGCGAGCGACTTGTCACGCACCGATTCCCGCTCGAGGAGATCCAGGCCGGTTTCGACATGCTGCGCAGTCGACAGGGCAAACCGATGAAGGTGGTGTTCATCCCGTGATCGATCATGTGATCGCCTTCAAGGCCCCGAATCTCGACCCGCAGGCAGAGGACGCGCTGTTCGCCAAACTTGCTGAACTGCAGAATGTTCCCGGTGTCCGAGGCTTCGCGCTGGGGAAGAACTTCGGCGCCAGGTCGAGAGGCTTCGACGTCTGCATGCGGATCACCTTCGACTCGCGCGATGACCTCGACGCCTACGAGGAACACCCGATCCACAAGGACGTCGTCGCCTACAACCGGCAGGTGACCGAGGAGCACATCTGCTTCGACTTCGAAACGCGCTAGTTGTACTCGGCCATCAGGTTGGTTGCAGTCGGCTGATGGGTGGTAGTCCGTCGAGTGCGCTGTGGCGGCGTTGAGTGTTGTAGTACTT
>JAEZKH010000385.1 GCA_023415515.1 Actinomycetes bacterium
GCTTAGGGCTGCTGCTGGTGCTGCTCGGTCGGTGTCTCGTCGGCCGGTGCGTCGGGATGACGCACCGCGGCGAACACGTCGGTGTCGGCGCGGTCCTCGTCACCCGCGGCCGTGCCGTGATGCCGACGCGGCGTGTCATCGGCATGCCGGTCGACGAGCCAGTGTCCGATCGCGACGCCCGCGATCGCGAAGACGAAGGTCAGCAGCGCGGTGAACGCCGCGAACGTGGTGAGCTCGTTGATCAACCCACCGACATAGAGGCCCTTGAAGAAGAGCGAGATCAGCCATGCGACCGCGCCGCTGACGAGTCCGGCGAACAGACCGGCGAGCAGCCACGTCATCGCGAGATCTTCGCGACGGTCGGGATCGGGGTTGGCGCGCGCGTCGGCGCGACCGTCGACGAAGCCCCACACGAACACCACGACCGCGTAGATGACGACCAGAGTGATGCTGATCAGGCCGGCCTTGGTTTCCCAGGCGTTGATCGCAGCGCCCTGCACCAACCGGATGAAGACCATCAGGGCCGCGAACACCAGTCCGCGCAGCAACCACTTACTCATGGGGCCTCACCTTAGCGAGTAGCGTCAACACCCGTGACCATATCCCAGCGCCGAGACCGGCTTCGGCGGCGGTTGGCGTCGGAGGGGCTCGACGCGATGCTGGTGACACGGCTGGTCAACGTCCGTTATCTGTCCGGCTTCACCGGCTCGAACGCCGCGTTGCTCGTTCGCGCCGACGACGACACGCCGGTGCTGGCGACCGACGGGCGCTACCGGACCCAGGCGGCGCAGCAGGTGCCCGACGCCGAAATCGTCATCGAGCGCGCCTGCGGGCCGTTTCTCACCGGCCGGGCCGCCGCCGACGGCGTGCGTCGACTGGGGTTCGAAAGCCACGTTGTGACCGTCGAAGGGTACGACTCGCTGGCGAAAGAAGCCTGCGACGTCGAACTGGTTCGCGCCGCAGGCATCGTCGAAGCGCTGCGCGAGGTCAAGGATGCCGGCGAGATCGCGCTGCTGCGACTGGCATGCGAGGCAGCCGACGCCGCACTGGCCGACCTCGTCGAACGAGGTGGTCTTCGACCCGGGCGGACCGAACGCGAGGTGGGCCGCGAACTGGAGTCGCTGATGCTCGATCACGGCGCGGACGGGGCGTCGTTCGAGACGATCGTTGCGGCCGGCGCCAACTCCGCGATCCCGCACCACCGGCCAACGGACGCCGTCCTCGCCGCGGGCGACTTCGTCAAGATCGACTTCGGCGCGCTGGTGTGCGGATACCACTCGGACATGACGCGCACCTTTGTGCTCGGGCCCGCGGCGCAGTGGCAATTGGACCTCTACGAACTCGTCGCCGCCGCACAGAAGGCGGGTCGCGACGCGGTCGGGCCCGGTGTCGCGCTGCGCGATGTGGACGCCGCGTCACGCCAGGTGATCGCCGACGCGGGCCATGCCGACCACTTCACCCACGGTCTCGGGCACGGCGTCGGCCTCGAGATCCACGAAGCGCCGGGAATCAACGCGACGGCCGCCGGTAGGATGCTTGCTGGCTCTGCGGTGACTGTGGAGCCCGGTATCTACTTGCCCGATCGCGGCGGTGTCCGCATCGAGGACACGCTGGTGGTCTGCGAGGAAGCGCCCGACCTGCTTACCCGGTTCCCCAAGGAACTGGCCATTCTGTAGTTGAGAGACGAGGAGTAGTACCGCCGTGGCATCGACCGCCGACTTCAAGAACGGGCTCGTGCTGAACATCGACGGCCAGTTGTGGTCCATCGTCGAGTTCCAGCACGTCAAACCGGGCAAGGGCCCCGCGTTCGTGCGCACGAAGCTCAAGAACGTGCTCTCGGGCAAGGTCGTCGACAAGACGTTCAACGCGGGGGTCAAGGTCGAGACCGCAACGGTCGACCGCCGCGACACCACCTATCTCTACAAGGACGGCTCGGACTTCGTGTTCATGGACAGCCAGGACTACGAGCAACACCACCTGCCGGAATCGTTGGTCGGTGAAGACGCCCGTTTCCTCCTGGAGAACCTTCCGGTGCAGGTCGCCTTCCACAACGGCACGCCGCTCTACATCGAACTGCCCGTAACCGTCGAGATGGAGGTCACCCACACCGAGCCCGGCTTGCAGGGCGACCGGTCCAGCGCGGGCACCAAGCCGGCCACCGTCGAGACGGGCGCGGAGATCCAGGTGCCGTTGTTCATCAACACCGGTGACAAACTCAAGATCGACTCGCGCGACGGCAGCTACCTGGGTCGCGTGAATTGACCAAACCCAAGCCCGACCGGGGTCGCCACCAGGCCCGTAAGCGGGCCGTCGATCTGCTGTTCGAGGCGGAGGCGAGGGGCATCACGCCGGCGGAAGCCGCCGAATCGCGAGAGCTGTTGGCGCAGAGCCAATCCGACGTGTCGCCGTTGAATCCCTACACGATCACGGTCGCCAAGGGAGTGACGCAGCACGCCGCTCACATCGATGACCTGATCTCGTCGCATCTGCAGGGGTGGACGCTGGATCGGTTGCCCGCCGTCGACAGGGCGATCCTGCGGGTGGCGGTCTGGGAGTTGTTGCACGCCGACGACGTTCCCGAACCGGTCGCCGTCGACGAGGCCGTCGAATTGGCCAAGCATCTGTCCACCGACGACTCGCCAGGGTTCGTCAACGGCGTGCTCGGCCAGGTGATGCTGGTGACGCCGCAGATTCGGGCGGCGTCGGCGGCGATCCGGGCGGACCAGAGCGTTTCCGACTAGATCGGCTTCGCGGTCGCTTCTAGTCTTGTGCGATGGCCACACCGCAGGACTGGGCGCCGTATTACAGCATCGAGGACGCCGCCAAGGTCTATCTGCGGGACCCGATTGTGGCGCTAGACCAACTGCGTGGCATCGTCGACTTTCCGTCGATCCAGTCCTTCTTCATGTCGCGCCGGGCGACCGAGGAGTCCTGGGGTGAGGCGCTGGCGCAGGAGGTCGTGCTCACCGACGGTCGACGGCTGATCATGTGGCGCGCCGACGACGGCACGTCGATCGTCGAAGAACGGCAGCGTCAGGTGCTCAACGCCTCGGTGCGCACGATTCTGCTGTCGACGATCAGCGACCACATCCTGACGACGGAGTTCGACATTCTCGACGACGGCACCCGACGGTTGTCGGAGGTCCGGTTGCGGATGTACACCCAACTCATCACGCGAAGCCACGAGAAGTCGGCCACGGACACCGACTACTTCTGCGAGTCGTTCCGCTACGACAAGTCGGTCGAAAACGGGGGACTGGCCCAGATGGAGCGGCTGCTCCAGTTCGGCAGGGTGTTGTCCCGCTGCATGTAGCTCACCCGATCGAATAGTCAGGCAACGCAATCGAATCGGCGACCTTGAACCAGAGTCGGGAGGCGATCGGGCGAAACGGCCAGCGCTGCATCCACTTCATCGAAATCGGCCGCAGCGTAGCCGTCGGCAAACGTCACGTCGACACCGGGGGCGTGTGGCGTCAACTTTGAATTGAAGTAGCGCACTACCTACGTCTTCGTCTTGAGCACGGACAACGATCGGTTTGCGGAATTTCCCAAACGATTGGAGGGTCCACGATGTATCAGGGAATTCGCCCCCTTGTAACCAGCGGCATAGCGCTCGTCGGCGCCGGCGTGATCGCGGTGTCGCCGGTGACCGTGCCGCCGCCAGAGGTGCAGGTCCCGTCACTGCCTGCAACGCAACACGTTGTCGAGATGTCGAATCTTCAGTTGGCCGGCCTCGCAGAGGACTTGGCGAGATTCGTCGACGCCGTGGTCAATGTGCCTGGGTCAGCGATTCAGAATTACGATTCGGCGTTGGAGATGCTTCGTCTGAACCTCGACAACGCGAGTTCGACCCGGCAGGTGCTCGGAGCGCTTGGATTGGGCCTCGGCCAACTCTATTCAGCACCGATCAGGGCACTTCTCGACCCGTTGGTGGTCAACGTTCCACCGCAGGATGCCGCTAATCAGTGGGATCTGATCGATGCGGCGTTGTTGACGATCAGAGATCTCGCGGACGACCCGCTGAACCTGCCCTTGATCCCCGCCGACTTGCTGTTCATCTGGGGTTTCGGATACTCCCCGGCGCAGGCCGCGACGCTGATCGCCACCGGTTACCTCGTCAAACCCCTGGTGCTGGCGTATCCCTTCGTGGCGGCATTGGCCAACATGCTGCCCGCTCCCTTCGGCGGTGACATCTTCGCTGCCGACGCCGACACGCAGGGCCTGATCTTCAGCAGTTACTGGCGCCTTTACGCGGGGGCGCAAAGCATCATCGGCGACCTCGTCGGTCCTCCTGAGCAGCAACAGATGATCCAGGCGAAGGAGACCATCACTGCTGTGAAGGTCGCTGATGATCCCGGCAACCTCGCGCTAGACGATGTGCGGCGGGTCGGCGCGTACCTCGAGCAGGGGCGACCGCTCGATGCCGTCCGCCTGTTGGCGAGCCACGCGCTTATGCTGCCAACGGAACTGGTGTCGATACCGGTGAGCCTCGGAGCGGCATTCCTGCCGCCGCCGGTTGGCGGTGTCCTGGATCCGTCCGCTCCTGCCGAAGAGCGTGGCCTGGCGGCAAACGGATATATCCGCAGCGTCGATGTCGTCAGCTCGAGAGCTGCCCGAATCGGTCCGCAGACCAACGTCGACGACATCAACAACGCGGGCGCGAAGAAGGATGCCGACGACCCCGCGACCGGTAACCAGGTCGTCAAGGGGGATAACGATCCGCCGAGAGCCGGCGCCAACGCCCGAGCCGTTGTGAAAGAGGTTCGCAACGGGATCCGTCAGACGATCAAGGATGTCCGCCAGGGCGTCCGCGACGTGGTGAAGTCGGTTACGGGCCTTGGCAAGAAGAAGGAAGCCAAGACCGAAGCCAACAACGAAACGCCGAAACCGGCGGAGTGAGACCGGCCACTGTTCGGACTAGAGGTTCAGCGCCTGATAGGTGCGTCGCACGAACTTCGGTTGCACCCCTTGGAGTTTCGCCAGCGAGGTGTTGCCCGCCACCGCGGCGGCGGAGTCACCGGACATGTCTGGCTGATTCTGGATCAGATACACCAGGATCAGGTCCGCCGACGGATCGGCGAGCCACCACGTTCCGTACGCGCCAGGCCACGTGAAGGCGCCCTTACCACCGGGTCCGAACAACTGCCGTGACTTCGCAGGGTCCGTGACCACCGACAGGTTCAGGCCGAAGCCGCGGCCGATCCAGTACGGCATGCCCAGGAACGGATGCTGCCGCTGTTCGTCTGTCAGCCGGTTGGTACGCATCAACCGCACCGACTCCTCGGACAGCACGCGTGTTCCGTCCACCGTTCCGAAACCGAGAAGCATCCGGATGAAACGCAGATAGTCGTCGGCCGTCGACCACAGACCTCCACCGCCGCTGCACAGCGGAGGGTCGCTGATGGGCGCGGGCCCCATCGAGTCGTGACGCAGCGTGTCGCCGTCGAGTCGGTACATCGTCGCCGCCCGCCGCCGACCGTCGGGTCCGACGCTGAATCCGGTGTCGGGCATGCCGACCGCTTCGAAGACGCGCTCCTTCAACACTTCGGCAAGCGGCTTGCCTTCCATGCGCGACAGCACTATGCCCAGCACGTCGGTCGACACGCTGTAGGTCAGCCGCGCACCCGGTTGGTGGACCAGCGGAAGCCGGGCAAGATCGGCGAGCCACCCGTCCTGGTCCTGTCGGTGCGAGATCTTCGCGTACGCGCGGGCCAGCGGACCGAGCACCGAGAACGCGTATGCGAGACCGCTCCGATGGGTCATCAGATCGTCGATGGTGATCGGTCGCTGCGCGGGCACGGTGTCGTCGAGCGAGCCGCGGACGTCGACCATCACCCGGAGGTCGGACAGCTCCGGCAGCCACTTCGTCACCGGGTCGGTCAGCGCCAGCCTGCCTTCGTCGACCAGGGTCATCGCGGCCGCGACGGTGATGGGTTTCGTCATCGAGGCGATGCGGAACATGGTGTCGCGTTGCATCGGCAGCCGGGCCTCCACATCGCGGTAACCGAGTTCGTTGACCTGCAGGACCTCCCCGTTCTGCCACACCACCGTGACCGCGCCGGAGAGCAGGCCCGCGTCGATCGCCTCGGTCATGGACGTCCGGTTGCCGTCGAGATTCACCGACGCCACGTTACTGGTGCTAAGCTGCCCGGCAGTTCGACGTCCTTTAACGATCCGTCCAGAGAGGCGGAGAAGGAG
>JAEZKH010000431.1 GCA_023415515.1 Actinomycetes bacterium
TGTCGCTGGGCCTGGCGCTGGTGCTCGGCACCGCGGGCCTGCCGCACGTGCTGATGCGCTTCTACACCGTGCCGACCGCGAAAGAGGCGCGGCGCTCGGTGGTTTGGGCGATCGGCTTGATCGGCGCCTTCTATCTGTTCACCCTGGCACTGGGCTACGGCGCAGCGGCGATCGTCGGCCCGGACACGATCCTGGCCGCCCCCGGCGGGCAGAACTCGGCGGCACCGCTGCTGGCGTTCGAACTCGGCGGGGTGATCCTGCTCGGCGTCATCTCGGCGGTCGCGTTCGCCACGATCCTGGCCGTCGTCGCCGGCCTGACGATCACCGCGTCGGCGTCGTTCGCCCACGACGTGTACGCCAGCGTCCTCAAGAGCCACAAGGTGACCGAGGACGAACAGGTGCGGGTCTCGCGGATCACGGCGGTGGTGCTCGGGGTGGCCGCGATCGGGCTCGGCATCCTGGCCAACGGCCAGAATGTCGCGTTCCTGGTGGCGCTGGCGTTCGCGGTGGCCGCCTCGGCGAACCTGCCGACGATCGTGTACTCGCTGTACTGGCGGCGCTTCAACACCAGGGGTGCCTTGTGGAGCATGTACGGCGGGCTGATCTCGACGATCGTGCTCATCGTCTTCTCGCCGGCGGTGTCGGGTGCGAAGACGGCGATGCTGCCCAACGCGGACTTCGCCTGGTTCCCGTTGGCCAACCCCGGCATCGTGTCGATCCCGCTGGCGTTCGTGCTCGGCATCGTCGGCACCTTGACCGCCAAGGACGTGTCCGACCCCGGCATCGAGGCTGAACTGGAGGTCCGGTCGCTGACCGGCGTCGGTGCGGAGAAGGCGATCACCCACTAGTCGGGCGAACGCCCGTTGCGGTCTCGCCGCTCGGCGACAATGGTGTTGGTGGTGGCCGTTCGTCTCGACAGCTCGAACCGAGACGAACGGCTGCCGCAGCACTTTTCGCATGTCCGGTCTTTGGAAGGGGATCGCGGGCTATGAACAAGGTCTCCCTCACCGCGCTGGCGCGTGAGCACCTCGAAACGGCGCGCGCGGCCAGCAGCGGCCGCAGCTCGCATACCGTCTACGGCGGCCACGAGCATTCGCTACGGCAGACGCTGATCGCCCTGAAGGGCGGCACCGGTCTCGACGATCACGAGAGCCCGGGCGAGGCGACGCTGCAGGTGCTGCAGGGCCGCGTGCGCATCACCAACGCAGACGCGGGATGGGAGGGCTCGCCGGGTGATCACATCGTCATCCCGTTGTCGCGGCACGCCCTGCAGGCGTTGGAGGATTCCGTGGTACTGCTGACCGTCGTGAAACGCGTTGGGCCGCACGTCTAACCGTCAGCGTCGGTGGTTCAGCACATTGACTGCACATAGGCGTCGCGCGCAGCAGCCACGTCGTCGGCCACAGTGAGCACCGGCATGACGCGGCGGACTTGCCGGGTCATATCGCTGGTCCGAGCAGGTCGTCGGCGTCCTTGATGACGTAGCCGTAACCCTGCTCGGCGAGGAAGCGCTGCCGGTGCGCGGCGTACTCCGCGTCGAGGCTGTCACGGGACACCACCGAGTAGAACACCGCCCCGCCGCCGTCGGCCTTGGGTCGCAGCAGCCGGCCGAGTCGCTGCGCCTCCTCTTGACGTGACCCGAAGGTCCCCGAGACCTGAACGGCCACACTGGCTTCGGGTAGGTCGATGGAGAAGTTGGCGACCTTCGACACCACCAGCGTGGTGATCTCACCGCGGCGGAACGCGTCGAACAGCGCCTCGCGCTCGGCGGTCTTCGTCGAGCCCTGGATCACTGGTGCGTTGAGCTCGGTGCCCAGTTCGTCGAGCTGGTCGAGGTAGGCGCCGATCACCAGCGTCTGCTCACCGGGATGACGTTCCAGGATCGACTTCACCACCGCGATCTTGGAGTGCACCGTCGAGCAGAGCTTGTAGCGCTCGTCGGGTTCGGCGACGGCGTAGAGCATCCGCTCGTTGTCGGTCATCGTCACGCGCACCTCGATGCACTCCGCGGGTGCGATCCAGCCCTGTGCCTCGATGTCCTTCCACGGGGCGTCGTAGCGCTTCGGCCCGATCAGGCTGAACACATCGCCTTCGCGGCCGTCCTCGCGGATCAGGGTGGCGGTCAGGCCGAGGCGGCGCCGCGACTGCAGGTCGGCCGTCATCCGGAAAACCGGCGCGGGCAGCAGATGCACCTCGTCGTAGATGATCAGGCCCCAGTCGCGGCTGTCGAACAGTTCCAGGTGGCGGTATTCGCCCTTGGTGCGCCGGGTGATCACCTGGTAGGTGGCGATGGTGACCGGGCGGATCTCCTTCTTCTCGCCGGAGTACTCGCCGATCTCGTCCTCGGTCAACGACGTGCGATTGATCAGTTCACGCTTCCACTGCCTGCCCGCGACGGTGTTGGTGACCAGGATCAGGGTCGTCGCGCCCGCCTTCGCCATCGCCGCGGCACCGACGAGTGTCTTGCCCGCGCCGCACGGTAGCACCACGACACCAGAGCCGCCCTCCCAGAACGAGTCGGCGGCCATCTCCTGGTAGTCGCGCAGGTGCCAGCCATCCTGGGCGAGGCTGATCGGGTGCTTCTCGCCGTCGACATAGCCCGCCAGATCCTCTGCGGGCCAGCCGATCTTGAGCAGCATCTGCTTCACCCGGCCGCGCTCGCTGTTGTGCACGATGACGGTGTCGTCGTCGATGCGGGCTCCCAGCATCGGCGCGATCTTCTTGTTGCGCAGCACCTCCTCGAGCACTGCGCGGTCGAGGCTCACCAACGTCAGGCCGTGCGCGGGGTGCTTGACCAACTGCAGGCGCCCGTAGCGGGCCATCGTGTCGACGATGTCGACCAGCAGCGGCTGCGGCACCGCGTAGCGGGAGAAGGAGACCAGCGCGTCGACGACCTGCTCGGCGTCGTGGCCGGCCGCGCGCGCGTTCCACAACGCCAGCGGGGTGATCCGGTAGGTGTGCACGTGCTCGGGCGCGCGCTCGAGTTCGGCGAACGGGGCGATCGCCGCGCGCGCTGCGGCGGCTTTCTCGTGGTCGACTTCGAGCAGCACCGTCTTGTCGGACTGCACGATCAGGGGGCCGTCACTCATTGTGTCCATTATCCCGACTCCGGCGACATGCGGCCGTGTCAGGCCTCTCGAGCGGCGCGAGCGACCCCTCTTGTACGCAAAATTGCGGCGTGTCGCGTGCAGACACGGTCGGTCGCGGTGCAGAAGTCAGGCCTCGTCGCCGTCGGCCGAAACGACCGACGTGACGCGGTGGATCGCGAAGTCGCGGACCCGGCCGGTCGCGGGGTCCCAGGCCGTCAACTGTCCGCCGCGCACGCTCACCGGCGCCACGACGCGCTGCGTGGCCACCCCTGCGGGGTCCACGTAGCCGATGACCACCGAACTCTGCAGCCGGGCCGCCTCCTGCAGTTGCGAGATGGCGACCGCGGGGTCGATCCGCATGGTGGCGAACGGCTGTGCGGCCACCTTGCGCAGCACGGCGACGATCGCGGCGAGCGTCTGGCTCGGTGCAGGGGTCGGCTGGCGCAGCACGCGCCGGTTCGCGGGCGCGGGCACGCGGGCGCCTCTGGCCCGGATGTCGACGATCGCACCGGAGGAGTCCTCTGCGGCAGGGGCGAAGCCGGCGGCACGCAGGGTCGCGAGCACGTCGGAGATCGGCGCCTGCGACACCGCGACGGTCGGGGCGAGCAGCCGCATCTCCAGCGGTTCGGCCGCGGGCGCGCCGATCGCCTGCGCGAGCAGAGCCGGGTCCTCACAGCGCACGAACGACGCGGCCATTCCCACCCGCAACTGCCCGTGCCTGCGCGCCACGTCATCGATGAGATACGTAAGGCCTTGCGGCACAGGTGTTCTCGAGTGGCGTTCGAAGAACGCATGCAGTTCGCTCGCGGTTTGGCCGGTGTCGAGCGCGCGCCGGATCGACTGCTCGCTGATCCGATACACCATGGCCGCGCCTGCCGACTCCACCGTCGCAACCGACGCCAACTGCTCGGCGAGGTCACGTTCGAGGGGCCCGGGCACGATCACCGTCAGATCGGCCTGCAACAGAAAGTGGTCGATGGGCTCGGGCAGCACCTTGGCCATCGCGTCGACCGCGTCGGCCTCGCCTGCGAGCAGCTTGCGCCCCGGGCCGCTGATGGCGCCGCGCCCGACGATGCCCAACGCATGCGACTCGGCCAGCAGATCACCGACGGGTTTCGGTTGCAGCCGCACCGCCCAGCGGGGCCTGCGCCAGATCATCGCTCGCGATGCCTCTGCGGCGTCGACACCCGTACCGCGGGGAAGGTCGGCGAGCACGCTCAACAGAAGCCTGCGGTCATGCGGAGCCGCCGTGGAGTACAGCGAATCCGATAGTGCGGCATAGGGTTTGTCGTCGGGACCGCGGCCGCCGATCAGACCAGGTCGTCCCGGCAGGTCGAGCCAGGTCGACGCGAGCAGATGCCAGCGCGCCGCGACCGGCGCTTCGACGAAGCGGTCTGCGGCCACCGTCGGCGCCCAGAACGGGCCGGTGCCGTCGAGCGGTTCCGGGTCCGGAAGGCCCGCGGCGATCAGGCCGGCGGCCGCGGTCACCTCGAGAATCAGCCCGAGCCGCTGCTCGTCGATTCCGGTGACCTTCGTCAGCCGCTTGACATCGCGGACACCGAGGCCGCCGCTGCGGAGCTCGGGAACCGGTGTGGTGCCCAGCGTCTCGATGACCACCTCGACCTCGCGGAGCAGGTCGATGACCGCACCTGCGGCGACGGCGTCGACGTCCTTGGCGGTCGTGGTCGACACCGCCGGATCGGGCGGTGTGAGCTCGACGGGCCCGGGCACTTCCCCGCGCAGCATCTGCCCGACCAGCCGGGGCAGGATCACGGTCTCCGCGTCGACCTGACGAAGCAGGCCCGCGGCCAGCAGTCGCTGCACCGGCCGGTCCTGCGGTGTTCCCGGCGCGGCGTCGCGCGTCCGGCCGACGGGTGAGCCGTCCATCAGTCGCTGCAGCAGTTCGCGCTGGGCGTCGTCGACCGCGGCCAGCCGGTCGGCGATCTCCGCGGCACCGTATTCGGGCCCCTCCAGAACCGCCTGGCCGGGATACCACGGCAGGCCCGAGGACGCTTCCGCGGCCACTCGGACCTCCACGTCACCCCACACCAGCGCCCGCTCGCGCAGATCGTCGACCGCCGCGGCGATCGCATCCTCACCGACCCGGTCGCCGAGCAGCGCGGTGAGCTTGGGCAGCGGCACCGGGGTGGTTTCGGCATGCAGCGTCAGGAGTGCATCGAGCACCGCGAGCCGCAGGAAGTCCAGCCCGTCGGTCGCGGCCTTCACCGACTGTCTGGCCTGCGCGCGCGCGGCCAGCGCAGCGATGCTGCCGGGCGGTGGCTGGGTCAGGTCGGGCCGCAGTTCCAGCAGCCGGATCAGCCGTTCGTCTTCCAGTTCGGCCAGCCAGGCGCCCAACGGGGTGCCCGGGTTGTGTTCGGACATTACTGACCAGCGTAAAGCAGGCGGGGGTGCTTCTCGCTCCGCGCGCTTCCAGCTCCTCGCGTCGGGGTGTCTCGCCACCGGTCGCGAGGCCTGCCACAATGTCAGCGTGGCAGACAAGAAGCAGAAGGCCCGCTACGTGGACAACGGGTGGCCGGCAACCGACGGAGAAGACGATCACGCGGTCAGCGAACTGGCCGCCGACCGCACCGGCGCACTGTCGCCGTTCGGCGATCTGACGTTCCCGCTGCCCTCTGACGAGCTGCCGTACACCCACCCGGTCACGGTCGTCAACAGGTAGTCGTGGCGCAAGCCGATCCACCCGGCTCCGGGCGGCTGTCTCACCTCGACGACTCGGGCGCGGCCCACATGGTCGACGTGACCGGTAAGGACACGGGCAGGCGCACCGCTGTTGCGGCAGCCACTCTGCACACCCGCACGGACGTCATCGACCTCATCGCGTCAGGCGGGCTGCCCAAGGGCGATGCGCTCGCCACCGCCAGGATCGCAGGCATCCTCGCCGCCAAGCGCACGAGCGACCTGATACCGCTGTGCCATCAGCTCGCGCTGACCGGTGTCGACGTCGACTTCGCGGTCGGTTCGGCCGAGGTGGGCATCACCGCCACGGTGCACACCACCGACCGCACGGGCGTCGAGATGGAG
>JAEZKH010000433.1 GCA_023415515.1 Actinomycetes bacterium
GGCGAGCGGGTCGAGGGTGTGGGGCGGCTCGACCTGACGACGTCGCCGCAGCCGAGGCGCACCATCGGTGAGGTGGTGAGCCTGCCGCTGCTCGCAGGTCTCACCGAAAAGCTGACGGGGTTCGAAAACCACCGCGGCGGAACGATTCTCGGAGCGGACGCCCGCCCGCTGGCCAAGGTGGTGAGCGGGGCGGGCAACTGCGAGGGTGACGGCTTCGACGGTGCCGTGCAGGGCAGCGTCGTCGCCACGTATCTGCACGGCCCCTGTCTGGCCCGCAACCCGCAACTCGCCGACCATCTGCTGTCCCGGGTCGTGGGCGACCTCGCCCCGCTGGACCTGCCCGAGGTAGACCTGCTGCGCCGGGAACGGCTGGCGGCGCCCCGCCGCGTGTAGCGGCTACGCCGCGAACGAACGCGTGACGCGGTGCAGGTCGTCGATTTCGAGACAGCACCCACGACGGATCAGGGCATCCTCGACTCTCGCGATGACCTCACTCGGCTTGTCTTCGGCGATGACCCGAATGACGATCCACCCCAGTGCTTCCAGCATCCGCAGCCGGGCGATGTCCTTGACGTACTGGCGGCGATCCTTTCGGTGGTGATCCCCGTCGTACTCGACGGCAACCTTGAACTCGCGCCAGCCCATGTCCAGCCACGCGGCCGGGGCGGTGCCGCTGTGAAGCACGGGGATCTGGGTCTCGGGTCGCGGGAATCCCGCGTCCACCAACCACAACCGGATTCGGCTCTCGCGCGGCGAGTCTGCGCCGCCGTCGACGAGCGGAAGCAACTCGCGCAGCCTGCGTAGACCCGGGGCCCGCGGATAGCGGTCGCCCAGCGCCATGACGTCCGCGCGGTTGAACTTCTGGTTCCACATCAGCGCGTCGAGGCGCGCGAGAGCGTCGGGACGCTCGAGATGGCGGCCCATGTCGAAAGCCGTTCGGAGTCTTGATGTCACGGGTAACCCCGATACCTTGGTGATCTCGTCGTCGTTGATCCGGTCGGCCCGTGGTATCAGCCCGGGCTGCGGGCGGATTCGCACGCCGACGAGCTCGATGGGTACACCAGGGTCGACCCACGGGGCACCGTGCAGAGCGGACGCCGCGACGCCGGCCACCACTCCCTTGCGGCCGGACGCCAGCCACGCGGCGATCGAACGGTCACGCAAGGTCAGTTCCACGCCCCGTGGCGCGTACACACCGCGATAAACCGGGGTATACCAGCGCCGCAGTTCGTGACGCGTAACCCGGCCCGCGGCGACTTCTTCACTGCCGATGAACACTTCAGCCATACAGGCATCGTGCACCCGGGCACCGACAAGTCACTTCGATCGACGTTTCGCAGAAGAAGTGCCAGAAGAGGTCTGCGAAACGTCGTTTGGTGTGACTCAGGTGAGTGCACGTCGACCCGACAATGCGCGGCCGAGCGTCAACTCGTCGGCGAACTCGAGGTCACCGCCCATCGGCAGACCGGACGCGATGCGCGTGACGGTCAGACCGGGGATGTCGCGCAGCATCCGCACCAGATAGGTCGCCGTCGCCTCCCCCTCGGTGTTCGGATCGGTCGCGATGATCACCTCGGTGATGTCGACCCCGTCGACACGTTCGCCGATCCTGTTGAGCAGCTCGCGAATCCGCAGTTGCTCCGGTCCGACCCCGGACAGCGGGTCCAGGGCGCCGCCGAGGACGTGGTAGCGGCCGCGGAACTCGCGGGTGCGTTCGACGGCCTGCACATCCTTGGGCTCCTCGACGACACACACCAGCGACGCGTCGCGGCGGGCGTCGCTGCAGATCCGGCAGCGGTCGTCGTCGGAGACGTTCCCGCAGACCGCGCAGAACTTCACGCCGTCGCGGACCTTGTTCAGCACCGCGGTCAACCGGTCGATATCGGGCGGTTCGACCGACAGCAGGTGAAACGCGATGCGCTGTGCGCTTTTCGGGCCGATGCCCGGCAGCTTGCCCAGCTCGTCGATGAGGTCTTGGACCGGTCCCTCGAACAATTACAGCCCCGGTAACCCGATGTCGCCCATGCCGCCCGCCAGCGGGCCGAGCCGCTCCTGGGCCAGCAGCGTGACTTGACGGGCCGCGTCGGCGTGCGCGCCGACGATGAGATCCTGCAGCGTCTCGACGTCGTCGGGGTCGACGACCTTCGGATCGATCGCCACGCCGACGACCTCACCGCTGCCCTTCATGGTGACCTGGACCAGGCCGCCGCCTGCCTGCCCGTGCACCTCGGTGTTGGCGAGTTGTTCCTGGGCCTCCATCAGCTTCTGCTGAACCTGTTGCGCCTGAGCGAGGAGCGCCGACATGTCGGGCTGGCCTCCGGGTTGCATGAGTAGCCCCCTATGCGTATCGGTAACTTCTGATAACTGCGTGGTCTCGACTTGGTTGCGCTCGCCGGCCTGCGGCGTTTTGGCCTTTCAAGCCTAGACGGCGAGCGGCTACCTTGACGCCGTGCGTGTGTCTGCGACCTTTCGTGTCGGCGCGGCTGCGGCCGCCTGCCTGGTGGTCGCTGCGTCGACGCTGGCCAGCCCGGTATCCGCGGCGCCGGCCAACATCGCCGGGATGATCGTGTTCCTCGACCCCGGCCACAACGGCGCCAACGACTCCTCGATCAGCCGTCAGGTGCCCACCGGGCGGGGCGGCACCAAGAACTGTCAGGAAAGCGGCACGTCGACCGGCGACGGTTATCCCGAACACAGCTTCACCTGGGAGACGACGCTGCGGATCCGCCAGGCGCTGTCGGCGCTCGGCGTGCGCACCGCGATGTCGCGCGGCAACGACACCGGGCTGGGCCCCTGCGTCGACGAGCGCGCCGCGATGGCCAACTCGATCAAACCCAACGCGATCGTCAGCATCCACGCCGACGGCGGCCCACCGACCGGCCGCGGCTTCCACGTGCTCTACTCGTCGCCGCCGCTCAACCAGGCGCAGGCCGGGCCGTCGGTGCAGTTCGCTCAGATCATGCGCGACCAATTGCAGGCGTCGGGCCTCGTGCCGTCCACCTACATCGGCACCGGCGGCCTCAACCCGCGCTCCGACATCGCGGGCCTGAACCTGGCGCAGTATCCATCGATACTCGTCGAGCTGGGCAATATGAAGAACCCCGCCGACGCGGGTCTGATCACCACGCCCGAGGGCAGACAGAAGTACGCCGACGCCGTGGTCCGCGGTATCGCCGGCTTCCTGGGCTCACAGCCGCGCTAGCGGCTCACTGGGCCTCGACGGCCTTCTTCAGGTTGGCCAGCACCTCGCCCTGGATCTTCTTCAGTCCGAGCGGGGCGAAAGTCTTCTCGAAGAAGCCGCCGATTCCGCCTGCGCCCTGCCAGGACGTCTTGACTGTCACCGACGAACCGGGGCCCGACGGCGCGACGGTCCAGTTGGTCACCATCGAGCTGTTGGCGTCCTTCTCGATGACGGTGTGGCCTGCGACGTCGACCTCGGCTTTGACGTCGCGGACCCGCGACTTCGTCGCCTGCAGCTTCCAGGTCGCGACGGTGCCTGCCCCCTGACCGCCCTGGAGGACGGCGTAGTCGCGGTAGTGCGACGACAAGATCTTCGGGCGGACCGTTGTGTAATCCGACACAGCCGCCAGGACCTTGTCCGGCGCGGCGTCGATCAAGACGCTGCTCGACGCGCTGACCTGTCCCATTTGTTCGACTCCCCTCGTCGCAGTGCGTTCGCATCGGCCGCAGCCGCGGACTAGCGTATATGCGTGTCCGTTCCGGAAACCGACGCACGTGCTGCACATGCCCGAGGGGTGCAACGACTCCTGGCCAGCTACCGCGCCATTCCGCCGAGAGCCACCGTCCGACTGGCCAAACCGACCTCCAACTTGTTCCGCGCCCGCGCGAAGAGCGACGCCAGGGGCCTGGACACCTCCGGGCTGACCGGTGTGATCGCGGTGGACCCGGACGCGCGGACCGTCGATGTCGCGGGCATGTGCACCTACGAAGACCTCGTCGCCGCGACGCTGCCCTTCGGGCTGTCGCCGCTCGTCGTCCCGCAGTTGAAGACCATCACCCTCGGCGGCGCCGTCACCGGGCTCGGCATCGAGTCGGCGTCGTTCCGCAACGGCCTGCCGCACGAATCGGTTCTCGAGATGGACATCCTCACCGGCACAGGTGAGGTCGTCACCGCATCGCCGTCGCAGCATCCGGATCTCTTCCGCGCCTTCCCGAATTCATATGGCACGCTGGGCTATTCGGTTCGGCTGAAGATCGAGCTGGAACCCGTGAAGCCGTTCGTCGCCCTTCGGCATCTGCGCTTCCACTCGCTGAGCGACCTGGTCGCTGCGATGGACCGCATCATCGAGACCGGCGGAATCGACGGCGATCCGGTCGACTACCTCGACGGCGTGGTGTTCAGCGCCGACGAGAGCTACCTCTGCGTCGGCATGCAGACCGCGACGCCGGGACCGGTCAGCGACTACACCGGCCAGCAGATCTACTACCGGTCGATCCAGCATCCCGACGGCGAGAAGCACGACAGACTGACCATCCACGATTACCTGTGGCGTTGGGACACCGACTGGTTCTGGTGCTCCCGCGCGTTCGGCGCGCAGAACCCGGCGATTCGCCGGTTCTGGCCGCGGCGATTTCGGCGAAGCAGCTTCTACTGGAAGCTGATTGGCTACGATCGCCGGTTCAACATCGCCGACCGCATCGAAAAGCGCAACGGCAGACCACCGCTCGAGCGCGTCGTCCAGGACGTCGAGGTGCCGATCGAACGGTGTGTCGACTTTCTGGACTGGTTCACCGAGAACGTGCCGATCGAGCCGATCTGGTTGTGCGCGCTGCGATTGCGCGACGATGCGGGTTGGCCGCTGTATCCGATCAGGCCGCACCACACATATGTCAACGTGGGCTTCTGGTCGTCGGTGCCCGTCGGGCCCGAAGAAGGTCACACCAACCGGTTGATCGAGCATCAGGTCAGTAAGCTCGACGGACACAAGTCGCTGTACTCCGACGCCTTCTATTCCCAGGAGGAGTTCGACGAACTCTACGGCGGTGAGGCCTACAAGACCGTCAAGAAGACATACGATCCCGATTCTCGTCTCCTCGACCTCTACGCGAAGGCGGTGCAACGGAAATGACGACGTACAAGGAACATGCGACGGGTGCGCCGATCAAGAAGATGACGCTGGCCGAGATCCTGGAGATCTTCGCCGGGGGCGGCCGGATCCCGCTGAACTTCAGCGCCTACGACGGAAGTACGGCCGGACCCGCCGATGCCGCCGTCGGCCTTGATCTGCTGACGCCGCGCGGCACCACCTACCTCGCGACGGCACCGGGCGAACTCGGCTTGGCGCGCGCGTATGTCTCCGGTGACGTGGCGGTGCGCGGCGTGCACCTCGGCGACCCCTACGAGCTGCTGCGGGCGCTCGCCGACAAGATGGACTTCAAACGCCCGCCTGCGCGGGTGCTGGCCAACATCGTCCGGTCGATCGGCTTCGAACACCTCAAGCCGATCGCACCGCCGCCGCAGGAGGCACTGCCCCGCTGGCGACGCATCGCAGAGGGCCTGCGGCACAGCAAGACCCGTGACGCCGAGGCCATCCATCACCACTACGACGTGTCGAACACCTTCTACGAATGGGTGCTCGGCCCGTCGATGACGTATACCTGCGCCTGCTACCCGAATGCCGACGCTTCCCTCGAGGAGGCGCAGGACAACAAGTACCGGCTGGTGTTCGACAAGCTGCGATTGCAGCCCGGCGACCGACTGCTCGATGTCGGCTGCGGGTGGGGCGGCATGGTTCGGTACGCCGCCAAGAAGGGCGTCAGGGCCATCGGCGTCACGCTGTCGAAGGAGCAGGCGCTGTGGGCGCAGAAGGCCATCGCCGACGACGGTTTGACCGACCTCGCCGAGGTGCGCCACGGTGATTACCGCGACATCGCAGAGACCGGATTCGACGCGGTGTCCTCGATCGGGCTCACCGAACACATCGGCGTGCACAACTACCCGGCGTACTTCGGATTCCTGCAGTCGAAGATGCGACCAGGTGCGCTGTTGCTCAACCACTGCATCACCAGGCCCGACAACCGCGCCCCGGCCAATGCGGGCGGGTTCATCGACCGCTACGTGTTCCCCGACGGGGAGCTGACCGGTTCGGGCCGCATCATCAGCGAGGCGCAGGACGTTGGTCTCGAGGTCGTTCACGAGGAGAACTTGCGCCACCACTACGCGCTGACCCTTCGCGACTGGTGCCGCAACCTGGTCGACCACTGGGATGAAGCCGTCGAGGAGGTCGGGTTGGCCACCGCCAAGGTGTGGGGCCTCTACATGGCCGGGTCGCGGTTGGGCTTCGAGACGAACGTCGTGCAACTGCATCAGGTTCTGGCCGTCAAGCTCGGCGCGGACGGCGACGACGGCGGACTGCCGCTGCGGCCGTGGTGGTCGGCCTGACTCAGCCGCCGTCGATGCGGCGGGCGCCGAGTTCGTTCTGCAGTAGTTCGAGCGCAGCCTCTTCCGGGTCGCGCCGTTCGGTCGCGGTGTTGTCGCTGCCCGCCTCGGCCAGCATGCTGTCCTCGTCGTCGCGGGCGGCCGCGTCGGCGGCGGCGGGAGCACTCTGGGCGGCCGCGACGGACGGCGACCCGACTTCGTAGCGCACCTTCAGCCCGACGCCGAGGGCATCTTTGAGCGCCTCGGTGACGACGTCGGTGTTGCGCTGCTCGTTGAGCCGCTTCGCAAGCGGCGCCGACTCGTGATTCAACAGCAGCGTGCCGCCGTCGACGGTGCGGACCACAGCCCCGGCCAGCATGACCGCCAGTGACCGGCTGCGGTCACGCACCTTGTCCAGCACGGTGGACCACTGCCTGCGGATCGCGGCGGCATCCACATCGCCCGGCACGGGCGCCGCAGGCGGCGTCGGGGCCTTCACCACGGGGTCCGACGGAGGGCGCACGGGTGGTGGCGACGGCGGCGGCTCCACCGGCTCCCGCGCAGGTGCGGCGGCCACCTCCGGCGCCGGCGCTGCGATGTCGGGCGTCGGCTTCTCGGGTGGTGCGGATCTGCTCTTGCGGGTGAACTGCTTGGCGGGCGCCTGCGCCGCGGCGGCAGCACCGTCGGCGGGAATCGACATGTCCAGCCGGGTCTCGATCCGCTCGATCCGTTGCAGCAGAGCCGATTCCGTATCGCTGGCCGACGGAAGCAGGAGCCGCGCGCACACCACTTCCAGCAGCAGCCGCGGTGCGGTCGCGCCGCGCATCTCGCCGAGACCGGCGTGCACCACCTCGGCGTAGCGGGTCAGGGTGCCCGCACCGATGCGCGCCGACTGGTCGCGCATCCGCTCGAGGACGTCACCCGGGGCGTCGACAACGCCTCGCGCCGCGGCATCGGGCACGGCCTGCAACACGATCAGGTCGCGGAAGCGTTCGAGCAGGTCGGTGGCGAACCGGCGTGGGTCGTGGCCGGCGTCGATGACGCCCTCGACCGCACCGAACAGCGCGGCGGCGTCCCCTGCGGCCAACGCGTCGACGGCGTCGTCGATCAGCGCGACGTCGGTGGCACCGAGCAGGGCGAGCGCCCGCGGGTAGAGCACCCTGTTGCCGTCGGCGCCCGCGAGCAACTGGTCGAGCACCGACAGCGTGTCGCGGGGCGATCCGCCGCCGGCCCGGATGACCAGGGGGTAGACGGTCTCGTCGACGGCCACCCCCTCCTGCTCGCAGATCCGCTCGAGCAGCGACCGCATGGTGCGCGGTGCGAGCAGCCGGAACGGGTAGTGATGGGTGCGCGAGCGGATGGTCGGCAGCACCTTTTCCGGTTCGGTGGTGGCGAACACGAAGATCAGATGCTCCGGCGGCTCCTCGACGATCTTGAGCAGCGCGTTGAAGCCCGCGGTGGTGACCATGTGCGCTTCGTCGACGATGAAGATGCGGTACCGCGACTGGGCGGGTGCATAGAACGCACGGTCGCGGAGTTCGCGGGTGTCGTCGACGCCGCCGTGGCTGGCCGCGTCGAGTTCGACCACATCGACGCTGCCCGGCCCGTTGGGCGCAAGCGCGACGCACGAGTCGCAGACGCCGCACGGCGTCGCGGTCGGGCCC
>JAEZKH010000521.1 GCA_023415515.1 Actinomycetes bacterium
GGGCCCCGGGCGGGCGACAGGGGCGCGACGGGCGAGATGCCGGTCGCGGTGGCCGGCTGGCCGCGGCGGAGTGTCTGCGTCGGATTGGGTGTTTTGACGCTCGGCGTCGTGGTCTTCACGGCGTCAACGGCGCTTCGCGACCACCCGGGCCGGAATTCATTACTCGACAACATGCTGTATCCGACGCTGACCGTCGCCGCAGCGGTGTTCGTGTTTCTCCGCGCGTACGCGGTGCGGTCCGAGCGGTGGCCGTATCTTCTCATCGGTGCCGGTATGGCGAGTTATGCGGCAGGTGATGTGGTGTACGCCGGTTTGGTGCCGGCGGGCCGGATGCCGTCGCTCGCCGACGTCTTCTATCTTGCGTTCTATCCGCTGGTGTACGCGGGCCTGGTCGTGCTGATGCGTCAGCGGCTCAGGCGCGTTCCGACCGCGTTCCGACTGGATGCGCTCATCTGCGGGCTGACGCTCGGCGCTGTCGCCGCCGCGGTCGCGGCCGGACCCGTCGCGGCGGCGTTGCACGACGCGCCGGCGGCGGTGTTCGTCGGGCTCGCGTATCCGGTGGGTGACCTTTTGCTGCTGGCACTTGCGGCGGGAATGCTGCCGGTTCTCGGCTGGCGAGCGGAACTGCGGTGGGGCCTTCTCGTTGCGGGCTTCATGCTCTTCGCGATCGCCGACACCGTTTACCTGTTCCAGTCATCGGCGGGCACCTATCTCGCAGGCTCCTGGCTCGCCGCGTGTTGGCCGATCGCCTCGTTGTTCGTCGCGATTGCGGCCTGGTTGCCTTCGTCCGCTGCTGTCCCGCGCCCGAAACCTGGTCTCGCGGCTTATGTTCCGGTTGTGCTGTGCAGTGGGATCGCATTAGCGGTCGCCGTGCTCGCCAACCACACGAGGCTGGCCGTGGCACTGGCGGCACTGACGCTGGTCGCGGTCGCCTGGCGATTCGCCGTCACGTTCCGCGATGTCAGCGCATCGGCGGAAGCACATCGGCTCGCGATGACCGACGAGTTGACCGGCTTACCCAACCGGATGTCGTTGGCGACGACGCTGACTGCTGTCTCCGTCGACGACACGATGGCGGTGTTCAGGTCGCGCACGAGCCGGGCGCTGTTGCTGCTCGACATCGAACAGTTCAAGGAGATCAACTTTTTCGCCGGTCGGCATATCGGTGACCAGCTGTTGAATCGTGTTGCGGCGCGGCTCGTCCGGTCAGTTCGCGCAGGTGACGTGGTAGCCCGTACCGGCGGTGACGAGTTCGCGATCTTGCTGGTCGACGGGGTGGATGTCACCGCAGCCCGGGCGCGGGCAGGGGCGATCCTGGAGGCGCTGCGCGTCCCGTTCGAGCTCGACACGATCGCGGTGCAGCTCGATGCGAGCATCGCGATCGCGTTGTGCCCCGACCATTGTGAGCATCCCAACGACCTGTTGAACTGTGTCGAGACCACGATGGCGCATGCAAAGGCCGCGGTGGGCAAGATCGTGATCTACGACGCGAGTCGGCTGCGTTCCGAGAAGGACTACGACGACTACCTCGTCGAGGAACTGCGCACCGCGCTGTGGAACGACGAGCTGACGTGTTACTACCAGCCGAAGATCTGCGCCGCGGACGGGCGCGTGCACAGCGTCGAAGCGCTGCTGCGGTGGCAGCATCCGCGGCGCGGGTTGCTGTTGCCCGAAGAGTTCCTGCCCGCCGCCGAACGGGCGGGTCTGATGCGTCAGGTGGCCAATTGCGTGGTGAACCTCGCGCTGGGACAGGTGCAGGCCTGGCGCGCGGACGGCGTCAACATGACGGTGGCGGTGAATCTGTCCGTGGTGAACCTCCTGGACCTCGACCTGGTCGACACCATCGACCGATTGCTGACCACACACCGGGTTCCGCCGGAGCAGCTCATCCTGGAGATCACCGAGAGCACGTTCGCCAATGACTCGTCTCGGTCGCGCAAGACGGTGTTCGCGTTGCGCCGCCTCGGTGTGCGGATCTCGCTCGACGACTACGGCACCGGGTGGTCGTCGCTGGCCCGCCTGCAAGACCTCTCGGTCGACGAACTCAAGCTCGACAAGGTCTTCGTGTCGCGGCTGGCGCGGGACCCGCGTTCGATCGCGATCGTGCGGTCGACGGTCGCGCTGGCGCACAGCCTCGGCGCGGACCTGGTCGCCGAGGGGGTCGAAGACGAGGCGACCCTGCGCGCGCTGCGGCGGTACGGGTGCGCCATCACCCAGGGTTACGTGCACACGCCGCCGCTGGCCGCCGACGCGATGTTGACCTGGACCTTCGACTCAACGCCGTCGGTCTTGTGCAGCGATTTGGCGCTCCACCCCGACCTTCGGTAACCTGGCGTTCGCCCGTCGCGGGGTGGAGCAGCTCGGTAGCTCGCTGGGCTCATAACCCAGAGGTCGCAGGTTCGAATCCTGTCCCCGCTACCATGTGATGTCGCAAGACATCGGAATAGCCGTGGACCTACGTTAGGTCCGCGGTTTTTTCCGTTTGGGGCCTTTGGGGGCGCCGGTGGGTTGGTAGTCCCTGGTGGGGTCGAGGGTGAAGTTGCG
>JAEZKH010000014.1 GCA_023415515.1 Actinomycetes bacterium
ACTTCGGCGGCCAGGTCGGCGCTGTCGACGATCTCGCCGAAATCGGGGTCGTCGGCGACGGGCCTGCGGCCCGCTCCCCTGACCTTCATGCCCGCTGCGCGCAACAGCTTCCCGATCTCCCTGCCGATGCCCCCGGTGCCAACCACCAACGCGGTCGCATCGGTGATGCTGCGGGTCTCCCGGTGCCGCCACTCGTGGCGGCGTTGCAGGTCGAAGCTCGTCAGGCTGTCCTTGGCGTAGGCGATCACCGCGCCGAGGACGTATTCGGCCAGCGGCCGGTCGAACACCCCGCGGGCGTTGGTGACCACGACGTCGGATTCCCGCAACTCGTCGAACAGCAGTGTGTCCACACCCGCGGCGGTGATGTGGATCCACTCGAGCTGGTCGGCGTCGGGCCATGCGTCTTCGACGGCTCCGGAGAAGAAATCCCACAGCAAAAGGGCTTTCGCGCCGCGCACGGCGTCGGCGAGGCTGTCGGCAGTGCAGTATCGGAAATCCACCTCGATGCCGTCGAGGCCGGGTGGACGATCGGTCGCCGTCTCGCACAGGACCGCGACGACCGGTCGTGTTCGAGGCACAGGTTCGAGGCTAGGAATGAAACCGTACGATTGTCAACAATCGGCTTGCGGTCACCACCGGCTCCCCCCAGACTGGGGCAGTGGGCAGGTTGCCGCCGTTGGAACAGTCCGGTATCGGCGTCGTCGTACCGTTCGACTTCGCGCTGGACCGGGAACTGTGGCGATGGCTGCCCGACGACGTCAGCCTGCACATCACCCGGATGCCCTTCGCCCCGTTGCCCGCAACGCTGGAAATGGCCGTGCACATCTCCGACCCCGCCCTGGTGGCCAAGGGGTACGACGACGTCCGCGCCGTGTCGCCGTCGGTGATGGCGTACGGGTGCACGTCGGGAAGCTTCATCGGCGGCCTTGACGGTCAGCGCGCACTGGTGTCCGCCATGGTCGGCGCGGGCGCGCCTGCCGCGGTCACGACCAGCGGTGCGCTGCTCGAGGCGCTGGCCCACCTCGAGGTGCGGCGCGTCGCCACTGCGACGCCGTACGTCGCCGAGCTGACCGTGGGGCTGACCGCCTATCTCGCCGAGGCGGGTGTCGAGGTGGTTGCCGCCGCCGGGCTGGGGCTGACCTCCCACATCTGGACGGTGCCCTATGACGTCACCGCGGGGCTGGTGCGCGACACCGATACCGGCGACGCGCAGGCGGTGTTCATCAGCTGCACCAACCTTCCGACCTACGACGTGATCGCCGGGCTCGAACGCGAGCTGGGCAAGCCGGTGCTGACAGCCAACCAGGTGACACTGTGGTCGGCCCTTCGCGTCCTCGGACGCAGGCCGGTAGGCGCGGGTCAGCTCCTGGCGGAAAGGTGAGGATGACGGGCCGACCGTCGACGGACGAATACGGCGATCGGCTTCGCCGTGTCCGAGAGGCGATGTCGCAGAACGGTTTCGCAGCCCTTGTCGTGAGCGACCCGGCCAACATCTTCTATCTCACCGGCTACAACGCGTGGTCGTTCTACACCCCGCAGTGCCTGCTCGTCGGCGCCGACGGTGCGCCACACCTGTTCGCCAGGGCGATGGACGCGGCCGGCGCCGGGTTCACCGCCAACCTCGACGCCGACCACATCCACGGTTATCCCGAGGACCTGGTGCACCGCCCCGATGTGCATCCGTTCGACTGGATCGCCGACGCCGTGCGCGGGTTGGTGAGCACAGGCGAGACGATCGGCGTCGAAGGCGACTCGCATTTCTTCTCTCCGCGCGGCTACCACGCACTCGAGCGGGGTCTCCCGTCGCACCGCCTCGTCGATTCCGGCGAGTTGGTCAACTGGGTCCGAGTGGTGAAGTCGGACTTCGAGATCAGGCAATTGCGGATCGCGGGATCGATCGCCGAGACTGCGATGCGCGCCGCGTTGGACGGTGTGCGTCCCGGCAGGCGCCAATGCGACGTCGTCGCCGAGATCATGGCCGCGCAGGCGTGCGGAACCCCCGAGCACGGCGGCGACTACCCCGCGGTCGTGCCGATGCTCCCGACCGGGAAGGCCGCAGGCACACCACATCTGACGTGGTCGCAGCACCCGTTCCGAAGCGGCGAGGCCACCACCATCGAATTGGCCGGTGTCCACAATCGCTACCACGCACCGTTGGCACGAACGGTGATGCTCGGAGACCCGCCGTCGAAGCTCACCGACACCGCCACGGTGATCGCCGAAGCAATGGCGGCGACGCTGGCGGCGATGCGACCGGGGGCGGACGGCCGATCCGCGCACCGCGCCTTCGACCGCGTCATCAGGCCTCATGGGCTGCAGAAGGATTCCCGCATCGGCTACTCGATCGGGATCGGCTACCCACCGGACTGGGGTGAGCGAACAGTCAGTTTGCGTCCGGGCGAGTCCACTGAACTTCTGGCAGGCATGGCATTTCACGTCATCCTCGGCATCTGGAACGACGACTGGGGCTACGAACTGTCCGAATCGGTGGTGGTCAGAGACGCAGGTGCCGAGCGTCTGACCGACATTCCACAGGAACTCACGGTCTGGAGGTAACCCGTGGCAATATCGACACTTCCGTTGGCGGACCGCGCCGAAGGCCTGGTCGGTTCTGTCATCGACTCTTCTACGTCGTTGCTGCACAAGCAGTCTCATGACATCGTTCGGCTCGCGATGGGCAGTCCCGCATCGGAGGCGGTGCCCTCGCAGATCCTCGCCGGGATCGCGGCCGCGGAGTTGGCGGCCGCCGACGCCTACGACTACGCCGCGACCGAAGGCGACCCACCGCTGCTCGCCGCGCTGCTCGAGATGCTGCGCGGCACGAGCGACGAGACCACCGCCGACCGCCTCACGATCACCGCGGGCGGTATGCAGGGCCTCGACCTGTTCTGCAAGATCTTCGTCGACCCCGGGGATCTCGTCACCGTCGAGTCACCGACCTACACCAACGGCAGTGCCACCGCCCTGTCCTACGGTGCGACGCTGCTCGAGGTCCCGGTGGACGACCACGGGATGGACATCGACGAACTCGAACGGTTGGTCGACGAGGCGGGCCGCACACCCAAAGCCATCTACACGATTCCGACATTCCAGAACCCGTCCGGTGTCACGATGTCACTCGAGCGCAGGCGCCGACTGCTCGAACTCGCCCGCCGGTGGGGTTCGATGGTGATCGACGACGACCCTTACGGCTTGCTGCGTTTCGAGGGTGAGCCGCTGCCGACACTGCGCGAACTCGGCGACGGCGACCCGTTGGTGTTCGCGGTCCGCACGTTCAGCAAGATCGTCGCGCCCGGCCTGCGGGTCGGGTGGGTCGACACCGTACCCGAACTGCAACCGCTGCTGATCAACGCGAAACAGGCGATGGACACCTGCACGAATCTGCCCGCGCAACGGCTGGTCGCGGGCTTCCTGCGCGGAGGTCATCTGGACGCCCACCTGGTGACGCAACGCGCGGAGTACAAGCGACGCAAGGAGGCCATGCATGCCGCGTTGCGCGAGCACTTCGGCGACGCCGCCACGTGGACGGATCCCGAAGGCGGCTTCTTCTGCTGGGTGACGCTCGACGGTGTCGACGCCACAGCACTTTTCGGGCCCGCGCTCGCCGAGGGCGTTGCGTTCATCCCTGGCACGGCCTTCTCCCCCTTGAGGCGGTTCGGCAATGCGCTGCGGCTGTGCTTCGCCTCCACTCCGCCGGACCGCATCGGTGAGGGCGTCGCCCGGCTGCGTCGCGCGGTCGACACGCTGACGAACGGCTGACGGCGTGGCCGTTTCGGTCGCAGAGCGGGCCGTGCTGGACGAGATCGACGAGGACCAACTCGTCGAACTGACCCGGTCGTTGATTCGCGCACACGGTCACAACCCGCCCGGCGAAGAGGCGACCACGGTCGCCGTCCTCGCCGGGGCCGCCGCCGCGCTCGGACTCGACGTGCGGGAGGAGACCGTGGCGCCGGGGCGCGACAATCTCATCGTCACGCTGTCCGGCGGAGACGCCGCAGGTCTGCTGCTGCTAGGCCACACCGACGTCGTGCCCGTCGGGCAGGGCTGGACGAAGGACCCTTTCGGCGCCGCGACCCATGCCGGACGCATCTTCGGTCGCGGCGCCGCTGACATGAAAGGCGGTCTCGCGGCGTGCCTTTCGGCGATGGCCGCCCTTCGCGAGACCGACTTGAGCGGCCCGCTCGAGCTCGCCGCACTGGTCGACGAGGAAGAGAACGGCATCGGCATTCGTGCGTACGTGTCGTCGACCGACAGGGCGTTCGTGGGTTGCATCACGGCCGAACCGACGGAGCTGCAGACAGTCATCGGCGCGCGGGGCGCCTGCTATGTGCGGGTCGCGGTTCACGGAAAGGCCTGCCACGCAGGCACTCCCGACGACGGCGCCAACGCGATCTACGGCGCAGCGGCGGTGGTTGCCGAGATCGAGAGCTTGCACGCCGAACTGGCCCGCAGCCCGCACACACTGCTTGGCCCGGCGACATGGAGCGTCGGGCAGATCCAGGGTGGCAGCGGCGGCAGCACTGTGCCCGCGGAGTGCTCGGTGGTCGCCGATCGCAGGCTGCTGCCGGGTGAGTCCGCGGCCGCGGTGCTCGACGATCTGCGACGCCGGATCGATGCGCTGCGACCGACCGAACGCGGACTGACCGTCGAGGTGTCTGCGCCGATGGAGATGCCCGCCTTCGAAACACCCGCGGGGTCGCCGCTGGTGCGCGCAGCCGTCTCCGCCGTCACCGACGCGGGCGGCGCGGCGTCACCGCCGGGCGGTTGGACCGCCGCTTGCGACGGCGGCTTCGTCGCGCGCGATCTCGGGGTGCCTGTGGTGGTGCTCGGCCCCGGTTCGGTCGCCGATCAGGCACACCGCCCGGACGAGTCGGTGGCCATCGACGAGTTGGCCGTCGCTGCCCGGGCCTACGCGCTGACAGCGCTGCGCCTGCTCGGCTGAGTCGTCAGCGCGGTCAGTCGAGTGCGGCGGCAAGAAGCTCGGCCAGGTGCACCGCGCGCCGCGATGTGCCGTGTGCAATCTGGGTGCGGCAGCTGAACCCGTCGGCGACGACAGCGGTGTCCGGGTCCGCGGCCCGCACCGCGGGCAGCAGCACCCGCTCCCCCACCGCCCGCGACACGTCGTAATGCCCGCGTTCGAAACCGAAATTGCCTGCCAGACCACAGCATCCGGAATCGGGGATGTCGGCGCGGATGCCCGCCTTCGCCATCAGCGCGCGGTCGGGGCCGAAGCCGAGCACAGCGTGCTGGTGACAGTGCGTCTGGACCAGTGCGTCGGTCGACACATCGGGCGGCTGCCAGTCGGATCGGCCGAGCAGTTCGGCGAAGGTGACCGTCGACGACGACAGCGCCTCGGTGAGCGGATCGTCGGGCACCAGCTCCGCGGCGTCGCGTCGCAGCACGGCGGTGCAGCTCGGCTCGAGACCGACGATCGGCGTGCCCGCCGCCAGCTCGGGTGACAACACCGCCAGCGATCGTCTGATGCGCTTCTTGGCCGCCTTCAACTGGCCGGTGGATATCCAGGTCAGTCCGCAGCACACCGGGGCACGCGGCAACACGACCTCGTATCCGGCCGCCTCCAAGACGGCGACAGCTGCGCGACCAACCTGTGGGGCAAGGTAATTGGTGAAGCTGTCGGGCCACAACAGCACCCTGCCGCGGCTCGGAGCGGTGACGGACGGTGGTCGTCCGGCGAACCACGACGCGAACGTCTGTTCGGCGAACGCGGGCACGTCCCGCTCGGGTGCGATCCCGCCGACGCGTTTGGCCAACGCGGTGCCCGCGATCCGGTTGACCAGCCGCGGCGCCTTCGAGGCGATCCGTGACGTCTGCGGCAGCCAGCCCATCGACCAGTGCGACAAGGGCCGCGCCCACGGCCTGCCCTCGTAGTGGTGGTGGGTGAACTCCGCCTTGTACGTCGCCATGTCGACGTTGACCGGGCAGTCCGACAGGCAGCCCTTGCACGACAGGCACAGATCCAGCGCGTCTCGCACCTCGGTGGACCGCCAGCCGCCGGTCACCAGGTCGCCCTGCAGCATCTCCCACAGCAGGTGCGCTCGACCACGGGTGGAATGCACCTCCTCGCGGGTCACCTGATAGCTCGGGCACATCACCCCGCCGCTGGTCTGCCTGCACTTGCCGATACCCACACAACGCCGCTGCGCCTGCGCGAAATCCGCGTTGTCATCGGGAAAGGCGAACAGTGTCAAGGGCTTCCGGTCCTTCGCCGGTCCGAGATGGCGGATCGCCGCGTCGAGCGGCGGGGGGTCGACGATCACCCCGGGATTCATCACCCCGCGCGGATCCCAGATGCTTTTCATCTCTGACAGCAGCGCGAGCCCGTCGGACCCGTACATCCGGTCCAACAATTCCGACCGGGCCCGGCCGTCACCGTGTTCCCCGGACACCGAGCCGCCGAGGGCGACGACCAGATCGGTGGCCTTCTCGACGAATGACCGGTACGCGGCGACACCTTCTGCGCTGAGCAGATCGAAGTCGATCCGCATGTGCATGCAGCCCTCACCGAAGTGGCCGTACGACGCACCGGCCAGCCCGTATCGGCCCATCAACTCGTCGAGGCCGCGCAGATAGTCCGCCAGACGTTCGGGCGGCACCGCTGCGTCTTCCCAGCCGCCCCACGCCTCTGCGCCGTCGGCCCGTCGCGTTGCGAGGCCTGCGGCATCCGTACGGCACCGCCACAGCACCGCCTGCGCCCCCGGGTCGGTGACGAGAGACGCCGACGCCGGTGAGCCCGAATCGCGAAGCTCGGCAAGCATCGTCCCGGCTGCCCGCTCGGCGGCGGCGCGGTCCTCGCCCCCGATCTCGATGAGCAGCCAGGCCCGCCCCGCCGGGAGGCCCGCCGCCGTCGCCGCCCCGCGCACATCTGACGGCAACCGGTCGACGAGGTCGACGTTGATCGACTCCATCGTCAGCGGCCCGTGGGCAAGCACCACCGGGACGCATTCGGCGGAGGAGACCGAGTCGGGGAAGCCGAGCACGCACAGCACACGTGCCGGGGGTAGCGGCGTCAGCGCGACCGTCGCCCGCAGCGTGGCCGCGAATCCGCCCTCGCTGCCGCACAGCAGACCCGCGACGTTGTATCCGTGTTCGGGTAGCAATCGGTGCAGCGCATAACCCGATATCTGGCGGGTGAAGCGCCCGAATCGTCGCCTGATGACACGCTGGTGCGCGTCGGCGAAGGCTTGCAGCGACCGGTGCAGCTCACCTTCACGTCCTGGTCTGACGGCCAGTTCTGCTGCGGCGCCGCGGGACTCGACGGTGCAGGCGGTGCCGTCGGCGAGCAGCACGTCGAGCGCGCGGACGTTGTCGGCGGTGGTGCCCCATGCCACCGAATGCGCGCCGCACGCGTTGTTGGCGATCATGCCGCCCAACGTCGCGCGACTTCCCGAGGACGGGTCGGCGCCGAACGTCAGACCGAGCGGTTTGGTGGCGGCCAGCAGATGGGTCAGCACAAGCCCCGGTTCGACCACGGCCGTCCTCGCCGCGACGTCGATGTCCAGGATCCGGTTCACGTGCCGCGACGCATCGATGACCACGCCGCCGATGGCGTTGCCCGCCATCGACGTGCCGCCACCGCGCAGCGTGACAGGGGCGTGGGCTTCGGCGGCCAGCGCCACGGCCGCGGCCAGGTCATCGGCGTCGGCGGGCACCACGACGAGGTCGGGGACGACCCGGTAGTTCGAACCGTCGACCGCGTACAGGGCTCGGCCCGTCGCATCGTCGCTCACCGTTCCGCGGAGCGCGGATCGAAGCGCTCCACCGAGCTTGCTCACGTCGTAGCTTCCGCGAGTTAACATTGTCGACAATCTACCTATTTCGGTCAGCGCGATCCAAGGGAGGCGACATGCCGACGGTGGGCTTGCTTTACCCCGGGCACAGCGCCGAGGACGACTTCCCCGCCCTCGAGGCACGCATCGCAGGGGCGGTGCGTCTGCCGGTCGCGATCACATCGGTCGGCGAGGACGCACACCGCGTTGACGCCCTGCTCGATCTGGGCAGCGACGAACGGCTCGCCGACGGTGCGGCGGCGCTGGCGAGTGAGCAGCCCGACGCGGTGATGTGGGCGTGCACGTCCGGCAGTTTCGTGTTCGGTCCGCAGGGCGCCCGCGACCAGGTCTCCGCGGTGGCTGCCGCCGCAGGCGTGCCCGCATCGTCGACGTCGATCGCGTTCGTCGACGCGCTGCGCCGTCTGGACATTCGCCGCGTTGCCGTCGCCGCGTCCTACCCCGACGAGGTGGCGCGCCACTTCGTGGACTTCCTCACCGCGGGCGCCGTCGAGGTCGTCTCGATGGGAAGCCACGGCATCTACACCGCAGCCGAAGTCGGTGCGCTGGCACCCGAGCAGGTCGTCGCGATGGTCACCGCAGCCGACCACCCGGACGCGGAGGCCGTGCTCGTCCCCGACACCGCGATGCACACGCTGGCCATCGTCGACAAGCTGGAAGCAGCCGTGGGCAAGCCGGTGCTGACCGCCAACCAGGTGACCGTGTGGAAGGGCCTTGACCTCCTCGGTCCTGTGCCGGTGCTGCCGGGCCTCGGCGCACTGTTCGAGGCACAGCGGTGAGCAGCTTCATCGGCCCCCTTGCGCAGGAGTCGACGCCGAGCATCATCGCCGACAAGCTGCGCCAGGCGATCGCGCACGGCGAGCTCAAGCCGGGGGCGCAGTTGGGCGAGGCCGAGTTGGCGCGCAAGCTCGGCGTCAGCCGCGGCCCGTTGCGGGAGGGGATGCAGCGCCTGACCCAGGAGGGGCTGCTCGTGTCGATCCGCAACCGCGGGGTGTTCGTCATCGACATGACGCCCGAGGACGTCCGCGACATGTACCGCGCGCGGGAAGCCATCGAGCAGGCTGCCGCCCGCAGGATCCTCGACGGCGACCATCGCGCCGCAGGCAAGGAACTGCTGGGCATCGTCGAGCAGATGGCCACCGCGAAATCCCCCGCAGAGGTGAGCGAACTGGACATCGCCTTCCACGAGCGCCTGCTCAAGCTCGCGAACAGTCCGCGGCTGTCGCGCATGCACCAGACCTTCATCACCGAGACCAGGATGTGCATTCACGCGCTCGACGAGAGCTACGCGAAATCCGAAGTGCGCGACAAGGAACACCGCGCGCTGGCCAACGCGATCCGCAAGGGCGACCGCGAGCTCACCGACCGGTTGCTGTCGGCCCACATGGACGACGCGGTCAACCGGCTCACCGACGACGACACCGTCGAGGCGGCCGACCCCGTCGCAACGTGAGCACTGGCGCGCCGAGTGGGTCAGCGCATCGCGATGCCGATGTACTTCGTCTCGAGGAATTCGTCGATGCCCACCGAGCCGCCTTCACGGCCGAGGCCCGACTGCTTGATACCGCCGAAGGGCGCTGCCGGGTTCGACACGACGCCCTGGTTGAGGCCGACCATGCCGCTCTCCATGGCCTCGGCGACGCGCAAGGCGCGCCTCAGGTCGTTGGTGAAAACGTATGAGATGAGCCCGTATTCGGTGTCGTTGGCCGCCGCGATCGCGTCGGCCTCGGTGTCGAACGGGGTCAGCGGCGCCACCGGGCCGAAGATCTCCTGGCTGCACATGGCGGCGTCGCGCGGCACGCCGCTCAGCAC
>JAEZKH010000035.1 GCA_023415515.1 Actinomycetes bacterium
CTGCACGGCGATCTCGACCATCGACAGCGAGTCGATGTCCAGGTCGTCGACGAACGACTTCTCCGGGGTGACCTCCGAAGGCTCGATACCGGTGACCTCTTCGATGATCTCGGCGAGGCCGGCGATGATTTCTTCCTGAGTGGCGGGCACGAGGGCTCCTTCTAATTTGTTGTGTTACTTCGATTTACGTCGTTATGCAATTTGTATCGACCCGC
Organism: Actinomycetes bacterium; assembly: GCA_023415515.1. GTDB lineage: Bacteria > Actinomycetota > Actinomycetes > Mycobacteriales > Mycobacteriaceae > Mycobacterium. Next base: position 216 of record JAEZKH010000035.1, read on the forward strand.
GGCATGCCGAGGGTCGCACCTTTAGAGCTCGGATAGCCCGTCCAGGTCGGCGGGGGTTTTGACGGCCCGCGTGGGCACCCCTTTGAGTTCTCGTTTGGCGATCCCGGCGAGCGTTCCCGCAGGCGGGAACTCGACGATCGCGGTCACGTTCGACTGCCGGAGCGTCTCGGTGCACAGGTCCCAGCGCACCGGCCGGGTCAGCTGGGCGACCAGCTTGGTCATGGCGTCTGCGGCCGAAGCGACGGACCGGCCGTCGGAGTTGCTCAGCAGGGTGGCGGTGGGCTCGGTGGTGGCCACCTGCTGCGCCGCAGCCGAGTAGCCGTCGGTGGCCGATGCCATGTAGTGGGTGTGGAACGCGCCTGCGGTGGCCAGGGGCCGCACGCGCGCCTTGGCGGGCGGATCCTCGGCGAGCTTGCTCAGCGCGGTCAGGCTGCCCGCCGCCACGATCTGGCCCGTCGCGTTGCGGTTCGCAGGCACCAGGTCCAGTTCGTCGAGGCGCGCGAGCACGTCGGACTCTTCGCCGCCGAGCACCGCCGACATGCCGGTGGGCTCGGTTGCGCATGCCTTCGCCATCTCCGCGCCGCGCGTCGCGGCGAGCGCGACGGCGTCGTCGCTGGAGATCACGCCCGCGATCGCGTAGGCGGCGATCTCGCCGACCGAATGCCCCGCGGCGATGAAGTCGCGACCGGCGAGCAGGCCACGTTCGGTCACCGTCTCCCACGCCAGCAGCGTCGCGGCCACGACCAGCGGCTGGGTCACCGAGGTGTCGGTGATCTCCTCGGCTGTCGCGGTGGTGCCCAGACGAGCGAGATCGAGCCCACTGGACTGTGACCAGGTGGAGATGCGGTCAGCCGCACCGGGCAGCTCGAGCCAGGAGGCGAGCATGCCGGGAGTCTGCGATCCCTGTCCGGGAGCAAGCAATGCGAGCACGTGTTTAAGGAAACACTGAGGGAACTACATTGCGCGGTGTAAGAGATTATGAACCTCGTCTTATGTTTTTGTGGAGACCCCACAAAACAGCATGTGATGGGACACCATCGATATGCACCCGCAATCTGTTACCCTGCCCGGTGCTTGACGGGGTCGCCGTCGTTCGGGTTCGTGAACTGGCCCGCAGGCATGTTCGACGTGCTGGAATGCTGTGCCTGCCGGGTCAGTCGGCCGACCGTCGAGGCGACCCGCAGTACGTAAGCGTCTCGGGGGTTGGTCGGATCGCGGCCGGTGAAATCGGCGATGCGCTTGAGCCGGTAGCGCACGGTGTTTGGATGAACGAACAGTCGGCGCGCACACGCTTCGATCGCCCCGCCGGAATCCAGGTAGGCATCCAGCGTCTCGGTCAACGCTGGTCCGGCATCGCCCAACGGCCGCATCACGTCGGCTTCCAGAGCGGCGATCGCCGACACGTCGCCGAGCAGCGCCCGCTCAGGCAAGAGCTCACGGGCTGTCACCGGTCGCGGCGCACCGGTCCAGCCCGCGACGGCGTTCATCCCCGCGATCGCTTCGGTCGCGCTCCAATGCGCGGCCGACAGGGTTTGCGCGGTCGGCCCGATGATCACGGGGGCGTCGGCGAAAACGGTCAGCAGGTCGGCGAGGAAGCGGTCGGTGAGGCCGAGCGGCCCCGACACGATCGCGACCAGCCAGGTGCCGTGCACATCGGAGAGCGCCGCACGTCCGTGCCTGTCGACGACGTCGTGCACGTCGTCGCTGGCCAGGTCGAAGCGGTCGGGTTGAGGGATGCCGACGATCACGGTGGCGGGCGCGGTGGCGTCCCAGTTCAGCGCGGCGGCCTGCGATTGCAGATCGGGGCCCGTGTCGCCGCGCACCACGGCGTCGACGATGTTGGCTTCCATCCTGGTGTCCCACGCGCCCCTGGCTTCGGCCTGGTCGGCGTAGGCCGTGGCCGCGGCGAACGCCAGATCGCGGCTGTATCGCAGGATGCCCGCGGTCAGGGCCGTCAACTGCTCCTCCGAACGGGCCAGCAGCGGCACCACTTCCTCGAAGAACTCCATGGTGACCCGCACCATCTCGACCGATTGGCGCAACGCGATGCGCCTGCGCAGATCCTGGGGCACGACCTCGAAGGCCTGCGCCGTGTAGCCGACATCCCCGTTCGGGTTGCGCATCCACTCGACGAAGTTGACCACTGCGGTCTGAACCACCAGTTGCACGCTGGCCCGCTGCGACGCTTCGAGTTCGGCGAAGAACGGCAGGCGTTCCTCCAGAGCGTGCACCGCCTGCGTCGCCAAGCGCCCCGAATACTGGCTCAGCCTGCGCAGCACCGACTCGGGAACCGTGTCGAGCACCTCGAGCGTCGAGGCCGGGGGAACATACCGGTTGTTGTCGGCCATTCCTAAAAGCTACGCCATGTTTATGGCGGATTCCTCCAAGTGCCTCCTGGCGGTCACCGCGTCGGCCCAGCTCGTTGTGGCGTCAGGCGACTCCCGGGTCGGAGGTCTGCTCGGGCGCGGCGAGCACGTCGTCGATTTCGTACTTGGCGGCGGCCTGCACGGCGACCGATTGGTCGATCTCGCCGTCGGTCGCAAGCGCCTCCAGGACCGCGACGGCGATCGACTCCCCGTCGGTGTTGTAGTACCGCCGCGCCGCGGGCCGCGTGTCGGAGAACCCGAAGCCGTCGGTGCCAAGCGTCACGTAGGTGTTGGGAACCCACGGACGGATCTGCTCGGGCACCGCGCGCATCCAGTCCGAGACGGCCACCGCGGGCCCTCGGGTGTCGGCGAGCGCCTGGGTGACGTAGGGGACCCGGGCCGGACGGTCGGGATGGCGCAGTTTCTCCTTCTCGATCTCCACACCGTCGCGATTGAGCTCACCCCAACTGGTCACCGACCACACGTCGGCGGCGACGTCCCATTCGTCGGCCAGCAGTTCGGCGGCCCGGAGCGCCTCCGGCATCGCCACCCCGGACACCAGGATCTGCGCCTGCTTCGACTTCTTCTCCGGCGCCGGGCGATAGCGGTAGATGCCGCGCAGCAACCCCTCGACGTCGAGGCCGTCGGGTTCGGCGGGCTGCCGATAGGGCTCGTTGTAGATGGTGATGTAGAAGTAGACGTTCTCCGGATCCTCGCCGTACATGCGGGCGAGCCCGCTTTCGACGATGTAGGCGATTTCGTAGGCGAACGCCGGATCGTAAGCCACCACAGCGGGATTGGTGGCGGCAAGCAGCAGCGAGTGCCCGTCGGCGTGCTGCAGCCCTTCGCCGACCAGCGTGGTGCGGCCTGCCGTCGCGCCGAGGACGAAGCCGCGGGCCATCTGGTCGGCGGCCGCCCACAGGCCGTCGCCCGTGCGCTGGAACCCGAACATCGAATAGAAGATGTAGAGCGGGATCATCGGCTCGTTGTGGGTGGCGTACGACGTTCCCGCCGCGGTGAACGTGGCTGTTGAGCCGGCCTCGTTGATACCCTCGTGCAGGATCTGGCCGACTTCACTTTCCTTGTAGGCCAACATCAATTCGGCGTCAACGGCGGTGTACAGCTGCCCGTTGCGGTTGTAGATCTTCAGGCTCGGGAACCACGAGTCCATGCCGAACGTGCGGGCCTCGTCGGGGATGATCGGCACGATGCGCGGCCCGATCTCCTTGTCCCGCAACAGCTCCTTGAAGGTGCGCACCAGCGCCATGGTGGTCGCCACCTCTTGTTTGCCTGACCCCTTCTTCAACGCCTTGTAGACGTCGCGGCCCGGCAGCGTCAGCGCTTTGGACTTGGTCCGCCGCTCGGGCACGAAACCGCCGAGCGTGCGGCGCCGATCGAGCATGTAGCGGATCTCGGGCGCGTCCGGACCCGGGTGGTAGTACGGCGGCAGGTAAGGGTTCTTTTCGAGGTCCTCGTCGCTGATCGGGATGCGGATGGCGTCGCGGAACTGCTTGAGGTCTTCCAGCGCAAGCTTTTTCATCTGGTGGGTGGCGTTGCGGCCCTGGAAGTGGGCGCCGAGGGAGTACCCCTTGATGGTCTTGGCGAGGATCACCGTCGGCTGACCCTTGTGCTCGGTGGCGGCGCGGTAGGCCGCATACACCTTGCGGTAGTCGTGGCCGCCGCGTTTGAGGTTCCAGATCTCGGTGTCGCTCATCTTGTCGACCAGCGCCTTGGTGCGCGGGTCGCGGCCGAAGAAGTGGTCGCGGACGTAGGCGCCGTCATTGGCCTTGTAGGTCTGGTAGTCGCCGTCGGGCGTGGTGTTCATCAGGTTGACCAGCGCACCGTCGCGGTCGGCATGCAGCAGCGCGTCCCACTCGCGGCCCCACACCACCTTGATGACATTCCAGCCGGCACCGCGGAAGAACGACTCCAGCTCCTGGATGATCTTGCCGTTGCCGCGCACCGGGCCGTCGAGGCGTTGCAGGTTGCAGTTGATCACGAAGGTCAGGTTGTCCAGCGCCTCGTTGGCCGCGACCTGAATCAACCCACGACTCTCGGGTTCGTCCATTTCGCCGTCGCCGAGGAAAGCCCATACGTGCTGGGCAGAGGTGTCCTTGATGCCGCGGTCGTGCAGATAGTGGTTGAACCTGGCCTGGAAGATGGCGTTCATCGGCCCGATGCCCATCGACACCGTCGGGAACTCCCAGAAATCGGGCATGAGTCGGGGATGTGGGTACGACGGGATGCCGCCGCCGGGGTGGCTGTGCTCCTGTCGGAAGCCGTCGAGCTGGTCGGCGGTGAGCCTGCCTTCGAGGAAAGCCCGGGCGTAGATGCCGGGTGAGGCGTGACCCTGGATGTAGACCTGGTCGCCACCTCCGGGATGGGATTTGCCGCGGAAGAAGTGGTTGAACCCGACCTCGTAGAGCGCCGCCGACGACGCGTACGTCGAAATATGCCCGCCGACACCGACTCCCGGACGCTGCGCGCGATGCACCATGATCGCGGCGTTCCACCGGATCCAGGCCCGGTAGCGGCGTTCGATCTCCTCGTCACCGGGGAACCAGGGCTCCAGTTCGGTGGGGATGGTGTTGACGTAGTCGGTGGAGGTCAGCGCAGGGATCGCCACCCGCTTTTCGCGCGAACGTTCCAGCAGGCGCAGCATCAGGTAGCGCGCCCGGGCCGGACCCTGCTGTTCCAGCAACTGGTCGAACGACTCGAGCCACTCTGTGGTCTCGTCGGGATCGATATCGGGCAGATAGGAGGCAACGCCTTCGCGGATCACGCGAACCCGGTCGTGTTCGGCTGCGGTGCCAGAGTTTTGGGCCAGGTCTTGGCGCGCGAACTCGGTGGTCAACTTCACTCCTCGGTCGGAGGCTACAGGTTGTGGGACAACCTCTATCGTCCACCCATCGTGCCCCACATGGACCACCGGTGGTGGCTACTGCAATGAACCGCCCGCGGCGGCGCCCAACCGGTAACGTCTGCAGGTTGTGCGGATGGGAGGGCTGGCCTGGTCGCCGCGACCACGGACAGTGGCGCTGGTGGCAGGCGGTCTGGCCGGTCTCGCCATGATCGTGGTCGGATGCACCTCGGTCACCACCGGTGCCCCGGAGGTGAACGCCACCGACGCACCGCTGTATCGGGCCTCTGTGTCGGCCTCGGCGCAGGAATCGGCCGCCTCGTCCAGTTCCAGGGAGTCCGAGCGGCAGGCCTCGATGACAACCGAGGCGGCGCACACGTCCTGCGAGGCGCTGGCCTCGACCAGCGTGGATTCGATCACGGCGGTCAACGACTACGTGCAGGCCTTCAACGACAGCGATCCGGGCGCACCGGACAAGGCCGGGCCCGCCATCGATTCGCTCAACCACAGCGCAGACACGGTGGCCCAGAGCATCAGCGATCCGTTGACGCCCGAACTGCGCGACGCGCTCAATGCCTGGGTCGACGCCGCCCGAGGTGTAGCAAACGCCATTGCGGGCAACTACGGACCAGACGAATTCAACGCCGCGGTGTCGAAGTTGAACGACGTCAAAACGACCGCCTTGGACCTGTGCGATGCGGCATATCGATGAACTGGAGCGCCAGGCATCGCCATATGACAGGGTCGTGCGACGATAGGACGATCTGACGAGCAGCGTGAAGGAGGACCCACGTGGTCGCGGCGGGTGACGCCCCGAACTACGCCCAACGGCTGGGCATCCAAAATGATCAGGTTGTGCAGGAACTGGGCTGGGACGACGACGTCGACGACGACATCCGGGCCGATATCGAGGACGCGTGCGGCGGCGAGCTGCTGGACGAGGACTCCGACGAGGTGGTCGACGTGGTGCTGCTGTGGTGGCGCGACGACGACGGTGATCTGGTCGACCGGTTGATGGACGCCATCACGCCGTTGGCTGATGACGGGGTGATCTGGGTGCTGACGCCCAAAACCGGCAAGCCGGGCCACGTCATGCCCGCCGAGATCGCCGAATCGGCGCCGACGGCGGGGCTGATGCAGACGTCGTCGGCGAATCTCGGTGACTGGATCGCGAGCCGTCTGGTGCAGCCGAAGGCCAAGGCCGTCACGAAGCAGCGGTAGTGCTCTCCGTCGGCTCGACTGCGCCGGACTTCACGCTGAAGGACCAGAACAACCAAGC
>JAEZKH010000044.1 GCA_023415515.1 Actinomycetes bacterium
CACCAGGTGGTCGGCGCCCGACCACAGCGGCTCGTCAGTGCTCGGCGCCGTCATCCCGTACCTCTGGGAGGTTTCGGCGCCCGGCACCCCCGCGGCGGCCAACCGCGCCAATTCGGCTGCCGCGCAGACCCGCACCGCATCATCGACGAGACCATCGGGTGCGCAGATCGCCGCCCGGAGCGTGCCGACAAGGGGCGCGGGGGCCAGCACACGCGGCGCGGGCAGCGGCTCGGCGGGCGTGGCGTCGAGGTCGGTGACGAACCGGGCGAGCTCTGCGTGAAACGGTGACGGCAGCATCGAGTCGTCACCGCTCTCGCTGTCGACGGCGGTGACGAGCAGACGACTGCGGGCCCGGCCCATCGCGGCGATGAGCAGCCTGCGTTCCTCGGCCAGCAAGGGGGCTCGGCTCGACACCCCTCCCGGCTTGGCGTCTGTGACGCCGTCGAGCACGTCGACGAGGTGTTGCGTGCCGAGCACCCCGCCACGCGGAGTCGTGTTGGGCCACAGTCCTTCCTGCAGGCCCGCGATGACCACCACGTCCCATTCGCCTCCGAGCGCCCCGTGCGCGCTCACCAGCGCGACACCATCGGTGTCCCGCCAGGTATCGCCCGACACAGGCGCGACACCGAGCTTTTCGACGTGTTCGATCAGGCCGCGAAGGGACGCTCCTGCGGTTCTCGATACGTACTGCTCGGTCACATCGAACAGCGCGGTGACCGAATCCAGGTCGCGGTCGGCCCTCTCGCCTGCCGCGCCGCCGCGTTCGCTGGCGGTCAGCCAGCGCTTCTGCAGGCCGGAGCGGTGCCATGCCTGCCACAGGGTGTAGCGCGGGTCGGCACCTTCGGCGTCGCTGCGCCTCGCGGCGGCCAGCACGGCGCGCACCCGCTTGACGGGGCGGGCGAGATCATCGGGCAGAGAGTACTTCTCCGACGCGAGCGCCTCGGAGAGCAACTCGCCGAATTCGCGCGGCGGCTGGCTGCGGTCGGCACGCCGCAGCGCCCTGCGCAGCTGTCTCAGCGACACCGGATCGACACGACCGATCGGTCCGGTGAGCAAGTGCGCCGCGGCGTCACCGTCCAAGCCGTCGGCGACGGCGGCGAGCACCGTCAACATCGCCTTGGCTGCGGCCTGCTCGGCGATGGGCACTGCCGACGGAGGCGCGGCGACCGGCACTCCCGCTGCGGTGAGCGCTCGGGTCAGCACGGCACCGCTTCGCGACACCGAGCGGACGACGACGGCCATCTGCGCCCACGGAATCCCGTCGAGCAGATGCGCCCTGCGCAGGGTGTCGGCGATCAGCGCTGCTTCGGCGTGTGCGGACGCGGCCACCCGCACCGACACCGATCCGGGTTCCGCGCCTCCGCCGACGAGTTCCCTACCCGCCGTCGAACCGGGCAGCCGCGCGGCAATGCCGGTGATCGCGCGGGCCACCGCGGGTGTGCAGCGATGGGACTGCGTCAGCGTGATGACCGGATCCTCGGAACCGCCCAGCAGGGCGGGATCGGCGCCACGATAGGAGAACACCGACTGGTTGGGATCGCCCGCGATCACCGTCAGCTCGGCTCCGGCGGCGAGCACGCGCACCAGCGTCGCTGCCTGCGGGTCGAGATGCTGGGCGTCGTCGACGAGGAGAACCTTGACCCGAGCGCGTTCGGCCGCGAGCAGATCGGCGTCGACGGCGAAGGCCTCCAGCGCGGCCCCGACCAGTTCCGCGGCGCCGAGAGCGGGCACGGTCGCCTGCGGGGCGGCCATTCCGACGGCCGACCGCAGCAGCATCGTCTGCTCGTACTGCTGCGCGAACTGGCCCGCGGCCAGCCACTCCGGACGCCCGGACAGGCGGCCGAGGCGTTGCAGTGCAACGGGATCCACGCCGCGCTCGGTGCAGCGGGCCAGCAGGTCACGCAATTCCGTGGCGAACCCCACGGTGGTCAGCGCCTGTCTGAGCTGACGCGGCCACGCGACGACGGCGGCATCGCCGTCCTCGAGGTCGCCGGCGAGAAGCTCGCGGATGATGCCGTCCTGCTCGGCGGTGGTGATCAGGCGCGGGGGCGGGTCCCCGTTGCGCTGGGCCGCGAGCCTCAGCAGCGCGAAGGCGTACGAGTGCACCGTGCGCACGAGCGGTTCGCGGATGACTGCGCGAGTGCCTGCCCGCAGCAGCGCCGAAGTGATGGCGGCGCGGGCCTGCGCGCCGAGTCGAGCCGAACCGGTCAGCAGCAGAACCGATTCCGGTTCGAGGCCGGCCGCGATACGCGATGCAGCTGTATCGATCAGCACGCGCGTCTTACCGGTACCCGGGCCGCCGAGAACACGGACGACGCCGCGAAAAGCGGTATCGGTCAATGCGGTATCGGTCAATGTCGTCGGGTCGAGCGCGATGTGCGGTGCGGACATGAGGGCATGACACCACGAGGGTCCGACAAGCACCCCCGACGCGCGTGCCCTTAGCATCGACGCGTGGCCGGCAACTCGCAGTTTCTCAATGTGCACCGCTTCGGTCCCGAGCAGCCGGCGCAGGTGCTGGCCGTGCACGGGCTCACCGGGCACGGGCTCCGGTGGCGGACGCTGGCCACCGAGCACCTGCCGGGTTTCTCGATACTGGCCCCCGACCTGCTCGGTCACGGCAGATCGTCGTGGGCGGCGCCGTGGACGCTGGAGGCCAATGTCGCCGCGCTGGCCGATCTGCTCGCCGGGGAGACAACCCGCCCGGTCGTCGTGGTGGGACACTCGTTCGGCGGCGCGGTCGCGCTGAAACTCGCGGTCACCCGGCCCGATCTCGTCGCGTCGTTGGTGCTGCTCGATCCGGCGGTCGGCCTCGACGGAGCGTGGATGGCCAACATCGCCGACGACATGATGGCCTCGCCGTACTACCTCGACCGCGACGAGGCGCGCAACGAGAAGGCGCACGGGTCGTGGGCGGACGTCGACAGCCTCGAACTGGACGCCGAACTCGACGAGCATCTGGTCGAGCGGCCGGACGGGCGCTGCGGCTGGCGCATCAGTATCCCCGCGATGATGTCCTACTGGAGTGAGCTGGCCCGGCCGTTCGTGGTGCCGCACAAGGGGATCCGCACGACGCTTGTCCGCGCCGCCCGCACCAGCCCGCCGTATGTGACCGACGAACTGATCGCCGCCCTGTCCGACAAGCTGGGGCAACGGTTCTCGCTCATCGACTTCGACTGCGATCACATGGTCGCCCACGCCATGCCCGCCGAGACCGCCGCGCTGATCCGGGACCGGCTCGAACACGCCTAGCCATGGCCGCCATCACCGACGAACAGGTCGAGACGGTCCGCGCGCTCGTCGCCTCGATCCCGCCGGGCCGGGTGTCGACCTACGGCGACATCGCCGCGGCGGCACAGCTTCCCAGCCCGCGGATCGTCGCATGGATCATGCGCACGGACTCAGCGGATCTGCCGTGGCACAGGGTCATCCGAGCGTCGGGCAGGCCCGCACCGCATCTCACCACGCGGCAACTCGAACTGCTGCGAGCCGAAGGGGTGCTCGCCAGCGACGGCCGCATCAGGCTCGCCGACGTACGCCACGAATTCTAGAGAAGCTGGCGCACCAGCGCGGCCGTGCGGGCCAACCCTGGAAACGCCGCCGCGGTCGAGCGTGGGTGCAGGGCATGCACCGCAAGGCGAAATATCAATGCGCGTAACAACATCTGCGGCCACTCGGGCAGCGGCGCCCACCGTTCGACCAGCCCGTCGTCGGCTTCGCCCCACGACAGCGCATCGACGACGACGACGCCTGCCGCCCATGACGCCGGGCGCCAATACGGCGTGATGTCGGTGATGCCAGGCGCCGCTGTGCCCGCGAAAAGCACTGTGCCGTACAGATCGCCGTGCACGAGTTGGCTTGGGCTCTTCGTCGGCGCGCGGAGTCCGGCCAGCTGGTTGATGAGGTCGATCGACCGCTGACCGTCGGCCGTACCTGGCGAGATCGGAGCGCCAGGCGACAGCGACTGCAAGGGCCTTTCCTCCCACGCCGCGCGGTCGGCGGCGACGAAGACGTCGACATCCGACCACGGCGCGACGGGCGGCTGGGTCAGAAAGCGTGGACGCTCCAGTTTGGAGGTCGCTTCGTGGAGGCGCACCGCCGACGAGACGACCTCGTCGTGGCGCGGTTCCGGCGTGCCCGCGACGAAGGTGTCCGCGCGCCAGCCGGCGACCACATAGCGGCCGTCGGTCGACCGCACGGGCCGCGCGAGCCGGACACCGTCGACGAAGAGCGTCTCCCGGACCTTCGCCGACCAGGCGGCGCGGGCGTGATCGGCAACCATCGAGAGCACCACTTCACCGCACCGCCAGCCACCTTCCCAGCCCACGTCGAGCGCGACGGGCTGCAGGCCACTGAGGCCGAACGCCGCCAGCACATGATCTGGCGGGCGTTCATCGGTCACAGCGCCAGGCTACCGTCGCCATCGGCCGGAAGAGCTTCGCTGACCAGCTGTGTCCCGATCGAAATTGACGCGTTAGCAGCTCGCGTCAGTACATCACCATGTCGGGCTCGAGCTGATTGCCCCACGCGACGATGCCGCCCTGCACGTGCAGCGCGTCGGAGAACCCGGCCTTCTTCGCGATGGCCAGCACCTCGGCCGAGCGCACCCCGGTCTTGCAGTAGAACACCGGCGTGCGGTCCACCGCCAGCTTGGCCAGTGCCGCGCCCGACTCGAACTCGCCCTTGGGGATCAGCTGCGCACCCTCGATGCGGTTGATGTCCCATTCGACCTGTTCGCGGACGTCGATCAAGGACAGCGGCTTGCCCGAGTCGATCATGTCACGCAGTTCACGCGGGGTGATGGTGGATTCGAGCGTCGCCTCGGTGGCCTCGTCGGAGAGCACGCCGCAGAACTCCTCGTAGTCGATCAACTCGGTGATCTTGGGCGTGGCCGGATCCTTGCGGATCTTGATGGTGCGGTAGGTCATGTCGAGGGCGTCGTAGACCATCAGCCTGCCCAGCAGCGGCTCGCCGATGCCGGTGATCAGCTTGATCGCCTCGGTGCCCATCACCGCCGCGATCGACGCGCACAGAATTCCGAGCACACCCCCCTCGGCGCAGGACGGCACCATCCCCGGCGGCGGCGGTTCGGGGTAGAGGTCGCGATAGTTGATGCCCCGCTCGTTGCCGTCCTGGTCGGCTGGCGCGTCCTCCCAGAACACCGACACCTGGCCCTCGAAGCGGTAGATCGAGCCCCACACGTACGGCTTGCCCGCCAGCACCGCGGCGTCGTTCACGAGGTACCGGGTGGCGAAGTTGTCCGTGCCGTCGAGGATCAGGTCGTACTGCGCAAACATCTCGACGGCGTTCTCGGGCTCCAGCCTGACCTGGTGCAGGCGCACGTCGACGAGCGGGTTGATCTCCTTGATGGAGTCGCGCGCGCTCTCGGCCTTGGACCGGCCGACGTCGGATTGGCCGTGGATGATCTGGCGCTGCAGGTTGGATTCATCGACGACGTCGAACTCGACGATCCCGATCGTGCCGACGCCCGCGGCGGCCAGGTACAACAGGGTGGGCGAGCCGAGCCCGCCTGCGCCGATGACCAGCACCCGCGCGTTCTTGAGCCGTTTCTGACCGTCCAGACCGAGGTCAGGGATGATCAGGTGACGGCTGTAGCGCGCGACCTCTTCGCGCGTCAGCTCTGCCGCGGGTGCTACCAGCGGCGGCAACGGTGTGGACACCGACACTCTCCTCGAATCGACGTCGGGGGCTGTTTCCATCTCAACAGTTACCCAGACCAACAGCAATCACGGCCCCGGCCTTCCCGGGTCACGGGATCGGATACGGCCAGGGGTTGGGCTTGCAGGTCTTTCCGTCCGGCTTGACCCATTCGGGGTCGAACCTCGAATTGTCGTTGTCGCTCGTGGAGAAGGTCTGCTGCATCATCACCGGCGCGAGCTGGCCGTCCTCGCCGCAGGGCTCGTGGCGTTGATAGCCGATCGCGTGGCCGACTTCATGGTTGATCAGATACTGGCGGTAGGCACCGACGTCGCCTTGGAACGGCACCGCGCCGCGTACCCACCTGGCCTCGTTGAGGAAGACCCTCGGCTGCCCGTCGGGCGCGTAGTTTGGGTTGTAGCAGGACGTTTCGATCGGGATCTCGTAGCCGCAGCCTTCGCGCAGGGTCATCGGCGAGGTCAGCGACACCCGGAAGTCGGGCTCGCCCTGGTAGGTCCCGTCGACCCGGGTGAAGGCGAACTGCGGGTTGTGCGTCCAGCTCTTCGGATTGCTCAGCGTCTGGCTGACCATCTTGGCGAAGTTCTCGTCGCCGCCGAACGTCGTGGTGTCGACACCGTCCTCGACCTCGACGGTGTAGGTGAACGTCTTCGTCGTACCCTGGCCCACCTTGGGGTCCGAGCCCGGCACGATATGCCACGTCTTGGCGCCCGCCTCGGTGTACGGCCCGCCGTCGGGCAGGATGCCGGTCGGCAGATTGGCGTCGAACTGGGTCAGGCCCTTCGGCGGTGCACCGACGATCGCCGTGCTCGCCGCGCCGAGGGTCGGCGGCCCCTGCGCAGGACCCTGGTCCTCGTCGGGGACCGGCCCGCTGGTACCCGTGACGGTCGTGTACACCACCCACACCGTCAGAGCGACGAGGCCAGGCAGTGCATAGGCGCGCCAGCCGTAGGTGGAGACGAACCTGCCCAGCCAGGACTGTTTGCGCCACCGGCGCCGCTCATCGCGGTTCGACCTCGGCCTTCCACCGCTCTCGGTGAGCGGATCGCGTTGCGCGCGCAGCGGCTCACGCCACTCGTCGCGAAGCACGGGAACTCGGCCCCTGTCGGATACCGGGTCGCGACGCGGCTGGCCGCCGGCGCTTCGCGTGCGACGCCCCGGCTCGTAGGTCACCGAAACAGGATGGCATAGACCGCCGATCCGGCACTTCAGACGCGCCATCGCCCACCTGCGGACGACGGTGCTGCGTGCAGTCCCGGCGCGTCGTTTCATGCCCGAGTAGTAGTGTCGATGCGAACATTCCAGATAGAGGACCTGATGAGCGATCTCGCCAACGCCACCGAATCGAGGGGTGGTTCGTCTACCGCCAATCGGCGTGGTGGTCGGCTGCCTCGTGACGAGCGCCGCGGACAGTTACTCGGCGCCGCCAGTGAGGTTTTCGTGGACCGGGGATACCACGCCGCGGGCATGGATGAGATCGCCGACCGCGCCGGTGTCAGTAAACCCGTGCTCTACCAACACTTCTCGTCGAAGCTGGAACTCTATCTCGCGGTGCTGGCCCAGCATGTCGACAACCTGGTGTCGGGCGTCCGCCAGGCACTGCGCACCACCACCGACAACCGGCAGCGGCTGCGCGCGGCGGTGTCGGCGTTCTTCGACTTCATCGAGCACGACGGTCAGGGCTACCGGCTGATCTTCGAAAACGACTACGTGTCCGAACCGCAGGTGGCCGCGCAGGTCAAGGTGGCCACGGAGTCCTGCACCGACGCGGTGTTCGACCTGATCAGCCGCGATTCCGGCCTCGAGGCGCATCGCGCGCGAATGATCGCCGTCGGACTCGTCGCGGTCAGCGTCGACTCGGCGCGCTACTGGTTGAACAACGACCGGCCGATCTCGAAGGACGACGCGATCAACGGCACGGTTCAGTTCGCCTGGGGCGGACTGTCACACGTGCCGCTCACCAGGTCCTAGTCCTTGAGCGCCTCGGCGCCGACGGTGCCGAAGCCGACGCGGCGGGCGTCGCTCGGGCCGATCTCGACATAGGTGATCTTTGCCGCCTGCACGAGGTAGCGGCGCCCCTTCTCGTCGGTCAGTGACAGCACGGACGAGGACGCGCCCAGCGCGTCGACGATCGCCTTTTCCACCTCGTCGGGTGTCTGCGCGCTGCTGATGACCAGCTCTCGCGGGCTGTCGGCGACCCCGATCTTGATGTCCACGCTTTTAGACCCCTTCGGTTGTGTGGCGATGCGTTCAATCAGGCTAGTGGACAGTGCCGCGCGGATGGCAGCGAGGCGGGCTGCGACCGTTGCGCCGTGAGCGAATCACGCTGACCAGACCGACGCCGGACCGTTATCGGACCGAGAGCGAGTCAACATCATCCGTAACTTTTGCACCACTAGCATCGGCCGGGTACGTACCGAAACGATCTGGGAATTACGTGATGAGCAGGCAATATTCACCATATTCGACAACGCGTGACGGATACTCGGGCAACAGCTACCGGTCCGGCCGCGATTCCGGTGTGGGCATCGACGACGAACCGCGGTTCGGCTCGGACTACCCGACCGATCGGCATTCCCGCTCCGGCGATTCGGGCGAGGCCTCCGGCCGAGGCGCCTACGGCGGCACCGACTACGCGGGCCGGGTTTACGCCGACGAAAAGTACTCACGTAATACGTACGGGGTAGACAACTACGACTCCGACGGCTATGACGCCGACGGTTACGACGCCGATTACGAATACCCCGCCGACTATCACGAGAAGCTGGACCGGCGCTGGATCTGGGTGGCCGGGGTCGCCGGTGCCATCCTGATG